>CAMCYJ010000052.1 GCA_945883815.1 Akkermansia muciniphila | reverse complement strand
AGCTCACGGGCGTGGGCATCACGGACCTGAGCCAGTCGGTCGGACACGTCGAGCTCGGCCCGTGTCATCCGGCGTGAATGCACGCGGATCGGGCGGGGGAGCTGGCTCTCCGGCACTTCGAGTCCCCGTTGAATGGCATCGAGCAATCCAGCTCGCCGCTTTGAGGTCAGAAAGTGGGGCAGGTTCAGACCGCGCGTCGAGCGGGTTTCGGAGGCCGACGCGGACAATTCGGCCAATTGCTCATGCTTGAGAATGAAGAACGGCGGACGACCGGTGCGGAGCGCATCCTTCTCGCGCCAGTGCCATAGTTCGCGCAAAACCGCCAATCCGAGAGCATCCAGCTTGTCGTGTCCTTTGGTGCGCCAGATGGCGTCGTCGTCGATACGCTCCGGTTGGCAGCAGTCGCGGATCAACCGCTCACAGATTTGATGGTGCCAGTCGAGGCGCTCTAAAGATTCCAACCGACGCAGGAGGGACTGCTGCAAGGGGAACAAGTGGCGCACATCATTCAGCGCGTAGTCCACCATGGCGGGAGTGAGGGGACGTTTCCCCCAGTTGGCCTTTTGCGACCCTTTCTCCAAGGTGATGCCGAGGTGCGTGTTGAGCGCATCGTTGAGTCCAAAGCGGGCTTCGCCCACCAAGCGAGCGGCCAGCATCGTATCGAAAATGCGGGCGGGCTTGAAGTGATGCCCACGGAACAGCAGCCGGAGGTCGTAGTCGGCAGCGTGGAAGATGATGGAATGCCCATCTATGGCGTCCCACAACGGTTCTAGGTGCAGGTCCGCCAAGGGGTCCACGAGGTACTCGCCGCCCGGCACACCGACCTGGAGCAGGCACAGTTTTTCAGGGTAGGCGTGCAGGGAGTCGGCCTCGGTATCCAGAGCGACCCATTCTGACTCGCGCACTCGGCACGCGAGTTCCCGCAGTTCGGCGGTGGTGCTGATCACAGGTTGTTAAACTGGCCGATGGAGAAACCGAGGTGAAGCCGGAATTGCACAGGAATCACCATCGTTCCCGCTTTGGGTGCCTCGACCCGAGGGTCGTTTTCCCGAATTTCGAAGCACCCGCGAAGGCTCACCGACGGTGCGAATCCGGTGCCACGTTCTTTCAGGAGCCCGGGAGAGGTGGGTTTTTTGCGGACGAGCCGCGAGCCTGAAATCGACGAAAAGCCTGCAATTCAGCGGGGTGATCTTTCCAATACCCCACCAAAGCGGTGAGCGCAGCCAAGGTTTGGGGAGTCAGGTGGTGTTCAATGTCTTCCACCTCACGCTCGACGGTTTCGGCTCCGAGCCCCAGCAAGGTCAGGAGTTCGGTGAGGGTGCGGTGCCGATCCTTGACGTGTGCGGCGACGGCCGCTCCTTCAGCAGTCAGGGTGAATCCCCGGTAGCGCTGGTAGTTGACGAAGCCGCGCTTTGCCAGTCGGCGGACCATGTTCGACACGCTGGAGGAACTCAGGCCCAGGGCCTCAGCCAGATCGCTGACCCGGGCATACCCGTTGCGCTCGACCAACTCTTGGATGCGCTCAAGATGGTCCTCGGTCGATTCGGACCGGGACAACTTCTGGATGGCGGTTTCCTTGAGACGACTCATGACACTCCGATCCCCAATTGTTTAGTGGCTCAACTGCCGAGTGGCGGCGGTTCGAAGGCGAGGATCCGGAGAGCCCGTCAACTGGGTGAGCCACGGTCCACTCGGTCGGCCGAAGGCCTGATGAAGCCAGACCACCTCGAGTGCGGCTCGCGGGTCTTTCTGGGATTTAACCCAAGAGGTCGCCTTGTCGAGCACCTCGCGCGCATCCCGCTGGCGCAGGACCAAACGGGACTGCTCCTGTTCCCAGCCATTGGCAGACAGCGTTCGGTCCAGGAGTTCTGTCGTGGGGAGCTTGGTGAGATTCAGAGCGGGACGACGCGGGGCTTTGCCGGAGGCGTTGGCGGTCACGCGCCAGATGCGGCCGTGCTCCTTGTCGCGGCGGGGATCCCGGAAATCGACCTCGCCGTGCTGGATGATGGGGTTGCTCCAGTCGGCGATGTACAGAGCGCCATCCGGCCCGAGGCGCAAGTCGATGGGGCGGAAGGTGACGTTGGTGGAGCGGAGCAAGTCGGGCTGCTCCTGAGTCTGGAACGAAGACCCCGAATCCTTTACCGAGAAGCGAACGATGCGGTGGGCTCGGAAGTCACACGTGATCGCATTCTCCTGCCATTCCTTGGGGAAGGCGGGGCTGTGGATGACTTCGAGGCTGGCGAACTTGGGATAATTGCCTGGGCTGATGCTGTCGGCCTCCCGGCGCATGTCCGAATAAGTGAAGTAGGTCGCACCATCGACCGCGTGGTAAATGCCCTTGCCGCCGGCGCCGTCGGTGAAGAAGGAGTTGCCGTATTGATCCCAATGATGACCCCACGGATTGCAACCGCCGCGGGTGAAGACCGACAGCGTCCACGAGTCGGGATTGAAGCGCCAAATGCCGCCCGAATTGAGTCGGCGCACCCCGTGGGCCGTCTCGATGTGCGTGTGCGTGTAAATCGACTGGTTCATGTAGAGGTGCCCGTCATAACCCCAGCGCAGTGTGTGGAGGTTGTGATGGGTGTCCTCGGTGCCGAAACTCGAGAGGGTCACCGTACGGCGGTCGGCCTTGCCGTCGCCATCGGTGTCTTCCAAATGCAGAAGCTGATGACTGGCCGCCACGTAGCAGCCGCCCTTTCCATCGGGAACCACGCCCGTGGGAATGAGCAGACCATCGGCGAAGACGGTGTGGCGGTCGGCCTTGCCGTCTCCGTCGGTGTCTTCCAACACCACCACGGAATCCACCGCCGGTTGCCCCGGCTTGATTTGCGGATAAACCTCGGACGAAGCCACCCAGAGGCGCCCCTGCGGATCCCAGTTCATGTGGATGGGCTTGTGGAGGAGCGGGTTCTCGGCCCAGAGACTCACCTCAATGCCCTCACCGCTGTCAAAGCTCGGGATGGCTTGCTTCGAGACACTCGCCCGCGAGTCGGCCGCGGCGCTGGCTTGGGTCGCCTTCTTCGCCAGCAGAGCCCGCACTTCGGCGATCGCCTTGGGGTCGGATTGTTCAGAAGGGCGAAGGCCGGCGATCTTGGTGTCCCACTCAGCGATCATGGGGTCGAACTGCGGAATCTCGACACTGTTGCGGCCTTGCTCGTGTTTGCGGAAGCCGAAGAGATAGGTCCAGTTGGCCGGACGCCAGCGGTGGAAAAACAGCTCATTCTTGTGCTGGATGGCCGAGCGGAGCAGGGCGGTGTCGGTGCCTTTGGCCGGAGCTTGGATACCGAGCAACTCGGGCAACCGGTCAGCGAGCATGCGGTAGCCGGTGTCATTCAGGATGACCGGGCTCTCGTAGGTGACCATACGCAGCATCGAGATGCGACGCGTCGCGCCCAGGATGTCCACCACCGGAATTCCCGAAGTCTTGCCTAGGTCGCCCAAGGCCTCGGCAACCTCGTTCAGTGCCTTGGAGTGATTGGAATCGGGCCGTTCCCCTTGTTGCTGGATCGGCGTGAACAATACGAACCGCACCGGTTGGCCGCTGGCCTCGCGGATTCCGGTCATCAGCCGTCCGGTGTCGGTGATGAATTTCGACAGATACGCCGCATGAGCCTCGCCGGCGGGAATATCGGCCAACTCGAGGGCCGCAGTCATTCCGTAGCTGAGGATGGCGACCGAGGGCTTGGCGATGGCGACTTGCTCTTGAACGCGCTTGAGCCAGCTCTCTTCCGACTTGTTCCAATCGAAGCTGGCGCGGGCTTTGCCCATCGGGGTATCGCCGGCCCAGGACAGGTTGCGGAAGGTGAGACGACGGTCGGAGTAAGAGGCTGTCAGCGCGGTCTCCAAATACCCATAATCGACCTCGCGTTCGAAGAAGGTGTCACCAATCAAAAGCACCCGGTCTCCGTCATTCAGAGAGAATCGTACTGGCTCTGCGGCGGGCAGGGCGGGCACACCCCGGCCCATGCCGAAGATCAGGACGCAAAGCCAAAGTTGGATTCGTTGACCGAGGAGCATGTGCAAGGGTGGCGGGAAACCGCCGATCCGGGGAAGCAGGAAAGAAAGGGGTATTGCGGATCGAAGCTACGCCCCCCCTGTGACCTACCCTGAAGCCGCCAGACGAGTCTCCGGCGGGGTGGATTCCAATCCTCATTTCATGACACGCACTCGAAACATCGGACAGTTTTCCGGTTTGTCGGCCTGTCGCCACGCAGGTGCCACAGACCTTTTCAACAGTGTGGGTGTCATGAATCCATGTTCACTCTTGCTCGCGACATCAATCCTAGCCGGAACTCTCATGGTCCCGCATGGAATGGCGGCAACCAACAACCACGGGAACGCTCCGGCGTTCATCACCATCGACCTGTGCTCCAATGGCATCGGCGACTCATCGGGAAGCTTCGGGGTGCCTCGCCTCGTTCCGGGCGAATTCGACATCGGCATCGATGTCGGCGCCGATGGCACGATCGATCGCTGGCTGTCGCAGGAACCGGCCACTTGGTTGGGCGGTGGCAACAGCGACATTATCCGTTATCAGGGCTGGGTGCGCTTGAGTTTCTTTCAGATCTCGGAATACGTCGGTCAACCGATGCGGATACGGATCGTCGACAAGAGCGCCAAGTATTACCTGGCGATCAATTCCATCGTCGTCAACGGAGCCGATGGTGTGGTGGTGCCGAACGTCCTCAAGAATGGTTCCTTCGAGGCGCAGAACCCGCTTGAAGGATGGAAGGTTCTGGAATCGTCAGTGTCCCCGTCCTCGAAGCTGGTGACCTCCGATGAGACCGGTGAGATCCTCACTTACGGGAAGAACTTCTTCTCGACCCGGACCGATCCGGCCTCGTCCGATTCGACAGAGACGGCGGTGATCGAATCCGAGACCTTCGTGCTGCCCGGGATGACCAGCTTCATCTCTGGCAGCGTCTCGGGCGGCGGTTCTGAATTCGTCAACAACCTGGCGTCGAACGGCAGCGACAACGCCAGCGGCGTCTACCTGGATCTGGGTACGGCCACCCAGAATCCTAATGGACGCTTCGACCCGGAGACGGACATCGCCCTGAGGGGCTTCTGGCCCGGCTTGGGCACCGCCCCCGCCAACGATTTCGGGACCGTGATCCTGAACACCTCCGGACTCGAGGGCCGTCGGGCCCAGATTGTGGCTTTCGACGACTCCGCGGTATTCCACGTTGCCCTCGATGCGTTCCGCATGAACTGGGACTGGGAGGAGACCGTCATCAAGAACGGCGGCTTCGATGCGGGCGTTCCGACGCCCCAGAGCCATCCTGATGCGACGGCCTGGTTCGCCGAGGTGGGCAACGAGTTGACGCCAGAGCGGCATCCGTCCGGCCGAATCCCGAATTGGACGGTGGTGAAGAAGGCCGGGGGAACCGCGGACGCCTGGTTCTTCGACACAAGCGCCCGCCGGGACCACATGTCGGGTCGCACCTATGTCGGCACGGGCGGCGGAGACCGTTCGACAGTCGGCGTGGAGATTCGGTCCGACGTGTTCACGATTGCCCCCATCCCTGACGCGGCGTCCTCGCCCTTCGTCCAGTTCGCCTCGGCGCAGGGCAGCGACCGCATCCGATACACCGACGACGGAACCGATGTCGCCTACGGTCGGATCGAACTCATCGTCGATAGCAACGGCAACGGCAGCTTCGGGGACGAGGGGGACTTCCGATACCGCCAACGCAATCAGTCCATGGCGCTGAATCAGTCCAACAGCGGACGAGATCTCTGGCACTATCCCGAATACCGCTTCTACATTAAGCCGGAGCACCGTGGACTCCAAGCTGTTCTCCGGGCCGAAGACCGCTTTGGCGCCTTCAAGGCGAGTTGGGGTTGGTTGTGCCTCGACGATCTTTTTGTCTGGGATGGTGTGGGAGCGAAACTCCCGTTCCCCAACAGCGACTTCGAGGGCGGAACCCTCGAGAATTGGACGGCAGAGATCGATGGCGGGTCTGGCTTTAATTCGTGGTTGTCGGGAACCAAGGTGTCCTTGGATGCCGGCAAGGCGACCCACGCCGCCATGAACAACCGGAGTGTGAGTATCGACGGGGCGTTCGCGGTCGATACGGCCGCTCGCGAGACCGGCGGCGGGGACGGCGGCGTGGGCCAGATCACATCGAAGGCGTTCCTACTGCCGCAGATTCAGACCCCGCAGTCGCTGACGCTGGGCATCCTCCGGACCAGCGGTGGCATCCAGGTATCGTGGACGGGACAGGCGACCTTGGAGAAGGCTGACCGTCTTTCAGGGCCTTGGAGCCCCATTGTAACGGGCGCAGGCCCCTACGAGACAGGTGCCACTGGCGATGCTTTGTATCTGCGCCTCAAGCGGTGATCCCGATGCTCGTTGATCCATCGGCGTCGACCTCGCGACGGCGGTCGAAGGCTCTTCCGCCTTCGACTGCCGTCGTCACTGACCCAAAACGAGGTTTGCGTCGGAAGATTTGCCCACCGGACCGTCGGCACCGATTTGAACTTGGTGACTCAGTCTGCGGGGAGTTCATATGTCACCCACGATGATTGTTCGCTGTTCACTCCTTCGGGCGGCCGTTCTCCTTTTTTTTGTCGTTGTTCCGCTGAAGTCCCGCGCAGCGGATTCCCCAACAGGTCGGGGCTCGGAATTGGCCCTCAGGATCCGGCAACTGACGCCGGAGACACATTGGCTGGAGCGACCCGCGTTGGCCCTCCGGTTTGATGCCCACCACCCACAAGGTCTGGTGAGGGTGGGGGATACCTTCTACCTGTCGTCAGTCGAGGTGACCCGGCGCCCGAAGGCGTTGAGTCCTCCGAAGGATGGATTCGACCGCGACCCTGGCGAGGGCGTTGGGCACCTGTTTCGTTTCGACCAGACTGGGCAGCAAACTGGCGACCTCATTTTGGGGCAGGGCTCGATCTACCACCCGGGGGGCATTGATTTCGACGGGGAGTGCATTTGGGTGCCCGTCGCCGAATACCGTCCTCGGAGCCGTTCGAAGATTTATCGGATTCACCTCAATCCGCTCGGGTCGACAGAGATTTTCAGCTTTGCCGATCACATAGGAGCGGTCGCCTTTGATCCGGCCGCGCGGGTTCTCCATGGCATGAGTTGGGGCTCGCGGGATTTCTACGCCTGGCGTGTCCCGGAGATCGGGGCGATCACCGACGCCCTGGTCGGTCCCGGGATCCTGCGTCGTCGCAACCCTTCCTTCCACATCGACTATCAGGACTGTCATTGGATCGGCGATGGGCAGATGATTTGCGGCGGTTTACGAAGCCGGCCCGGTCGACCGGGGGCGGGCGGAGAGGATTCGGTGGGAGGCATTGAACTGGTTGAGGCCGACGTCCCGCAGCCTGTATTTCAATTGCCGGTCGACCGGAGAAACCCCTCCGGCCGGGTGCTCACTCAGAATGCGTTCTGGGTCGAACTCTCTTTGGACGGGCTTCGGTTCTGGTTTGTACCCGACGATGGCCGCTCGCTGGTCCGAATCTTCGACGTGCCTCTACCAAACGCGAAAACTTCTGATCGTCCCAGTTTAGGGCGTTGAATCGAGGCTCGCGATTTATCGACCGGCGTCCACGGATTCGTCACCTGGATGGCACTTGAATCTCGCGGCATAGAATTAAGACACTGAGATTGATGAATTCGGTTTACCGACACGGTTTTTCTCAGACCAGACGCCACGCCTTCACCCTCATCGAGTTGCTGGTGGTCATCGCGATCATTGCCATCCTCGCGGGCATGCTGCTGCCAGCCCTGGGAAAGGCCAAGAGCAAGGCTCAAGGCATCCTGTGCATGAATAATGGCAAGCAACTCATGCTGGGTTGGACCCTGTATTCAGGGGACCATCGGGACGAGATCTGTCTCTCGTCGGGTCTTGGTGGTCTCGTTTCGACCCATAGTCCGACCAAGGTGTACCCGATGAACCAGTGGTGCATGGGCACCATGCATGAGGGTCCGAGTTGGACCAACACGATCCTCATCATGGATTCCTTGCTGTACCGCTATGTCGGGTCGCTGGGCGTGTACAAATGTCCTTCCGACCGGGCGACCACCCGGAGCCCTTGGGGTTCCGGCGGCGGGATTCCCAAGGTGCGGAGTTTGGCGATGAGCTGCTTTATGAACCCGCTTCCGGGACAGGAGCGAACCAGCGGTCGATCCTACCGCAAGCAGAGCGACTTCGTCCTCGGAGCCGCGATGACTTGGGTGACGATCGACGAGAATCCTGCGTCGATCAACGACGGCTGGTTTGTCCATGAATCGAGGACCTCGTGGGTCGATTACCCCGCATCGTACCACAACAGCGCCGGTGGGTTGTCGTTCGCCGACGGACACTCCGAGATCAAGAAGTGGCGTTCGCCCATGCTCGTGACTTACGGACAGCGGTCCCGGACCGACGCCCGCCTGGACGCCATCGATGCAACGTGGCTCTTCGAGCGGACGACAGCCTATTGATCGGCTGACCAAGATCGGCTGATCAACTACTCAGGCTGGATTCGTACGGGCCACCTTCTAGGTCGGTCGAGCGGTTCGGATGGACATCCCCGACTGGATTCCGTCAGTGGCAATCCTGCCGCGGTGGCCGAACCCATGGATCGACTCCGGGAGGTCTGGAGTCGTTGGACACTCCGGCTTGGATCCATTCGCTCCGGACGAAGAGCCTATGGGCCAAGAGGTGAGCCTTCTTGATCCAATCGGATCAATCTATGCAGTCTCACCAATACATGACCGAGTTCTTCGACACGCACGCCCACTTGGATTTTCCGGACTATGCCGAGGATCTGGAGTCCGTGGTGGAGCGTGCCACGGTGGCGGGGATCACGCGGATCGTGACCATCGGGACTACTCTCGAAGGCAGCGCCCGGGCCGTGGCCATCGCAGAGCGTTTTCCGTCGGTGTTTGCGGCCGTGGGTGTCCATCCAGGCCATATGGATGAGTCACCCGATGAAATCCGGCCCGCGCTGCGCGATTTGGCGCGGCATCCCAAGGTGGTGGCCATCGGCGAAACCGGTCTCGATTTCTTCCGCCGCCCGGGTGAGCCCGAACCGGAACCGGTCGCCGATGCCGCTAATCGCCTGAAGCAGGCGTCGCTGTTCCAGCAGCAGTTGGAGGTGGCCGCGGAACTGGGCCTCAACGTCATCATCCACACCCGCGACTCCTTCGCGCCGACCCTGGATGTTTTTCGGCCCTACGCCGCGCGGGTGAAGGGCGTCTTCCATTGCTGGGTGGGTTCGGTGCCTGAGCTTCGCGAGGTCGAGGCGCTCGGGTCGATGGCCAGCTTCACCGGCATCGCCACCTTCAAGAACGGCGTGAATGTGCGCGAAGCGGCCGCGGCCGCGACGGGTGGGCACTTCATGCTGGAAACCGATTGCCCGTTCCTGGCCCCGGTCCCGTTCCGCGGCAAGCGTTGTGAGCCGGCCTATGTAGCCCAAGTGGCCGCAGCTATCGCCGAGGCCCGCGGCCTGAGCCTCGAAGCATTGTCCGCCGAAACCTGCACGACTGCCCGACGGTTCTTTCCGAAGATGGGCTGATTTTCTGTGATCGGGGACCTCCACACAAACTGATACCAAAGTTCCTCACGGAGACCGGAGGACTGGCCATAGCCTCGGGTTTTTGCCGTTTTCGAATCCGCCACCGGTGCGGTGAGTCACTCCAGGTGGATGCAACGGTAACCGGAATTGTTCGCCTCAATGAGTGGCCGACCTTCAGGGCCTAGAACCAGCAGGGCGGTAGACAACGCATCGGAGATCGCAGCCTCAGGACCTACAACGGCAGCACAGCGGGCCCGGCGAACGGGTTCGCCGGTGCGTGGATCCAACACGTGGCCCAGTTCCTCGCCACCTTCGGTGAAGGACTTGCCCCAGACTGCGGAGACCGAGAGGGATTCGTCGTGGAGTTCGACCGAATTTGTGACCGCTGGTGCGCTAGGAGGTGCGATTAAACCCGTCGTTTCGGGTGCGGAATCCCGAGGGCCGGGTAAGCCCACTCGCCAAGCCCGTCCGTCCGGAGCCAATCCCCGAGTGAGGATGCTGCTGGTGCCCCCATGCAACAGCGCGTGTGGCACGCCGGCCTCGGTCAGCAAGTCCAGGGCCCGGTCCAGGGCGTGACCTTTACCAAGGGCACCCAGGTCGAGTTCCACGCCCGGGCGATCGAAGGTCACCGAGAATTCCGAGGCATCGAGACGGACCCGGTGCCACCCTGAGGTGTCGCGGGCCTGACGAACGGCCTCCGGCGATGGCCTGGAGCCAGTGCCGACGACGAACCCCCAGGCCCGCAGCAGGGCGCCCACCGTGATGTCGAAGGCCCCATCGGTGACCTCGGAAAGACTCCGGGCCCGCTCGAGTAAACGGAAGGTACTCGGTGATACCCGGACTGGCCCCACCGCAGCGCCGGCATTCACCCGGGCGATATCCGAAGATCCGCGATATCGGCTGAGGGCCGACTCGAGCGCGTCAACCTCGTCCAGGGCTTCCTCACCGGCGGCGCGCAACCGCTCCGGAGTCTGTCCCCAAAGCACCCACTCGAAGCGGGTCGCCATCGCATGACGAGCGAGGCGAACCGGCTGTGGCATGCCTGAGATGTCGGTCATGAACCGCAATTCAGCGGCCTAGGGCCCCGCCGGGAAAGGCCAAACCACCGGATCAGCGGATCTCCACCGCCGAGCTTGTCGTGCCTTTGGCGACGGGTAGGGTGTGGCGCATGGCAAGAGTGCATTCGGTTCTGGCGGCGTCTGTGCTGGTGGTGGCAACAGCGATCGACAGTGTGGCCGCTCTCCCTAGGAAACTGGCGTCGTCGGTCGAACGCCTCAAGGCGGTCGGGCCGGAAGGACAGGGGAATGCAGTGGCCCAAGCCGCCTGGAACGACGTGGCCAAGGCCAAGGCCTCCCAGATCCCCGATTTGATCGTGGCCATGGACGGAGCCAATGACTACGCGCTGAACTGGATTCGTGCGGCGATCGAGGCTGCAGTGCAACGCGAGACGGTTGCCGGATCGAAGCTCTCGGTGAAATCGCTCGAGACGGTCCTGCGCGACACCCGACACCATCCGCGGGCTCGCCGCCTGGCCTTCGAATTGATGCAGCGAGTGGACGCGTCGAAGGCTCAGACAATCCTGCCCGATTTCTTGCAAGATCCCGGTTCTGAAATGCGCCGCGAGGCCGTCGCCCAACTCATGGCCACCGCCGCCCGGCAGACCAACGGAACCAAGGCCACTGCGGTGACCACCTACCGCCAGGCACTCGGCTTTTCCCGGGAAGCCGACCAGATCGAAGACATTGCCAAGCGGCTGCAGGACTTGGGCGACAAGGTCGACCTGGCCAAGACCTTTGGTTGGGTTTCGAAGTGGCAGTTGATCGGGCCCTTCGACAACACCGGCGAGGCCGGTTTCGCCAAGGTGTACCCGCCGGAAGAACACTTGGACTTGGGAGCAGGACTCACGGGCAAGAGCGGCCCGGTGAAGTGGTTCCCTTATGAGACCCGCAGCGAATACGGGTTAGTGGATTTCAATCAGGCGATCTCGTCGTTGAAGGGTGCGGTGGGTTATGCAACCGCCGAGTTCTGGAGCGATTCGGCCCGCACCGCCCAAGTGCGTTTGGGTTGCAAGAATGGCTGGAAGGTGTGGGTGAATGGGGTGCTGATCTTTGGTCGTGATGAGTACCATCGGTCGGCCGAGATCGACCAGTATCGCATGCCCGTTTCATTGAAGGCCGGAAAGAACATCCTCCTCGTCAAATGCGCCCAGAACGAACAGACGCAAGACTGGGCCAAAGAATGGGAATTCCAGCTCCGGGTCACCGACGAGCAGGGCACCCCGATCGTCTCCACCCGCTGAATCCGTTCCTGAACCTCGCTGACCGACCCACGATCCATGAAACTCTCCCTCCTCCTGACTGCGGCCCTCACGGTGGCCGGCTCCCTCGGTGCCGCCGATTGGACCCAATTCCGAGGTCCGAATGGCGACGGACTTTCCAGTGACACCGGCGTGCCGGTACGCCTCGATGCGTCTTCGATCACTTGGTCCATCTCATTGCCGGGCCGTGGGTTTTCGTCCCCGCTGATTCTTGGAGACAAGGTCTTCGTGACGGCCGGAAGCGGCGCCCGTCAGGATCGACTCCATGTGCTGTGCTTCCGGGTGACGGACGGGGCGTTGCTCTGGGAACGCCAATTCTGGGCCACCGGTCGGACCATGACCCACGAGAAGATCGGCGCTGCCACTCCGACACCGGCCTCAGACGGCAAGGCGATTTACGCGATCTTCTCCTCCAACGATTGCGTGGCTCTGGATCTCGACGGTCGGTTGTTGTGGTTCCGCGGGCTGGGCCGGGATTACCCCAACGCAAGCAACTCCTTGGGCATGTCCTCGTCCTTGGTGGTGGTGGATGGGGTAGTGGTCACCATGGTCGAGAACGACAGCGAATCGTTCACCGCTGGACTCGATGCCCGCACAGGCGTGAATCGCTGGAAATTGGACCGCCCGAAAAAGGCCAACTGGACTTCGCCGGTGGTCTTCAAATCGCCGGGACAACCCAATCGGGTGTTGCTGCAGTCCTCGCAAGGGGTGACAGCCGTGGACCCGACGACCGGCAAGATCGCCTGGGACCTCAGCGACGGGGCCTCGACTGTGCCCTCGCTCGTAGTCAGCCAGGGCAAGTTGGTCATTCCCGCCAATGGGATCACGGTCGTGGAACCCACCGCGGGCGATGCAAAGCCGAAGTCTGTTTGGCGTTCGGCCCAATTGCGTCCGGGCACCGCCAGCCCGGTGGTTGTGGGTGGTCGCCTCATCACCCTCAATGATGGCGGCATCCTGACGTGTGCCGATGCGCAAGACGGCAAGCGTCTCTGGCAGTTGCGCTTGAAGGGTTCCTTCAGCGCCACCCCGGTGGTCGCCGGCGGGCATTTGTACTGCGTGAGCGAAGACGGCCGGGTGCAGGTGGTGGATCCGTCGAAGGCCGAGGGGGTCGTGGTCAGTGAGTTGACCTTGGAGCAAACGGTCATCGGCACTCCGTCCATCGCCTCGAACTCTCTCTTCGTGCGCAGCGATTCTCGGTTGGTGCGCTTGGGCGGCGCCGCTCTTCGTTGACGCGCTCGATGCTTTCCATCGGCCCGGACTTCAGAAAGATTTCCGCCATGCATTCCCTACGGATCCGCCCCTCTTGGCTGTGGCTCGCCTTGCTCATGCTCGCGGGGTGCGCCTCGTCGGGAGGGCGTACGCAGAATTCCTCCATGAATCTCCACCTGCGATCCCAGAATGGCGGAGCCTCCGGCGTCATCGTAGCCTCAGAGCGCGTGGAGTCGTGGGACCCCCACCGCACCGCCATCATCGTGTGTGACATGTGGGATGACCACTGGTGCAAGTCGGCTTCGTCCCGAGTGGGCGAACTCATCGAACCCATGAACCGGACGCTGGAAGCCGCCCGAAAGAAGGGTGTTTTCATCATCCACGCTCCCAGCAGCGTCACGGCTTTCTATCAAGGAACCCCGGCCCGCGAGTTGGCCCTCAAGGCGCGCCACACTGCGACCCCCCGTCCGTTGGCCACCGCAGAACGCTGGGGGACCCGCTGGTGCTGGCCGGATGCTTCGCGCGAAGGAGTGCTGCCCATCGACGATTCCGACATGGGGTGCTCGTGCAACGGCACCAAGTGCACCGTCCGCGAGGCGTGGACTCGCCAGCATCCAGGCCTACGCATTGAACCGGGCGACGCCCTCACCGACGATGGCCAGGAAACTTGGAACCTGCTCGCCGAGCGCGGCATCGACCATGTCATCTTGTGCGGTGTGCATCTCAACATGTGTGTGCTGGGGCGCCCCTTCGCCATCCGGCAAATGGTCCGCATGGGCAAGCAGGTGGCCCTGATCCGCGACCTGACTGACACGATGTACAACCCGGAACGGCCTCCCGGGGTGGATCATTTCACCGGCACCGACCGGGTTGTAGCGCACATCGAACGGTACTGGTGCCCGTCGTTCACCAGCACCGACATCACCGGCGGGAAGCCCTTCCGTTTCCGTGAGGATCACCGTTGAACGCCACCCGGGACGTTGACGCCTGCAATTCGGGGCGTTTCTGTTGAACCACACCATGGCCAAGTCTGTCGCCTGCCTGTTGTGCCGCCATGAGCGGACCACCGAAATCGATTCCCTCACGCCCGAGGAAATCGGCCGCTTGTGGCACTACTTCGGAGTGACCTTGGGCCCGGAGGCGCAGACGTCATTCCAAGGTGCGTCACGAGTGACCCAACACCGGTGTTCGGCCTGCGGGTTCGAATTCTTCGATCCGGTGCTGCCCGGCAATGGGGCTTTTTACACCGACTTACAAACACAGGTCGCACGGTATTATCCCGGTGACAGCCCGTCGTTCCTACATGCGATCGACTTGGCTGTCCGAGTGGGTTCGCGCGATTGCATGGACCTCGGATGCGGCGATGGCGGTTTTCTGGATTTGGCCCGCTCCAAGGGCATCGAAACCCATGGCCTGGACCTGAATCCGAAGGCGGTGGCAGCGGCTCAGGCCAAGGGACACGACGTCCATGCTTCGACCGCCGAGGTCTTCGCCCTAAGTCATTCGGGTCGGCAATTCTCACTCGTCACCGCCTTCGAGGTCATGGAGCACGTCCCAGATCCGGTCGCGTTCTTCCGTGACGCGGCGCGTTTGGTCGCACCCGGTGGGCATTTGGTGATTTCGGTTCCGCACGGTCAGGGGCTGTATCGTTGGTGGACGCTCGAGCCCTGTCAGTGGCCACCCCATCACATCACTCATTGGCGTCGCTCCGATCTCGAACACCTAGGCCAGCAGCACCAAATGCAGCCCGTTTGGTTCGGTTCCGATCCGTTGAGGGGCGTGCAAGTTCGAATCAGTCTTCAAACTCAGGGAGAATTGGAACACGTCTTGGGTCGAAGGCCCTCGAAGCCGGGTCGATTCTGGACCGAGTTGATGACCTTCCTCTACCGAGCGGGCCTGTGCCGTCACTACCTCCGCTGGGGCACCAGTTTGCATGCGCATTACCGGAAGCCGGTGGGCTCGGAGTCTGCCTGAATTTCCTCGGGTTGGATCCGCCGGTGAAGTTCTCTGACCAATCCCTCACAAGCTGAAATCCGCCGCACCCATCCCCGACTGTGATTCGCTGAAACTCCGGTGGAGCACCTACCTGAATCACCGGTCTTTCCAACGGCGGCGCAACTCCATCAATTTTCGGGTGGCCCGAAACGACAGCCAATCCAAGCCTGGAGGCCGTGCAGGCAAGGGGCGGCGGGGTAGGGCGGGTTGACTGGCGATGTGTCGGAGAAAATCAGCGAAGGTCGCCCGGTACACCGCCGAGGCGTGACCCTGGACCCGGTCCATGGCCCGGCGCCGGACCGTTTCAATACGCGTGGCTGGCCATTGAGTCAGTTCGGTGATCAATGCGGCCAAGGCCGACAGGTCACCGGCCGGATAGGCCAGCATGGGATCAACATCCGCAGCGTATCGGTCACCGCCGCTGCCGATGGCCGGATGGATGGGGACCACGCCGGCGGCCATGGCTTCCAGCAGCGCGATGGGAGTGCCTTCGTAGTCGCTCACGAAGAGCAGAGCGTCCCAGCTCGACAGAATGTTCCAATACTCGGTTCCCGATTTGCGACCGTGGAAGACGAAGCGTTTCCGATCCGGCAACTGGCCCTCCAGCCACGACCGTTCCGGTCCATCGCCCAAGAATTCGAGCCGGTAGTCGATCCCGGCTGCATCCAATCGCGAGACCAACTCCGGGATGCGGTCGATGCGCTTTTGTTCGTGGGCGAGGCGGCCGCAGAAACCCAGGCGGAGCGGGGAACCCCATGGCCGGGCCGACCCGAGAAGGGTTGCGGGCGGGTCGATGGGATAAAGCACCCGGAGGAGCCGATCGGGCGACACATCGGGCCGGGCTTGCATCACGCGTTCGGCGATGCGGTCGTTGACGCAGGCGAAGCCGTCGGCCCAGTGGGCGCGGGTCTGCAACTGCTCATCGAGCCCTGGCGTGTCGCTGTGCAAGTACAGAATGCGGCGGGCCGGCGGGAACAAGTCGTCGAAATAAGGCCAGCCCCAGGTCGTGTGGTAGACAACGACATCGGGCTTCCAGTCCGGGAATGCCGCGGCCACCCGTTGGCGGGCCTGACGGATGGACAGGGTGTCACGGAAACCCAGAAACCGAGCGCGCGGCCACCCGGGCGCAGAATCTTCCCAGAAGACCAGGAACCGAGAATCAACGCCTTGGTCCGCGTCGTTTTCATGGTGTGAACGCAACACCGACTCGACACCTCCGAGTCCCGCAAACTGGGTGCCCAACGACAGCACCTTCAACGCCGGCGGTGGGGTCGACTCAGTCGGCCTCATGCACGGGTGCGCTGGGAGTTTTGGCGATCAGTTGAACCCAGACTCGGCCCTCTTGAATTCGGGTGGGGAACGATCGCAGAGGTTTGTCAGGTCGGGTAATTCCGCATCCGCTTCGGGCATCGTAAGCCCATCCGTGCAGCGGGCAGTGCAGGGTGCATCCGTCCAAGTATCCGGAACCCATGGATCCGCCGCGATGCGGGCAGGCGTCTTCCACCGCATGGAAGCCGTCCTCCAAACAAACCAGGGCGATCCGAAGGCCCCGCGCTTCAACGGTTCGGCAGTTTCCCGGGGTCAAGCTCCCGGCATCTGCCACATCGCACCAAGTGTCCATGGACCGAGATAGCCACCGTCGCCGACCGGAATGCAAGCTCACCGAGCAAATCACGCGGAGTCGCCGCCGAGGTTGCCACTTGGCATCAGCCAATCTGAGGGTAGCTTCAACCTCACTGCCTACCATGATGCGCCATGTTTTGTCCGGGCTTTGCCTGGGAATCCTCACCGCGGTCGCCCAGAACGGGGACAAGCCCGGAGAGGCCCAACGCGAAGTGGTTGCCGCGGACCGGATTCCACCGGCTCCGGTACTGTCACCGGCCGACCAAATCCGTACCTTCCGCCTACCGCCGGGATTCTCGGTGGAGGTGGTGGCGGCTGAACCGTTGGTGCACTCGCCGGTTGCCGTGGAGTTCGATCCCCAGGGGCGCTTGTGGGTGGTGGAAATGATCGGCTACATGCCCGACCAAGAGGCGCGCGGTGAAGCCAACCCCACCGGGTCCATCGTCATCCTCACGGACACCGATGGCGACGGCCGCATGGACACCCGCACGGTCTTCGCCGACCAACTCGTGATGCCACGGGCCATCCACCTGACCCATGGTGGCGCATTGATTGCCGAGCCGCCCAAATTGTGGTGGATGAAGGACACCAACGGGGACGGGAAAGCCGACGAAAAGATTCTGGTGGCCAGCGACTATGCCACCCAGAACGACCCGGCGCTGGGGCTCAAATCCAACCCCGAGCACGCCAGCAACGGCCTGCTGCGCAATCTCGACAACTGGATTTATTCGGCCAACCACACGGTCCGCTTTCGCAACACTGCGGGCCCACAAACTGCGGGTTCAGCACCTACGTGGATCCGCGAAGAAACCGTGACCCGGGGCCAGTGGGGCATTAGCCACGACGATGTGGGCCGGCTGTTCTACAATTCCAACTCCGACCAAATTCGCGGCGACCTCTTGCCGGCACATTACCTGTCCCGGAATCCCAACCTGAAGTCGACCGCTGGGGTGAATGCGCAGTTGGCCAAGTCGCAACAAGTTTGGCCCTCGCGTGTAAATCCGGGCGTGAACCGCGGCTACCAGCCCAACACCCTCACGCCCGAAGGAAAGCTCGCCAGCTTCACGGCCGCCTGCGGCCCGTTGGTGTACCGGGGCGACCAGTTTCCGGAGAATTTCCGCAGTGACGTTTTCCTTTGCGAACCGAGCGCGAACCTCATCCGCCGCAACAAGCTGACCGAACAGGACGGGGTGATCACGGCGACCAACGCCTACGAATCCGATGAATTCCTGACTTCCACCGATGAGCGTTTCCGGCCGGTGAATTTGCAAAATGGTCCTGATGGCGCGCTCTATGTGGTCGACATGGCCCGGGGGCTCATCCAGCACCGCATTTACCTGACCAGCTATCTGCGCAAGCAAATCGAGTCCCGCGGGCTGCAGGCGCCAACCGACCTGGGGCGTATTTATCGGATCGTCCATTCCGGGAAACTGCCGGACCGCGCGGCGCGTCTGCCCGAGAAGCCCTCGACTCGCGACCTGATGGTTCGCCTATCCAGTGCCAATGGGTTCTGGCGGGACTCCGCCCAACGCTTGTTGGTGGAGAATCCCAAGTCCGATTCTGCCGAGGCCTTGCAGCAATTGGTCACCCAACGCGATTCCACGCCTGCAGTGGTGCGTCTCCAAGCCCTCTGGACACTCGAAGGGCAGGGGAAGTTGAACCTGGAAGCCCTTCTTTCGGCTCTGGACGATCCAGATTCGAAGGTGCGTTCCGCTGCGTTCCGAATTACCGACAATTTGCCCCCGGGCCCGGTGCGGGAAATGGCCGTCGAACGCATGATCCAACGCGCACCGTCCGTCCGCGGAGATGCTCAAATTGCCCTGCTCTGTTCTCTGGGAAACATCGGCACGCCTGCGGCCGACGCAGCGATGCGATTCCTGCTCATGACCGGGCCAGCCACGCCATTGCGTCAAGATGCGGCGATCAGCGGGCTCAAGGGGCGCGAGTTGACCTTCTTGACCCAATTGCTCGGCGACGCCCAGTGCGGGCCAGACAAGCAAGACCATGCTCCATTGGTGTCCAAGCTGGCCCGATGCATCGCGGCTTCGGGGCGACCGACCGAGATTGCGGCGGCCTTGAACCTGGCGGCAAAACTCAAGGACAACGAGTGGCCACTGCCGGCCTTGTTGGACGGATTCGCTGGCCTGGTACCGGTGGCCTCCAAGGGGGCTCCGGCTCCGCGAATCAAGCAGACGGAGTTGGCTGGCGAACCCGAAGGATTGGTGGCGCTGCGTCGTTCCGCCAATGCCGAGATCCTGGGAAAGGTTCTGAAGATCGAGTCGCTCTATTTCTGGCCTGGCAAGTCGGCCAGTGCGGACACCTTGGCCACAGCCAACGTGAAGGCCTTGCCGCCGATCGCCAAAGCCAGTTTCGACCGGGGTCGTGAAATCTATCCGACCATTTGCGGGGCCTGCCACCAACCCCATGGCAATGGCCAAGAGGGTCTGGCGCCACCGCTGGTGGATTCGGAATGGGTCCTGGGCTCGGAACAACGTCTGGTCCGGGTGGTGCTGCATGGCTTGCGCGATGCGATCACAGTCAAAGGAGTTCGCTACGAGTTGAACATGCCGGCCTTGGCCGAGGCTCTGGACGATGCCCAAATCGCCGACTCTTTGACCTACATCCGTCGCGAATGGGGCCATGCCGCCGCGCCGGTTTCAGCGGAGGTGGTCAAAGCCATCCGGACTTTGGAATCGAAGCGCGAGGATTCGTGGACCCAAGCGGAGTTGCAGAAGATCCCGTGAGTTGGCCGTAGGATGGGTTCTCGGAACCGAAGGATTCAGTCAGACCAGGTTTTTGAAATTCCTCCGGAAATCCTTGGTCTTGGCCTGTTTCAAATACCGCACAATGTGTGTTATATTCACTTACAGTATCCGCCTGTGGGTGCCTTTCTTTGCCTGACGGTTCCCCAAAGTCGGTCTCTGTCCGATGAACCGCGCCCTTTGTCCGATGAACCGGGCTGACTGAATCAATCGGCTCCAGGAACCCGGATAGCTGAATCTCGAGAAGCTGTGAACCTCTCGAGAGTCTGAGCTCACATTCCCAACAGCATCGAAGGGTTGGCACGATCGTCACCGAGGTCGAATCGCGGGAACGCCTTGAGCGAGATGGTCAGCGCAATCGTGAAGTCTTGAGGCCCGATTCGATTGTCCCGCAATCGGATGCCCAGCCCAACGGTCCAACTCCTTAAGTCCCGATAGATTTGGTACTGCTGCTCCTCCAGTGTTCCGTCGCGTGCCTCGAACTGGTGGACCCCGCGGACAGCCCAGTTCTCATTCAATTTTGCATGGAACCGACTGAAAATCAGGTTGTTGCCGGCGCCATACAAGGTCCAGTCGTCGCGGAGGTATCGGTGCCCGATACTCCAGTCAAACCACTCGGTGGGCGACCAGGTGGCCCGATGATTTGATTCCCTGAACTCGCGGGTGACGGTGTTGAACCGTGTTTCGGAGGTTAGCGTAAGCCAAGAACGGGGCGTAAAATCGACCTCGGAATAGAGGTCTGAAAATCGGGTTTGGTCGGTCCGTTGCTGGATACGCCAATCGGTCAATAGCGACCAATTCAGGACATTCTCCACCTGCTCTTCTCGCTTGGTCTGAACCTTGTTTCGAAGACCCAGTCGCACCGTGTTCTGGCTGTCCACTGAATCGATTTGCGTGTAATCCGGAAAATGGATGGGCAACAGCTTTGGGCTGATGAGTTCCCGGTCAAACTGAGGCAATTCGGTCGGGGTGCGGTTGGGTTCCGGCACAAAAACGTAGCTGAACTGGGGCTCGGCGATGTGGCGGGCACCGTTCATGTCGAGCACTGTGCTGGAGTATGTCGGCCAGACTCTCGAGGCTTTGAACCCGACGTCCACGCCCGTGTTGGCAACCCATCGCTCCCGGTCATTGTTCACCGTATTCAGGCCCTCCGGGTCCCCGTAGTAAGTGGCCCGCGCGCCCAACCGGGGTGAGACGTTCAGCCATCCGCCGACGGTATGAGGTGCCACCAACTGATGGTAGGTATCGCCGCGGAATGCCGCGTAATTGGTGCCGCCTGCCAATGCGTCACGGTAACGCAAATAGGCCAACGAATTGTCGCTCTCGTAGTAGATCGGCGTCACTCCGATTTGCTGCCGCAGGCCCCGAAGACGGACATCTGGAAGTCGCTCAACCGTTCGGAAGAACTCGTTGACCTGCGCATGTGCCAGGAAGTCGAGGCTCCAATTCGAATTGAGCTGGGAGAACTCGACGAAGGTCTTGGGCTGGGGATCCGTCCGGAATTCCCGCTCAAAGAAATCGCGCAGCACCATCGGATCGCTCTGACCGCGTAGGACGCCCTTGAACTCGAAACCCGAATCATTGGTGATCGAGTGCCGCAAATCGAACCGGTACCGGTCGGGATCGATGGGTCCGTTGAACGAACTGAGCTCCGGAGCCTGATCCTGAATGAAGTAGAACCCTCCCCGCCCCTTGCCCCAGTCGCCCAAGTCATAGGACAGACGCGGACCGCCACCGATGCCCCGGCGTTGGCGGTAATCCAGATCCACAACCGTCTCCAGATTGGTGCGGGCCAGCCAGTGGTAGCTGCCGAGCACATAAGGCCCGTACAAACTCCGAAATCCCGGGGTGATGCTGAAGAAATTCGGATGCCGGTCGGCCTTGCGGACATACATCGGGAAATACATCACCGGCACCTTGCCGACGTAGAGCAATGCATCTTCGGCCGAAATGGTTCGGTTGCTGTCAATGCTCAGGGTTTTGGCGCGAATCTTGTAACCGGGTTCTGCTGCGTCGTCGGTAGTCACTTCGCCATCGAGCACGACTTGATTGGTACCGCCCTGAGTCACCGACAACCGATCACCCCGAAGGAAAAGCGGACCTGCCCCAAAGCGGAACGAACCGGCCTCCAATCGTTTCTGACGAAAATCGAAGCGGACATTCTGGCCCTTCCACCGGATACGTTCTCCGGATTCTCCGGCGTATTCGACGACGACATCCCCCTCGGCGGTGGCCTCCCCTGTTTCTTGGCTCAGCGTGACCGATTGAGCGCTGACTGCGCTCCCCATCCAATGCACCACCACGCCATTCTTGGCCGAAGCCGTCCGGGCATCCGGACTCAATTCGACCTCGCCCAGACCATCCCGCGATTCGATGCGGATCGCTGACGGATCAGCGGTGGCCGCCTTCGGAACGCCTTCCTGGGCCAAGGCAGTCAGCGTCCAGGCAACCCAAGCGCCAGTGCGGGTGAACTTCATGCAGCGGTTAGCCTATCGCGGGACCCCTCGCCGGGGCAATGCGCCAACGCAGTGGCACATCGGTCGTTCTTAAACCCCATTCGCATCCCGGTTCCAAGCCCCCTGCGCTCCAGCAGAGATTCCTCTCACGGTTGGGCGATTGCCTGTCGGCCTCGACCGTCTCCCAGAGAATCGCCTCGATCTCTACCGAGTGAATGACCAGCTCTTGAGCTTTGCCGATGGCGGGAGCGAGCGGAGAGCAGGCATCCTCGGCCCGGGCGACGTCACCTTTTGAGTCTCGGCGGCGGGAGCCTTCATCCAGTATTGTGTTTCCAATGGATGGATTCCTGCAGCAACTCCGCCAGCGTTGGGCGGAGCGGTTCGGAAACGGGCCGCGGCACCTGGTGGTGGCAGTTTCTGGGGGCTTGGATTCCATGGTGCTGCTCCACAGCTTGGCCCGCCTGAGTCGGAAGTTTCCGTGGAAACTGACGGTGGCGCATTGCCATCACGGCCTCCGCGGTGCCGATGCGGATGGGGATGCGGACTGGGTTCGCGCTCAGTCGGAGGCCCTTGGGTTGCCCTGCGTGGTGGAGAAGATTTCCGTGCAGGCGGCCGCCAAGGCGTCACGCGAGTCCCTCGAAATGGCCGCACGTCGTCTGCGCCATGCCTTCCTGGCCCGGACGGCGCTTTCCGCGGGTTCGCTCGAGGTGGTCTTGGGCCATCACGCGCAGGATCAAGCTGAACTGATTCTCCTGAGGCTTCTGCGCGGAGCCGGTTCGGATGGCCTGGCCGGAATGCGCGAACGATCGCCGTCGCCGTCCGATCGGCGTGTTTCCCTGCTCCGACCATTCCTGGAGATCGACCGAGTTGCACTCGTGCGGTTTGCCATCAAACAGAAGATCGGATTTCGCGAAGATGCCTCGAACCAGGACTTGTCCATCCCTCGCAACCGCGTCCGACACCAGTTGATTCCCGACTGGATGAACCACCACAGCCCGGCCCTGCCCCGCGTTTTGGCACGGATCGCCGACATCGCTGCACACGAGTCCGACTACTTGCGAGAGCAGGCCCGGCGCTGGCGCGAGTCCAGCCATCCGGAGCCCTGGAAGGGTCTCCATGTGGCCTTGCAGCGGGCGGTACTGCGGGCTGAACTGCTGGAGCGGGGACGGAGTGCGGAGTTCGATGAAGTCGAGCGATTGCGTCGCGCTCGCAATGCCGGGGTGCCATTGGCGGAAGTGGGAAACCAGGGTCAAACCGGAGCCAAGAAATGGATCAGCCCTCAGATCCAGACCGTGGCGATTTCTTTTCGTGGTGTCCGGGGGCAACGTGTGTTGCCCGATGGAACCCGCTTCCGCTGGAAGCGTCTGCAGCGTCCCCTGCCCTTTGGACAAGGCTGGGAACAGCTCGATGCGAAGACGGTTCCCGAAACCGCTATGCTGCGCCATCGCCAACCCGGGGACCGT
>CAMCYJ010000051.1 GCA_945883815.1 Akkermansia muciniphila | reverse complement strand
CCTCCGAGGTGGGCCCACTGGGTTCGGTAGTGGCGGCTTCCGGGGCGGCCTGCGACTCCGTATTCGGAACCTCATCCAGCAACCCGCGCATCCGGGTCCGCTCCCGGTCGATGACCTCGGAGCGCAAAGCCCGGAGCTGCTCCAAGGGGTTGGTCTCTTCAGAGGGGGACGCCATGATCAGGAAACTAGGGTCCGTTCTAGGCCTTTGAGCGCTGTCGGATGACCGGGTTGAATGGCAAGAATCGTTTCAAAGATCGAGCGTGCTTCATGGTGCTTCCCACTTTGGAGACATGCCAACCCCAACCGGATGAGGTCGTCGGAAAGCCAGCCATTGCTCCGCAGAGAGGCCGAATAGCTGGTGCGTGCCTGTTCTGGAGAAGTTTCCAGCTGAAGGTCCCCCTTCAAACGCCACCCGGCTCCATGCTCCGGATGCTCTGTGACCACCTGCTCCAGCACCGCCAAGGCCTCGGATTCCCTCTGGCTATCACGGTAGGCCATGGCCAATCGAACCTGTGTCTCGGGCAATCCGGGGGCCAGACGAACAGCATGAGACAAGTCACGAGCGCCACCCAACGCATCGCCGCTGAGATATCGAAGAGAGCCGATCGAATCCCAGATCTCCGACCAATCCGGTCGCAGAGCCGCCAAAGCCTCTAAGCGACCCAGTGCCTCACGAATTTGCCCTTGCGCCTGAAGCTCTCCAGCGCGGTCGAGCTCAGAACGTACGTGGGAATCCACCTGAGCCATGGCCGCTGCCCGTTGCTGCTCTCGGGCCACAGACAAGTTCAGCTTCAGTTGACCATTGTCAGGCTGCAACACCGCAGCCGCTTCCAAGCTGGTCACCGCGTCGTCCCAACGCCCCAAATGGAAGGCACAGATTCCTCGGGAAAGCAGCAAGCTGAAATCACCCGGATTCCGATCGAGCAAGCGCTGAATCAACCACCGCCCCTCCTCATACCGTCCTTCCCTCAGAGAGAAATCGGCCTCCAATCGACGCGCCTCTTCGAAACCCGGATCCAGTGCAAAAACCCCTTCCAATGCATTGGCTGCACCCCGTTTGTCACCCGATTCAAATAGAACCAACGCCAGCCAAGTTCCGATTGACGGGTCCCAAGGATTGGAACGGAAAAGTTCCTCCAAATGCGGACGAGCCATCTTGGTCCACCGCTGTTCCAACAAGACCGAAACAAGAGAGCGCCTCAAGGCATCATCCCGCGGACGAATGCGGAGCACCTCAATCCAAGCCCAACATGCCAGACTCGGATGGCCTGATTTGTAATCTGCATCCGCTTCGGCAAGCAGTGCTGACACGTCGTCCACTCCTCCTCGACGCCCCATTCGTTGGCGAGCGACACTGAGATTTTCACGGGCCACCTCTACTCCCCCGTGCGCTACTTGGACCCGGGCAAAGGTCTCCGCTGCGATGTTCCATTGCCCACCTTGAGCCAAGCAAACCCCCAATGCGGTCAACACATCAGCATCGGCGTGACCGGCGTCCACCAACCGTATGTAAAACTGACCGGCTTCAGAATACAGTTGGTTGTCAAAAGCAACCCGTGCTCGCCAGCGCAGTGCGTCCGGTTGCTGAGGATCGATCGCCAACACGCGCTCGGTTTCCGATTGGAATTCGTCAAGACGCCCGATTTTCAGGCTTGCGATAGCCGAAAGCACCCTTCCTTCCAGGTAGTCAGGCTGCTGATCCAGCAATTGCTGAAACCGCTGTTTGGCTTCCCAATGCTTTCCTTCCTCCATGAGGAGGCTTCCGAGAGTTCTCAGCACGAACAAGGAATTGGGCTCTACCGTCAATGCCTGCTCTAGATCACGGATGGCCCCCAGACGATCCCCGGAAGCCGCCTTGGCCTCGGCTTGGTCGACCCAGCGCTTGGACTGAGCCCCGGTGGGTTCGGTGGCACCCGGTGGCACAGCGCCCGGATCTTCAGCCAGCATCTGGCGACCCATTTCCTGAGGATTGGTGATCATCGGTCGGAGCAACGATTGGGACGAATCCAATTTCTACCCCGGCAAATCGCAGCACCTGATGTGCCATTCACCCTTAAATTGATGGCACACAGGGTGCTGCGAGGTTTCGGGATGAACATCGCGCTCCATCAAGCAGCAGCGGCCATGACGGCCAACATGCAGTGGCATGATCTGGTGGCGCAAAATCTCTCAGGGCAGTCCTCTCCGGGATATCGTGCCCAAGTAGGTGGTTTTGAAGAGTTCCGCATCCCTGGTTCGCCCAACCCCACACCTTCGAGCTCCCAGGCCGGAAGCGCCTACCCCATGTTGCGGGCCGGTCTGAATCGAAACCAAGGAACCCTTCAACCCACAGGCTCCATGACCGACCTGGGCTTGGAGGGACCAGGTTTCTTCGCAGTTCAAGCTCCCGGCGGCGGGCGCGCCTTCACTCGGGATGGTCAGTTCCATGTTGATCGCCAAGGATCACTCCTGACGAAGGAAGGCTACCCTGTTCTCGGAGACACCGGCCCTGTTCGCGTCGATCCCCAAGCAGGCGCAGTCTCGTTCGGGCCCCGCGGTGAAATCTCTCAGGCCGGCGTTCCGAGGGGACAAGTGCAGTTGGTCGAGGTTTCGGACCCGACCCAACTCCAGCATCTCAGCGGAAGTTACTACCGCCTTCCAGCCAACCTGAAGACAACTCCCGCAACCGGAACCACCGTGCAAACGGGTTTCTTGGAAGGGGCCAACACCTCTTCGGTTCAGGAAATGGGCAACATGCTCTTGGCCATGCGCCATTTCGAAGCCAACCAGCGCGCCTTGCAGGTGGCCGATGAGCGGATGGGCCGATCCATCCAGGAACTCGGAACGCCGCCCCAATAGTCCCTGATCTCTCTGCAACTGCCTTTCTGAAACTCCCATGATCCGAGCCCTCTACAGTTCTGCTTCCGGCCTCCAAGCCCAACAGAACAACCTGGATGTGATCGCCAACAACTTGGCGAACGTGAACACCACCGGTTTCAAGAAGAGCAAAATCGAGTTCCAAGACCTGCTCTATCAGGCCAGCCGCATGGCGGGCTCCGAGCAAGGTGCGGGCAACCCACTGCCTGCTGGTGTCGAGGTTGGCCACGGAACCCGGACCGTGGCCACGGCCCGAGTCTTCACCAATGGCGAAATGAGCCAGACCGGTGAGAAGTTGGACTTGGCTATCATGGGTGATGGTTTCTTTGAGGTCTCATTGCCCGATGGCACTCGGGGTTATACCCGCGATGGCGGATTCAAGACGTCTGCGGCTGGGGTCGTAGTCACCAGCGACGGCTACCCCGTGACCGGTTTTCCGGCCGTACCAGCGGGAAGCACGGGGGTGACGATCGCCAGCAATGGTCAGGTCACTATCGCTGCGGCCGGTGGAACACAAACCAGCCGATTACAGCTCACCCGCTTTCCCAACCCCTCGGGTTTGACCTCCTTCGGGCGCAATGTGTACCGCGAAAGCGTCGCCTCTGGTGCCCCAGAAATCGGGCAGCCCGGTGAAAATGGATTCGGCGAGGTCAACCAGGGATACCTCGAACTTTCCAACGTCAAGGTCGTCGAGGAAATGGTGAACATGATCATCGCCCAACGGGCCTACGAAGTGAACACCAAGGCCATTTCGGCAGCCGACGAGATGATGCAGCAAAGCAACAACCTGAAGCGTTGATGCCCATCACCATGCAACGCCTCCTCCTCCTGATCCGCTGCCTGCTGGGTGCTTTGTCATTGGCCATGGCGGCCGGTGACGCGACCAGCAGCAACCAGCGCACGATGAGTGGGGAAGAACTGGCTGGGCTGCTGGAGACCTCCTTGCGGAACCTCTGGAAGGTTCAGGATGGCACGTTGACGGTCGAATTTGAGCGCAATATGCCTGCGATTTCTCTGCCAGCCGGAGAAGCAACATTGCGGTGGACGACCCAAATTCAGCAACCCAATCGCCGGATTTACCCCCAATTTGAAATCCGCATCGATGACCAGGTTGCCACCTCACTGGCGATTCCCATCCGTGTCAAGTGGGTCCGAGAGGTCTGGGTGACCGACAGCGCCATAGCCAGCCAAGTTCCACTTTCGGCCACAACCCTCCAGAGGCAATCGCTCGATGTGTTGAGCCTCAATGGGTCGGCATGGTCTGGTGATCCCGCCGCCAATGACTGGATGACTTCCTCCCCGATCCCAGCCGGGGCGGTGCTATTGGAACGCTCCTTGCGCCGCAAACCAGCGATTCGAAGAGGCGACACGATCTCCGCTCGACTCGAAGAAGGGGCCCTTTCGGTCGAATTTCAGGCCATCGCCCTTGAGGATGGTTTCAAGGGGGGGACCCTGAAGTTTCGCAGCGCCCTGAAACCGGTGGAACTCAAAGGAAAGGTCATTAATGAAACGATTGTTGTCGTGGTCCGCTAGTCTCTTGCTCTGCACCGGCCTTTTGTCGGCCGATTCCCTGTGGACCGAAGCTTCAATTTCACCGCTGGCTGATCGTCGGGCTCTGGCTGTCGGAGACCTGCTCTCGGTCATCGTTCAGGAAAACAATTCGGCCACAAAGAACCAGACCAAGAAGACCCAAAAGGAATCGAGCATCGATGCCAGCATCAACCAATTCCTCTTCAAGCCCGAGAACATGAAGTTCATGACCAAGGGCGGAATGTTCCCCGGCATGAATGCGTCTTCCAAGACCGACTTCAATGGCGGCGGGCAGGTCCAGAATTCCGATTCCATCAATTCGCGATTCACCGTTCGTGTGGTGGATGCCCTGCCAAATGGCAATCTCCTGATTGAGGGACGTCGCTCCACCTCCTTTTCGGGTGAGGGCCAAACGATCGTCCTGCGTGGTACCGTCCGCCGAGTGGACGTCACTCATGACAACACCATCCTAAGCCACCAACTAGCTGATCTCACACTGCGATTCGATGGATCTGGTTCTGTCAACGACAGCCAAAAGCGCGGTTGGTTTGGCAAGGTCTGGGACAAGGTCAACCCGATGTGATCGATGCCTAATTTCAAGCACTCCATTCTAAAGAATCTCATCCGACTCGGGACTCTCTGGGCCGTGGCCTTTTGGATGGCTACCATTTCAGTGACTGCCCAATCGGCCGGGGGTGTCCGCATCCGGGACATTGCCTTCCTTCACGGAGCCCGCGGGAACCAACTGATGGGCTATGGTCTGGTCTCCGGCATCAACGGCGATGGCGATAAGAATCCCATCTATACCCAGCAAGCCATCGCCAACCTGATGCAGCGATTCGGCTTGGTCGTTCCCCGCCTCCTCATTTCTTCGAAAGATGTGGCGGCGGTGATTGTCACCGCGGAGATTCCACCCTTTGCCAAATCAGGCTCCAAAATAGATGTCCTGATCAGCGCCATGGGTGATGCCAAGACCCTGCAAGGCGGCGTGCTATTGCAAACCCCGCTGATTGGTTCGGATGGCAAGGTCTATGCGGTGGCTCAAGGCCCCCTTAGCATCGGAGGATTCTCTGCAGGCGGTGGCGGTAGCTCGGTGACCAAGAACCACCCCACCAGTGGCCAAATTGTCGGGGGTGCCATAGTGGAGAAGTTGATCCCGGTGACTCTGCTTCAAGACAACACCATGCAACTCGTCCTCAACGATCCGGACTTCACGATGGCGGCTCGAACGGCCGAGGCCATCAATCGGAAATTCCCGGATTCATCGCGAGCGGTCGATGGCGGAACACTGATGATCGAGTTGCCCGATCAATACCAATCGATGCCCATCGAGTTCATCGCTCAAGTCCAGGCACTGGAAGTCACGATGGATGTCCCGGCTCGCGTCATTCTGAATGAGCGCACCGGAACCATTGTCGCTACCTCTAGGGTACGGGTATCGAGTTGCGCCATCGCTCATGGGAGCCTGATTGTTTCCATCGCCCAATCCGGGACGGTCTCACAACCGAACCCTCTGGCGCCCAACGGCCAAACGGTCGTCGTTCCCAACACCGATGTGAATGTCACCGAGGCCAAGGGAGGACTCATCCCGTTCGCCGAAATGCCGACCGTGGAAAAGGTCGCAGCGGCCCTCAATTCCATCGGTGCCAGCCCCCGCGACATCGTCGCCATTTTCCAATCGCTCAAGCAGGCGGGAGCGCTGCAGGCGGAACTTCAGGTCCGATAAATCCTTCCACCGATGACCACCACCCTCCTGAGCAATGTGGATCCGAACTCATTGTCTCGACTCACTAAAACGGGCACACCTCAGCAGCGAGCCGAGAAAGTCGTCGGGCAATTCGAAGGCATTTTGGTCCGGGAAATACTCAAATCTGCCAAACCACCCAGCATCCTGCCAGCCAAGAGCGGCGAGGCCAAACTGGTGGGTGAGTTATATGGCGACATGGCCCATGACATGGTTGCCAACCAGATCAGCCAATCCGGGCAGTTGGGTATGAAAGCAGCCCTTTCCCGACAATTGGCCCTGCAAATCGGCGCTGAATCACAAACTGAAAAGGCACTTCAGCCGCAGCATCCGTGATCCTCGATCCACAGGCTTGGCAAGATTCGCTGGCTGCGGAGACGTCGTGCGCGGAGTTTTTGCTCGGACTCACCAATCATCAGCAAACACTGCTGATAAACAGGAAATTCGTAGAGCTCACCAGCAATATTGCCGACCAACAACAAGCGGTTGATCAATTGTTCATTCTGACTCGCCGGCGCACAGATTCCCAGCGAGATCTCGCACAAATCTGCCTGATTCCCCCGCCCGGCCGGCGCTTGGACATCTACGCCCATCTGCCGCGATTGAAGGCCGATGAGATCGAGCAAATAGTACTACATTTGCAGACCGTGATGGATTCCTGTCAGAGGACATTTCGGCAAAACCAACTCCTCCTGGGTAAATCCATCGAGTTGGCCCAACAGGTGCTGCAACGGTCGGGTGTGGTAGCGACCGGCCGCACTTACGGAGCCCGGGGCAAGGAGCGAGCTTTCGCAACGGCCAACCCGGTGTCCCGATGGCAGGCGGTCGTTTGAAGCCATACCATGGGCGGACTACTCAATACTCTCGAAATCGCATCCTCTTCGCTGGTCGCCTCGCGGCTCGGCATCGAGACGGCAGGCGTCAACATTTCGAACGTCAACAATCCGGGCTATGCACGCCAACGGATCATTGTTGAGCCGCGCCGAGACCCGACGGGTGCGGGAGCCGGGGTGGAGGTGGTCGGCGTCAAGTCTCTGAGGGACTCGATCCTCGATGAGCAGTTGATTCGTGAGAAAAGCAATCAAGCCTATTTGGAGGGCTTTCAGCGCACTCTCCAGATCGGTCAAGTGCTACTGGGCCAGCAAATCGACCGGCAAAGCGCCACCCCCGAAGCGGACACTGCTGCACGGGACTTAGGAGGGCAAATGGCCATCGCCAGTGGGATTTCGGAATTCTACAACGCTCTCCAAGCGGTCACCGTCTCGCCGGGTTCAGTGCCCGACAGGACGGTTCTACTGCTAAAAGCCGGCCAGCTGACAGACAAATTCAACTCGGTCGAATCCCGATTCTCGACGCTCAAATCCGACACTAATGTCGATTTGAACAACCAAATCAAGCAAGCCAACCAAGTCATTGAACTCACCGCGCGGGCGGCGAATGACAATACCGCCGTCAACTCAACAGGCGGCGGTATCGCCAAGGATACGCTTCAGATGCGTCTAGAGGAGCTTGGAGCCTATGCCTCCGTCCAAACGCAGTATGATGACAACAACCGGATCACGGTCATGATCAACGGTGTCGAGGTCATCAAAGACAATAGCGTGGTGGGAAAATTTGAGGGAGCCTTGGATGAGTCCGGTGGGCTGCAGGTTTCGGCTAAAAATACTACTTCAGAAGCCTCCGCAAAACTTACCGGCCAAGGTTCCATCCGGGGACTGATCGATGCTCGGGATACCATTCTGGAGGCTCTCCGCGTGGATATTAATCTTATGGCCAGCGAACTCATCAAGGGGATGAACGCCGTCCATGAGAACGGCTTGGGAATGGACGGATTGACCGGTCTGAGTTTTTTCACCGGAACAGATGCCTCGGATATCGCAGTCAACTCAGCCCTGATCGATGACGTACGCAAGGTGCAGCTAAGCTCCAACAAAGACACGGGCGACAACACGGTCGCCGCCAATCTTCTTAAGTGGTTGGAAGCGCCGCAGGACACTCTGGATAAACTGACGCTGTCGCAGCATTACAACGAGGCTGTAGCGACTTATGGTCAGGAGTTGTCCAATATCAATAGCCGATTGTCCGATCAGAATGTCATCACCCATACGCTGACTCAGCACCGTGCTGGAGTTTCCGGTGTATCCCTCGATGAAGAGATGTCGTCGTTGATCCAGTATCAAAGAGCCTATCAGTCGTCGGCCAAATTGATTTCAACGATCGACGAACTCTTTCAGACCATCCTTTCGATGTAGACTGACCATGGAAGGAACACCTCATCTTTTCTGGGCACTGACCTCGCTCGGTGGTGGCGTTGGTTTCCTGGGTGTCGGGATCGCTGTGCGGTCACTGATGGTGAACGGCTTTTTCTTGAGCCGGCCGGCCTCCACGAAGCCCGTTGCCAAGGAAGCACAACCCCTTCAACAGGCTCCCTCTCCAGAGCAGAGCCGCTTGGAAGGTCGGAATCAGATTCTGGAAAGCAGCCATTGGGTTCTCCAGCAGGAGTTGTTGGATGTACGCGGAAAAATGGCTGAGCAAGGCGCGCAGGTGGCCCGAGAGACCGCATTGCGCATGCATCTGGAGGTGGCTTTGGGGAAGGCCCATGAGGAGTGCGATCAATTGCGGATGCAGTTGGAGGCCAGCAAGCAAACCCACGCCGAACAGAATCTCCAGAAGTCGCTGCTTGAAGCTGAGAACTCGGACCTGCGAGGCCGTCTTGACAAAGCCACGCAAGCACCGCCGGCACCTCCGATTCCGGCTGCACCAGCGATGCAACCGGCCGCCGTTCAACCCGAAGTTCCTACTACTGCCGCATCCATACAGACTCCTCGGACCTCTACTTTGCTGATAACGGGTTCAGCGGGTGTGCTTTCGGCCACCGAGGGATTCCCCTCGGCCGAACCCACGGTGGTTCCGATCCGCAGCAAGAACTGGAGCATCGAGCTGCAGAACTTCCGCCGCAGGACGACCGAAAAGCCCATTAAACGTGGCAAACCGTCTCCACGTTCCAAGTCCCGATCAAAGTCCTGATGCCGGGCTTTGACATCGGATACTGACCACTCGCAGTCTCCGACGATGTCGTTCGCGTTCCGCTTCTTGGGCACAGGCACCTCCCAAGGGGTGCCCATCATCGGAAAAGACTATCCGGAGGCCTTCCTGGCCAACCCCAGGAACCACCGCCTCCGAGCGTCGATCTACATCGAGACGCCGGCGGTCCGATTGGTCATCGACACCACTCCGGATTTCCGGACCCAGATGCTGCGCGAAAAACTCGGCTACCTGGATGCTGTCCTCATCACACATGCCCATGCAGACCACATCATGGGCATGGACGACTGCAGACGAGTCTGCGACCTGCGCGAAGGCCCGCTTCCGGTGTATGCCACGGAAGAAACCTTCCAGTCACTCCGCCGCGTGTACAATTACGCCTTTGGCGGCCATCCCATTCCCTTCAGTTATTTTCACCCGCAACCCCATGTGATCCAGGGGCCCTTCGAAATCGGTGACTTGAAGATCACCCCATTCCAATTGCCCCACGGCCGCATCACCACCACGGGTTTGGTCTTTGAGCAAGGAGGGATCCAGCGGCTGGCCTATTTCAGTGACTGCAAGGAGGTCATCGCGCCGGCTTTGACCTTCGCCCAAGGAGTCCAAGTGGCGGTTCTCGATGCGCTGCGGCCCGAGCCCCACCCCACCCACATGTGCCTGGACGAGGCGCTCACCACAGCGCGACGCATCGGGGCTGACCACACCTACCTCACCCACCTGACCCACCACTACGACCACGACCGGGATCAGGCGGAATTGCCTCCAGGAGTCTCTTTGGCCTGGGATGGTCTGAGGGTCCGTCTCGACTGAGCCTTTGGCGAGCAACATGGAATCTTCCCAATCACCATTAGACGGGTTTTCCGAAGAGCATATCCATGCCACTCGGATGACCTGGACCTACCGGATTGCCTGGTTGTTAGCCCGCCTCGCCTCCCGTTGCTTCTACCGCACCCGAGTCGAGCACGTGGAACGCATCCCACCGGTGGGCCCTGTGATTCTGGCTTCCAACCATGCCAGTTTGGCAGACCCCCCGTTGATCGGAGGCTCAGTGCCGCGCGCCGTCAATTTTCTGGCCCGGGACACTCTCTTCCAGATTCCCTTTCTTGGTTGGTACATCCGCAAGTTGAACGCGGTTCCAGTCAACCGCGATGGCGGTGGGGGCGCGGGGTTGAAAGCGATCTTGGACCGGCTGAACGGAGGTGCCGCCATCCTCCTGTTCCCGGAGGGCACCCGAACTCACGATGGACGTCTGAGGCCGGCACGATCCGGGATCGGTCTGACGGTCATAAAATCGGGGGCCCCCGTTGTCCCTATCCGCCTGTACGGCACCTTCGAGGCATGGGGACGCCACAAAACTGTTCCTGGATGGGGCCGCTTTCGTGTGGTGGTGGGGCAACCACTCCACTTTGAGTCGCTCAGGGCCGAAGCCAAGGCCTGCGACAAAGAACGACTGAAGGCGATCTATCAAGAGGTAGCCGACACCATCATGGCACGCATTGGTGAACTCTGAGTCAGCCAATCGTCCAAATCGATGACCCGGTGCCAAGTGGAACCATCCAAGCAGGCCCACGTGCGACACATCACACAAGACACTGGACGCAGGACCACAACTCAAGACCCAGGTTCAGATTTCATGGAAGGGTTATCAGCCTCCGTACGTCAGCCCGCGTACATCAGCCCTTCACCTGATCCAAGGCCCAATTGACTTCGGCGTCCGGCACGCGCTGCCCCCAGACGGCTTTACCGATTCCTTCGGCCAATACGAAGTGGATCTCGCCGGCACTGACCTTCTTGTCGAGACGCATCGCCGAGAACAGCTTGTCGCGCTTATCCCCCGGCAACTTGATGGACGTGGGCAATCCGAGACGCTCGAACAAAGCCTGGATCCGCTGGACATCGGCCGTCGGCAATCCGGTCCGCCGGGCCGACAAATGAGCCGCAGCGACTTGACCGATGCTGATGGCCTCACCGTGCAAGAATTTGCCATAACCGGACGAGTTCTCGATCGCGTGACCGATGGTGTGCCCGAAATTCAGTGCTGCTCGCATTCCCGTCTCGGTTTCGTCTTGGGATACGATCTCCGCCTTGATAGCGCAGCACCGTGCAATGATGGCCGATAAGATCGGCGGCTGCTTTTCGAGAAGGCCGTCCAACTGTTTCTCCAACCGCTGGAACAGGGTGGCGTCATAGATGACGCCGTACTTCACGATCTCAGCGATACCGGAGCGCAACTCCCGATCGGGAAGCGTGGTCAAGGTGTCCAAGTCGCAGAGGACTAAACGCGGTTGATGGAAGGCACCCACCAGATTCTTTCCGGCCTTCAAGTTCACACCCACCTTGCCTCCGACAGAGCTGTCCACTTGTGACAAGAGCGTTGTGGGCACCTGGACAAATGCGATCCCGCGAAGGTAGGTCGCTGCCACAAAGCCTGCCAGGTCGCCCACGACTCCACCGCCAAGGGCCACTAGAAAACTCTTCCGTTCAATCCGATGGGCGGCCAACTGGTCGTAGCACTTCTGCACCGTTGACAGATTCTTGGAAGACTCACCGGCGTCGACCGTGATCAGGGTTGGCGTGAAGCCGGCCACCTTGAGAGACTTGATGGCCGCCTCTCCGTAGTGCTTGCCCACATTGGAGTCGGTAATCACCGCACACCTCGTCCCGATCTTGAGACGACGGCAACGCTCACCCAGCGTCGCAATGAGGCGGGTTCCGACTTGAATCTCATAAGAACGGTTCCCCAGCGGAACCTGAACAGTTGGCATGGACGTTGAGAGTGAACCGATCTGGGTCCCGAAGGCAAGGCGGTCGGCACTGCATTCGATGACCGTTACCATTCCGAAGCACTGCAACTTTAGCCAGCACGGGTCACGCAGCCCCGTCCGATGAGTTCGGGAAATCGGTCCAATCGGCCTCGGATTTCCGAATTTCCCTTGGGTCGTTCCAGTGCCTGCGGGATGCTCTCCGAAACATGTCTCGTTGGCTGTCCTCGTCGGGTGCCGCCGGTGCCGCAACTCTGCTGAGTCGGATTCTCGGGTTCGTCCGTGAATCCGCCTATGCCGCCTTCATGGGCACAGGTCCTGTGGCCGACGCGTTCTTCTTGGCCTTCCAAATACCCAATCTCTTCCGGCGCCTCTTGGGTGAAGGAGCACTGTCCTCGGCCTTCATCCCCGTTTTCAAGGAAACCGAACGCAAGGAAGGGGTGGCTGCGGCATGGCGCGTCGGACTGGCCTGCACCTGGGCGGTGTTTCTCGCTTGCACGGCCATTTGCTTGGTTCTGCTGGGGGCGGTCAGCCTTCTGCTCTGGTACTCCAACAGCAAATCCAGCGTCCATTTCCACATCGACATCAACACCGAGCTGATGTTCCAGCTCATGCGATGGATGCTCCCCTACCTGCCCCTGGTGTGCGTCGCGGCCGGATTCATCGGCATGCTCAATGCCCGGAACCACTTCTTTCTGCCGGCTTTGGGAGCCACCATGCTGAATGTGGCGATGCTGGCCTCGGTCTGGTGGCTGGCGCCGCATTTCGGGGCGGAGTTGCACGACAAAGTCTTCGCATTGGCCGTAGGGGTGGTGGTCGCCGGCGTCGCACAGGCGGCTTTCCAAGTGCCCTCGCTGCTCTCGGAGGGGTTCCAATTCCGATGGCTCAATCCATTGAACGAACCGGCCGTCCGCGAGGTCGCCCGCCGGATGGGGCCCTCGGTGATCGGCGTGGCCGCCTTCCAGGTCAATACCGTGCTTTGCCAAGCCTTCGCCTACACCCACGGCCGGGAGATCATCTCCTCCTTCAATTATGCGGTCCGCCTGATGGAACTGCCGCAGGGCGTGGTCGGCATCTCCCTGGCCACGGTCCTCCTCACCGAGCTCAGCACGTTGGCCGTCGACAAGAAATACCCGGAGTTCCGTAGCACTCTCACCGAGGGCTTGCAGCAGTTGATGTTCCTGACCCTGCTGCCACTGGTGCTGCTCCTGACCCTCTCCGAACCAATCGTCCGACTCCTGTTCGAACGGGGCGAGTTTCGGGCCGGATCCACCGCCCAGGTCAGCTTCATGATCCTCTGCCTCAGCCCGAGCCTGATGGCCTTCTCGCTGAACAACGTTCTGGCCAGGGCCTTCTACGCTCTGGGAGACACCAAGACCCCCATGCGTATCAGCCTAGCGGCCATCGCGGCCAACTTCCTCGCCGCCTTCGTCTCGGTGAGCCTCATGCCCAAGGCGGGGCTGGCGATCGCCAACTCAGCCAGCTCCACGCTGCAGTGCTTCTTCCTCTTCTACGCCCTGAAGCGCAAACAACCGAAGTTCGACTTGCCCGCCTTGTTCGCTCCGCTGACGCGCATGGTCGCAGCGGGATCGGTGGCCGCCGGATCGGCCGTCGTCACCCTGTGGCTGTGGGATCGCTGGATCGGGCAACACGGCCCAGCGGCGCGGCTCGGAGCCACCTTCATCCCCATGGCCCTCGCCTCGCTCGCCTATTTCCTGACGGCGACCGCGCTGAGAATCCGCGAGGCGTCCGATGTGATGAGCGTGCTGCGACGGCGCGGTGCCCGGGGCAAGTCCACACCAGCTTCCGGACAAACTTCCGGTTGATCCCGTCCCTCAACGAGGAGTAGCGTTTTTCAAGATTCACCCGTGATTGCTGATCGTGCCACCAAAGCCATGAATGGCTTGTGGGGTGGGCACGTCGGGCATCACTGAACGTTTCAAGCACATGAGCCAAATCATCCCCGTAGCCAGCGCCTCGGTCCTGTCCCGGCGCGGTTTCCTCTCCACCTCCAGCACCGCCCTCGGCGGCGCCATGATCGGCAGTCTGGCCATCGAGCGCTTGGCGTTCGGTGCCGCCAGCGATGAGATCAAGATCGCCCTCATCGGCTGCGGCGGACGCGGTTCCGGCGCGGCCAATCAGGCGCTCAATGTCCCGGGCGTGAAGCTCGTGGCCATGGCTGACGCCTTCCAGGATCGCCTCACCGGCGCGCTCAACAGCTTGAAGTCCTCACAGGGACCCAAGGTGGATGTACCGGCCGACCGCCAGTTCGTGGGTCTGGATGGCTACAAGAAGGCCATCGCTTTGGCCGATGTCGTCGTCCTGGCGACGCCCCCGGGATTCCGCCCGCTGCACTTCGAAGAGGCCGTGCGTCAGGGCAAGCACGTGTTCATGGAAAAGCCGGTGGCCGTCGATGGACCCGGCGTCCGTCGCGTTCTGGCCGCCGCTGAAGAGGCCAAGAAGAAGAACCTCAAGGTGGGTGTCGGCCTGCAGCGCCATCATCAGCCCGGCTATCTCGAGACCATGAAGCGCCTCCACGACGGAGCCCTCGGTGACATTTACCTCGTACGCGCCTACTGGAACGACGGCGGCGTCTGGGTCAACCCGCGCAAAGATGGCCAGACCGAACTCGAGTACCAGATGCGCAACTGGTACTACTTCAACTGGCTGTGCGGCGACCACATCACCGAGCAGCACATCCACAACCTCGACGTCGCCAACTGGGTGAAGAACGCCTACCCGGTCAAGGCCCACGGCATGGGCGGTCGTCAGGTCCGCATCCAGAAGGAATACGGCGAGATCTACGACCACCACGCCCTCGAATACACCTATTCCGACGGCACCACGCTGCTGAGCCAATGCCGCCACATCCGCGGCGCCGACAGCAATGTGTCCGAGCAGTGCGTCGGCTCCAAGGGTTCCTGCAACATCAGCGGCCACTCCATCACTCCTTCCGGTGGCGGTACTGCTTGGCGTTACCGGGGCGAAAAGCAGGTGGATCCGTACCAGCAGGAGCACGACGACTTGTTCGCGGCGATTCGCAAGAACACTGAATACAACGAGGCCTTCAACGGTGCCAAGTCATCGCTGACCTCCATCATGGGCCGGATGTCCACCTACACCGGAAAGACCATCACCTGGGAGCAGGCCCTCAATTCCAATGTGATGCTCGCCCCGAACGACTTCGAAAACCTCCGCTGGGACTCCGAGTGCAAATCCAAGGCAGATGCCAATGGCTTCTACCCGGTGGCCGTACCGGGTGATGCCAAGTGGTTCAAGATGGTGGTCTGAAATGGTGATCTGAGATGGTGATCCAACTCGGACGCCATTCGAACCTTCGACATTTCGCTGAAGCATCAACCGATTCAACAGCCCTTCGGAGCCTCCGTGCCCGAAGGGCTGTTTTCGTTCCAGCCTCGTTCTGATCCAATCACAGTGTCTAATCTGATCGGCTGAAGACCAATGACGGCAAGGCCTCCGCCCAACAGCCTCAAAGCATGACAGTATCTCTGACTGCCTCGCTGAAGAACATCTAACCAGACCACGAGGAAAACCGATTCTAAGGCAGGTTGAAAACCCGCAATCTGACCCGTTGTTTAAACTCGATTTAGGCAGCCTTTTTGCCCGGCTTGCGACCCCGCTTGCGGCCAGTGACCGGGGCATCTGAAACACTGTCCTTCAAACCCAATCGAGCCAACTTGTTGTAAATGGTCTTCTCTGTGACATCCAAGATCCGAGCGGCCGCAGCCTTGTTGCCCCGGCACAAATCAAGGGTCTGCTGAACAGCCAACTTTTCGACGGCTTCCATGGACATTCCTGCCACATAAGGCACAGCCAACCCACCCTGAAGAATCTGGGTGGGGTCACCCTGATGCAGGAGTCGAGGAGGAAGGTCTGCCAAGCGAATCTCGCCGCCCACAGAACTGGAATAAGCCCACTCCAGTACGGACTCCAACTCACCGACGTTTCCGGGCCAAGAGTAGTTTTTGAGTATGCTCGATGCGGCACTCGAAATCTGAGGGATGCCCCCGGAGCGGATCATCGAAAGGCGCTGAAGGAGGATCCCCGACAGCAGAGGCAGGTCGTCAATGCGCTCTCGAAGCGATGGTATTTCCACCGTCAGTGCATTGAGGCGATAAAACAGGTCCTGACGAAATTCATTGGTTGCCACTTTGCTGCGCAGATCCGTGCGACTGGTAGCAATCACCCGGACATTCACCGGCACTGAGTTGCCGGTATCGCGACGATGAATCCAACGGTTCTGCAGAAGTTCCAAAATCAAGGCCTGCTGGGCCAGCGGAGTTTCTCCCACTTCCAACAACAGCAGGGTCCCTCCTTCGGCCATTTGCACTCTCCCGATCCGGCGGGCTTCCTCGCCGCCGCCCAAAACTGACCCGGACAATTTGCCAAACAGTTCTTCCTCCAGAAGGCCTCCCGGTATCGAGGCACAATGGACCGGGATCAGGGGCCCACGGGAGCGAGAGCTGACATGATGCAGCATGCGTGCGAAGAGGCGCTTCCCGCTGCCCTCGGGGCCGGTCACCAAGACGTCAGCCTGCGTCGCCCCGAGTGCCGCAGCGGTTTCTCGCAAGATGCGTGCCGAGGACGATTGGCCAATCCATTGTGTGTCTCGAAGCCCCGGGAACTGGCTAACGGGCTCACTGAGAGAATGGCCGGTTCGCACCGCAGCCGAGACGGTGGCCATGAATGCTCCCACATCCAGTGGTTTGGTCACGTAATCGAAAGCTCCGGATCGGATCGCTGCCAACCCGTCGGTAGCATCCCCTAACGCCGCCATGGCGATCACCGGAACTTGCGGGAGGTTTTCCCGGAAATGCTTCAAGACCGCAAGGCCGCTGGTCCCGGGAATCATCAGATCGATCACCGCACAAACCGGAGGATTCTGGCTCAGATCGATGGCAGTTTCACCGGAGTCGGCAAACTCGGCCTCGAAGCCTGCCTTCTTGAGATGATAAGCAACAATTTTTTGGATCGAATCATCTGCCTCCGCCAACAAAACTTTATTATTACGCTTCGCAATGCCCACAGCATTAATTGGCCTTGCGGGTGGCTAATGGTCAACCGGAAAAATTCCGGATGCTTACTTTTTATTATTTTTATAATCATTTCAAACTAGTGGCATCTTCTCCCAAATAAACCCTCTTCCCTCTCTCAAACATTAGTTGAGAAGCACTTCAAGGTCCTCAACGGCCTAAAAACACTTTATTTTAGGACTGAGGTATCTTTTCCCTGCACACGAAAACCGTGTTCCACAAGACAGTCTGTCGGCCTTGACATGACTCCTCTCGTATTGATTTCAGCTCAAACTCTTCACCGGCCTACAGAAGCAAACCGCTCCCCTCGCTTTCGGATCCGGAGTCAGCCAAAGAATTCAAGGCCCCCGGAGTCATCCGCCCGCCAGATGGGTTCAATCCGATAGAGCCGGCAAGAGAGCGCCAAGGGACAGGCTCCAGCCCACTGAACCACAATGATTTAGGAGGAGTGATCCTCATGAGGTGCATTGACGAGGCATGCCCTCGGCCTAAGGTCAGCGGCATGAAGCGTTCATACCTCTGTGGGTTTGCAGTGGCCGCTGCCATTTATTCCTCACCCAGTTTCGCCGCAGATTGGCCGCGCTTCCGGGGCACCGACGGAACAGGGGTCTCTGCGGAGAGCGGCTGGTTGGGCAACTGGCCCGGAGGTCAACCCCGCACCGTTTGGAAGTCAAACGTGGGAGCTGGATTCTCGTCCGTGACCTTGGTGGACGGCAAACTCTTCACCTTGGGACACAATGGCTTGAAGGCGAACGGCATCGACAGTGTGGTGGCCCTGGAGTCCAGCAGCGGCAAGGAGCTTTGGCGCCACAGCTATCCTGAGAAACTCGCTGACCACTACTACGAGGGAGGCACCTCCGGAACGCCCACTGTCGACGGGGGCCGGGTCTACACGCTTTCAAAAGCCGGAGTGGCTCTGTGCCTCGATGCGGCGACCGGCAAGGTCATCTGGTCCCGGAATCTCGCTTCGGAACTCGGTTTGAAGGTACCCGAGTGGGGATTCGCTGGAGCACCGCACATCGCAGGAGATAGGGTCGTGTACAACGCTGGCGATGCCGGGTTGGCACTAGAAAAAGCCACCGGCAAGGAAGCCTGGATGAGCGGCAAGGGCTCCGCAGGATATGGGACTCCAGTGCCCTTCTCTCTGGAAGGAAAACCGGCCTTGGCCATTTTCGGACTCCGCCATGTCATCGTCATTGATCCCGTCAGTGGCCGGGAGTTCTGGCGTCACCTTTGGAAAACCCGCTACGACGTCAACGCGGCAGACCCCGTAGTCATCGGCGACACCATGGTCCTAACCTCCGGCTATGGAACCGGAGCCTGCGGCATTCGTTTCACAGCTTCCGGTGCCAAGGAAATCTGGAAGAATCAAGCCCTGCGATCCCACATGCAGGCTCCCATCGGAATACGGGGTCATGTCTATGGCATTGACGGCGATGGGGGTGACGCCAAGGCGCGCCTCAAGTGCCTGGAGGCCAACACGGGCAAGGTGGTCTGGGAATCGCCAGAGGCTGAAACCGGCGTGCTGACCGCCGCCGATGACAAGCTGATCTGGGTCACCGGTAAGGGCGAGTTGATCATCGTGAAGGCCGACCCCACGGGATACCACGAAGTGGTTCGTGCCCAGGTCGCGCGGGGCAAAGTATGGTCGACTCCCTTGCTCCTCAACGGACGCTTGTACATCCGGAACTGGAAGGGCGAACTCCTCTGCCTCGATGTCAAAGGCTCCGGTGGAGTCTCCTAGGCAATGCTGGGCCTCCCGTGACTTCAGCTTTGGATTTCCAGTACCGGGACGGTGGCCTTCATTTTCCGCAGCTGGGACTTTGGATGGATCCCCACCATCCGGTCCGAACCGGCGAGTGGGTCGTGGTCAGCCACGCCCACGCAGATCATACGGCCCGCCACTCCGCCGTCATTCTCACCGAGCCCACGCGCCGGCTCATGCGATCACGGATTTCCGGAAACCGGACGGAACGGGTGCTTGAATTCGGCGAGCCTCTCCTCCACTCCGATTTGACCCCCTCGCCGACCCAGACACCATTCCGCCTGAGCCTGCATCCGGCGGGACATGTCTTGGGTAGTGCCATGGCCCGTCTCGAAGTTGACGGGGATTCCCTGCTCTATACTGGGGATTTCAAGCTCCGGGAGGGCCGGAGCTCCGAACGCTGCGAACCGGTCGAGGCCCGCACCTTGATCATGGAAACCACCTATGGGCGCCCCCGCTACGTTTTCCCACCCACAGAGGAGGTTCTCGCGTCGGTGGTTCAATTCTGCAAAGCCTCGCTCGATGCCGGAACCACCCCGGTGCTGATCGCTTACTCGCTCGGCAAGGGACAAGAGATCTTGGCCTCCCTTCTCACGGCCAACTTGCCCATCCAACTGCATGCCAGCTCCGCCAGAATGACGGAAATTTATGCAGACTTGGGATACCAATTTCCCCGGTGGAGACCATTGGATCCCCAGACCGCACGCGGCCACATCATCATCACTCCGACCGCTCGACCGTTGCTCTCGGCCCAACCCAGCATCGGCCCACTCCGAATTGCTTCACTCAGCGGATGGGCGTTGGACCGGCGCTGGCCGACGACAGACGAAAACCAACAACGGTTTGCTCTCAGCGACCATGCCGACTTCCAAGACCTCGTAAGATTCGTGAAGCAAGTCCGGCCGCAGCGGGTTTTTACACTCCACGGATTCGCGGCCGATTTTGCCCGATACTTGCGGCGCCAAGGAATGGAAGCCTTCGCTCTCAGCGAGGACGATCAACTGGAGCTCTCCCTTTGACCGGTCTCGCAGGCGAGTGTCCCGTCAGCGGAGACCCAGAACTTTGATACCCGGATTCCCAGACCGATCATCCTTCAACGCCGGACACCCGAACACAGGCTCAATTGCGTTTGGCACCAGAATTCACCTGGAGTTCATACTCCGGCGACATGGTGCTGTTGATGTTGTTGTCCAAAACCCCGGGATAGGTGAACTGAAATTTGTACCGGTACCGCAGGACGGAACGGTCCGTGGGAAGCGGCAACAAGGCCTCGAAGCGATTCTCCGTGTTGGGCACCGGCTGCATCGGGTAAAGGTTGAGCCCCATCACAACCCATGCCTTCACATTCTCGGGTTGGACGCCACGACGATGGGTCCGGAATGTGGTTTCGAACAAGTAGTTGGCTTCAGGTGACGGTGTGGCCGAGCGCGGCGTCAGATTGGTGTTTTGGGAACTGGTGCAACCCAGACCCACCGCAGCCAAAAGCACCCAGACAACAGGCGATGCAAACTTCATCGATGCGGTAAATCGCACACCATTGCGATCATTGGCAAGGGATGAGTCAGGGAGTCGACCTGAAAACCCCCGGAAATTGATGGGTTTCTCGCTCTCAAAGCACCGCTTCTTGATGGGGCTCAAAACCCGGCATCCGGCGAATTCACCACGGAACATTTCCACCCAACTCACCGGCCAAAAGGCGCAACTTGCGATCCATGCCCCAGCGGTAGCCGCTCAACTCTCCCGATTCCCGAATAACTCGGTGACACGGCACCAGCAATGCCACCGGATTGGCACCGCAGGCTACCCCCACCGCTCGGGCTGATCCTGGAGACCCTACGGCCGCCGCCAATCGGCTGTAGGAAGTCAATGAACCACGAGGTACTCCAAGCAGTGCCCGCCAAACCGTTCGCTGGAAGGGAGTTCCACTCACCGACACGGATATCCGTCTTAGCGGTGTTTTTGCGCCATCAATCCAAGCACCTACCCAATGATCCATCCATTCTTGCGCACCCTCGTCATCGGTTGGTATCTGCTGATCGCCCCACGGGCCGCGGTCAGAACCCGACGATGACTCGTCAAATTCCAACTGAAATACCGAACCTGGACACCACACCAGACGACTCACACCCCACGGAGTCAGAGCCCGACCGCGCCGACAGTCGCGAGGCATCACCTCAGGGAGCTCCGTGACCTCCTCAACCGTAGCGGAAGCCAAGCCGCAATTGGCAACCCGAGGGATTACCAGCAGCGGTCGGAGTTTTTCGGCACCCCACCCTGAAACACAACGGGCAGCTTCTGTCGTCCCGTCTGACCTCGGGGTCATTGAGCGTTCTTGGGCCCCTTCGCCTTGGGTAATTTCTTGAGGTAGCTGGCCGGGTCCTTCTTGAAATCTTTCAGGCAACTCTTGCAGCACAATTTGACCGTCTGACCTTCGTGTACAAACTCGTAGGTTTCCATGCCGGACCCCTCAAATTTCTCATCGGAAACCAAACACTTGTCCAATGGGTAGGCTTTGGCTTTGGGTTTGTCTTCAGCGCGAAGGCTCACCAGGGAGCAGGCGGCAACAATCAAGGCAAGAATAGCAGTGGCTTTCATGTTTTTTGTGGAGCATCGGTTCCGACGCTAGAGAGAGCTTCGATCGGAAGCGCCTTGGAGGCAAGGGGGCAACGACGCGGCCTCGCCCCATGACCGCGCCGATTCGGCCGCCGGGCACCTGTGATATTGGACGCCGCGGATTTCGAGGTTAGGGTCCCACTCCGCAGTCGATGCGCATCGTTCAGCCATCTTACTTTCGCACTATCCCTGTTGCTCTGGGCAGGAGGCTCCACGCCTTCACTCTCATCGAGTTGCTGGTGGTTATCGGCATCATTGCTCTGTTGGCGGCCATGCTGTTGCCGGCCTTGGGCAAGGCCCGCTATCGTGCTTCCCAAGTCAATGAAATGTCCGGCTCTCGTCAACTGCTTATCGCCTGGAGCCTCTACGCCGAAGACAACTCCGACTCGGTGCTTCCCGGATACCGCTATGGGCTGAACGCCACCGACTTTCAGGGACGCCCGGTGAGTCACCCCATCAACGCTCGATACCCATGGCGAATCGCCCCCTACCTGGGGAAAAGCTTTGACGTGATGTATCTCAATGAAAACCGGCGCACATTGGAGGCCTTTCGCCGCATGGAGGACCCCGACCTTGGAGTCTACGCCGCGTCAGTGTTTCCCTCCCAAGGAATCAATTCGGTCTTCGTCGGCGGCGATGACGTCGAACTGCCGCCCACGGAGCGGGCCTTTGAGCGATTTGGGCGTTTCTGTGTTTTGAAGACCGCTGAGGTGGCACGTCCCTCAGAGCTCCTGGTTTTCACTTCCGCCCGCGGCCCGTTCGAGGGGCGCGTCGTCCCCGGCTATTACGTCGTGAAACCGCCCTACCTCAATGCGCGTCGCTGGGCCGTGGATTGGAATTCGGACGACGGCCCCGAGGCGTGGGGCTACGTCCACCCGCGCTACAACCTGCGATCGGTGACTGGTATGGTCGATGGGCATGTTGAAAATCTCGATCGCCGCCGTATTCAGGATATGCGCTTTTGGGCCAATCCGGCGGACCGCGCCGATTGGAGTCTTCGAGCGCTCCAGGGCCCGTGACTCCAAGGTCGCCGACTGTCCCACGGCCCCGGGGGCGAATGATCTTCAGGCGTGATTCAAGCACCCCAACCCGGATACCTTTTCCACATCGATGAGTATTCTCGACACCATTGTCGCGCAGAAACGCGTGGAAGTCGGCGTGTTGCCTCCGGGACCGGTGGCCGCCTTCCAGCTTCGTCAGGCCATCCAGCAGCGCGGCTCGGGAATCCGGGACTTCACGGCAGCTCTGGTCACTCCGCGACGGGGGGATATTGCTTTGATCGCGGAGGTCAAGAAGGCCTCACCGAGTTTGGGAGTGATCTGCCCGGATTTTGATCCGGTTCGGATCGCCAAAGAATATGAAGCGGCCGGTGCGAGCTGCCTCTCGGTCCTCACCGACGAGCGGTTCTTCCAAGGATCGCTGGAGTATCTCAAGGCCATCCGGGGTGCAGTGGACCTGCCGCTGCTTCGCAAGGACTTCATCATCGATGAGCGGCAAATCCTTGAAGCTATCGAATGGGGTGCCGATGCGATCTTGCTAATTGTTTCCATCCTCTCGGACGAGCAGTTGTCACACTTCCACAGCCTCGCCGATGCGGCCGGACTGACTGCTCTGGTCGAAGTTCATGACGAGACGGAACTCGAGCGGGCGCTGCGCTGCGGTGCCCGAGTCGTTGGGGTCAACAATCGGGATCTCAAGACCTTCCAGGTAAACCTCGCAACCACGGAGACTCTGGCCAAGAGACTCTTCGCCGCATCCGACTCCACGCGTCGAATCCTCGTAGGAGAAAGCGGTATCCATCAGAGGGCGGACGTCGAGCGCCTCCGAAAGGCAGGATGCCATGCCATTCTCGTTGGAGAATCACTCATGAAGAGCGGACAGATACCGTCAAAAGTCGCCGAACTCATCCAGGCCTGAGCACTCGGAGCAACCCGTTCAAGTGCTGCCGTTCAAGTGCTGCCGAAAGTCCCTCAGCAAAGTCGGCGAGGCTTCAGGGAGTTGGGCGTACCACAGACTGCGAGTGTATCCCCTGCTCCGACATCGCCGGCTTTGCCGACATCGCCGGCATCGCCCAACCTTCTCAATGAAGGAAGGCCCCGATTCCATCTGCAAAAGGAACCGATCGGATCTGAAATTCGCGCTCGGCCGCCTCGGGGTTTCCGACGTTGTCCTCCTCGAGCATGAGAATCTGATCCCGACTCAGGGGAGCAGGCCGTCGTAAAATCCTCGGAAAGAGCTGCTCCAGAACCGCGGTCGGGTACCAGGCCAGCGCCCGCGGGATTCTCACAATCATCCGGCGGCGACGAGTGGCCCGCAGGATGGCCTGCAGAACCTGCGGCAACGTAAGCCGATCAGGACCGCACAAGTCGTAGGTTTGGCAGACGGCGGCTTTAGAATCGAGCGCACGCGCAAAGGCACGGGCCACACCATCAACCGACACCGGTTG
>CAMCYJ010000050.1 GCA_945883815.1 Akkermansia muciniphila | reverse complement strand
GCCTGCGGGTCTGAGGGCCATCCCTCAGAGAGACGACAACAATCACGTCTGGATCGGACCGGCCTACAAAAATTGATCGTTCCAAACGGTCCGGTACACTCCGAACACCATGAAACAAGGATACTGTCTATTGTTGCTGTCGTTGGGTTTGGTCGCTGCTTGCTCCAAGAAAGAGGAAGCTGCTTCTGCCCCAGCAGCAGCCGAGCCGGCTCCGGCTGCCGCTGCTGCCGAAGCCGCGCCGGCTGCCCCCGCCGAAGCCGCTCCGGCCGCTGAGCCGAAACGCAATTGGGATGCAGTCGTGGCTGAAGTGGCCCGTATCCGCGCCATGCGACCCCTGCCGGACGACAAGCGGGCTCGCATGCTTCAATTGCAGGACGAGCTGATGGCGGCCTCGAATTCTGATCCCGCCGCCCGAGAAGCCTGGGCCAACTTGTCTCGCATCATCAACAATCGCTGAAGGTCCGCTGACACTTCCCTGATTGCGGGCGTCCGGAGAACCCGGGCGCCCCTTTTGTTTTTTAGACCCATGACCCGAAGGACGGTCATCTTGTTGGCGGTGTTGCTGGCGTTGGGCGCGCTCGCTGTCTGGCGACGCGGACCGGCATCCACCGCTGCGGTCCGGCAACAGGACGCCCAGGCCGAGGCGGCAGCGCGCAAGTTCATGGCCCTCCGTGAGGCGGAAGAGCGGGCCGATCGTGAGGTTTGGTCATCGACCCTGCCGGCAGTCCGCATTGAACAGGAGGTGGTTCTCGGTGTGGAACGGGCGATGCGGGAACGGAAGATCGATTCCGGGGTGCTGCCCGATCTGTCTGCGCGGATTTCTGCTCCGGCCGGTGGCTCGTTGCGGTGGATGCAAGTTCGGTTGATGCGGGTCCGCTCTCATTCGCTGACCGGGGGAATCGCCTCGGGATTTCTGTCCGACCTGGAGTCGGAAGTGGTCTTGGAATTGCCGGGCGAGGGGAACTCTTCGCGTTCGATTTGGACTGCGCGCTTTCTGGCCGAGGCGGAGTGGTCGAACGGTGAACCACCCCGGCTTCAGGGATATCGCTTCGTCGAGCCCCCCACGATCTTGAGCGGCACGCCGGTTTTCGAGCCCTGGGCGGATTTGCTCATTCCGACCAATGGCGTCGGCCTCTTCACAGACCCGCTGCTCTTCGAGTCCACGGTTCAGGGTCCACGGTTGCATCTGGCCGGCGCCGGGGTGACGGCCGTCCGGGTCGGGTCGGGGTGGAGCTGGGAGACGGCGGACATGGGGCCGCCCGACCGGGTCAAGGCGATCGTTCGGGCCGATCTGGATGGAGACGGCACCATCGAGATGGTGGTCGCCAATGCCTCCGGGATCCAGGTTCGGGGCCGCGACGGCTGGCGTCAGGTCTGGGTGGCCCCGGCCAAGCTCAGGCATCCGCAGTCCATCACCGCTGGCGACATCGATGGCGATGGCGACCTCGATTTGTGGGTCACCCAATACCGGTTGCCGTTCGTCAACGGGCAGTTCCCCACGCCGTACTACGATGCCAACGATGGATTCCCGTCCTACCTGCTGCGCAATGACGGAACACAGTGGTTGGACATCACCGAGGCCTCCGGTTTGGCGCCGAAGCGTCATCGCCGCACCTACAGCGCCTCGTGGCTCGATGTTGATGGCGATGGCGACCTGGACCTCGTCAACGTGATTGACTTCGCGGGCTTGGATCTCCATCGCAATGACGGGCGAGGTCATTTCACGGACCTGACGCCGGGGCTTGGCCTGACGCGGCACGCCTTCGGCATGGCCCATGTGGTTTGGGATGCCAATCACGACGCGTTGCCCGATTTGCTCATGGTGGGGATGGACTCCCCGGTGGCTTCGCAACTGGAGGCCTTGGGATTGGGGCGGTCGGAGTTTCCTGGACACACGGTGCACCGCGGACCCATGACCTACGGAAATCGGCTCTTCATGGGTTCCCGAAGCCTCGGGATGGAATTGAGTCCCCTCTCCGAGGTCCTGCGTCGGGCCGGTTGGGCGTGGGGGACCGCAGTGTTGGATTGGAACAACGACGGCCGAGACGACATCCACCTGGTCAATGGACATGAGACCTTCGAAAGCCGCTCCGATTTCGAACGTCAGTTCTGGCAGCACGATGTCTACGTCGGCGGATCGACTCCGGATCCGGCGACCCAGCTTTACTTCATGCAAGCCAATGAGCGCCGTCGGGCTGCACGGCAGTCTTACGGTGGCTGGCAGGCCAACCGACTGTTCACCCAGACGGCAACAGGTTCGTTCGTCGAGAATGCTTGGATCCTGGGGGTCGCAGTGACTGAGGATTGCCGCAATGTGGTGGCCGGCGATTTCGACGAGGATGGACGGATGGATTTGGCCCTGACGACCTACGAACAATGGCCCGTGACTCGCCAAAGGCTGTTGATCTTCCGCAATCGTTCCGTCCAAAACGGACACTGGATCGGGTACCGCCTCGACACTCCGGCTCCAGGTTCCCATCTGGAAGTGACAACCCGGGAGGGCATCCGGCGCCACTGGTGGGTCAATGGAGACGGCTACCGGTCCCAGTCGGATACCGAGGCCCACTTTGGGTTGGGGAAGGGAGCCGAGGTCCTCAAGGCGGAGTGGGTGCGCCTGGGTGGGGCTCGCCAGGAGTTGCCCCGAACCCTCGACCGTTGGCATCGGATTAGCCTCCATCCCTGAGTCTGAGAAAAACCTTCAGGAGGTTCTGTTGACAATCCGGCTCCGAAGGGTGTCAGGCCGTGTCGGATCCGTGCCGCATATCCCGAAAGGGATATTTCATAGTCAAGGCGGCGATTCATGAGCTTTTTCGCGTAACGGGATTCCTATTGACCGCAAAGGCTTCAGTTGTGGACAACCTTAGGGACGTGACGGATCCGATCCGGCGCGACTCCGGAAAAACACATGGCGAGAACAGTGAGGAAGGCGGGCCCTGCGATCAAATCGGCGGCCAGTTCCAAATACGACGCGCACCACAAGGTGCTCAACACGACCTACGGCTCCTTCGCGGACTTGCGACGCGAGCTGGCCGACTCCAAGGAGAAGGTCTCCGAGCGGGAGAACGTGCTGAAGCTCTTTGCTACCTGCATGGATCCCCAGCGGGCCTTCCTGCTGCTGGACGACTACCTCGAGAAGCTCTCCCTGAGCCGCAAGGACTTCGGTCAGTCGGAATGGTGGCCGCGGATGCAGTCCTCGACCGGCAAACCCCGTCTGGAGGAAGTGGCCATGCTGTTCTTGCGCAACAATCGGTCCCTGCCGACCGAATTGCTCCAGCACGCCAACTTCGAGAAGTTTGCGGCCGTCGAGCAGACCGAGAAGGAGACCGGCTTCGTTCAGGAGCTGGAGAATTGGCTCTTCCCCCCCAACCACACGCATCTCGACTCACCGCGAGCGGCCCTGCGGGTCGTTTGTGAACCGAAGCGGGACGACGAGAACTCCAACCAGTGGCGGTTGGCAGTCCATTTCTTCCTGTTCCGTTCCCGCTCTGGCGAGAAGGAGCGCTTTGTCTCCGACTTGTGCGACCTGCGCACCCGTGCCGCCCACGAGGCCGAACTCTTCCCGGCCGAAGACTGGCAGGTGATCGACTGGCTGCATGGGCACTGGGCGGAAAAGGTGCCCGAGGGGGAGATCATGCTGCTCGACGGCCCGGACTTGCTGACCTGGTTGGCCAAGTGGGCCCATGGACAGCGGCTCGAGCTGATGGGCAAGGCGACCAACCTCGACTTTGTGGGACGGGTGGCCGAATTGAAGCCGCGCTTGGAGACCATCGAGGGTGAGATGAGTTTTACTCATGTGCTGTCGCTGCCCAATGGGGTGAATCAGCCCTTGCCGGAATGTCAGTTCTTTGTCGGAGAGCCTCCGTTGGTGTTGGTGGGCAACGAGTTCTTCGTTCTGCGCAACGCCCCGCCGGCGACGTTGCTGGGCCCGTGGGCCCAGCGCCCGGTGGTCCCGGTGAAGCGGTTGTCGCAGCGCCTGCTCACCGAGCTGCGCCGCACCCAGGCCACGGAGCAACCCAACGCCAACTGGAGCGAGTTGTGCGAGACCCACACCGCCCGTCCGCAGTTTACTTTTGAACTGGCCGACGAGGTGGTCCGTGTCCGCCTCTTGGCCATTAGTGAGAAGGATGGTTCCGAGTGGCAGTGGAATGGCCACGAATGGACGCGGGTGGTGGAACGCCAGGGAACCGAGAACCGTCCGGAACTCCTCGACGATCCGCGGCTTCTGCCGGCGATCCATTGGCTGCAACAGGCCGATTGGTTCACTCCGGAGCCGGGGCTTTGGGTGCTGGATGCCAATGAGAACTGCCTATCCCAGTTGGCCACGGCTTGGTTCGACCGCCCCAAGGACGCCGACTACCTGGGCAATCCCAGCTTCCAGCGCCTCTTCCTGAACCGCAAGTTGGTCAAGCCCAAGCTAGTGCTCAAGGGCTCCGGCATCGACTGGCTGGCCGTCAGCGCCGAATGGGAGGCCGAGGGCATGAAGCTCTCCAAGGCCGACTTGGAACGACTGGCTGCGGCCACCTCACGCTTCGTCAAGCTGCCCGATGGCGGTTGGGTGGAGTTGGACATCGACGCCAACCGCAAAGCCCACGAGACGGCTGCCACCCTGGGGCTCGACGGTCTCTCGGCCGACGCCCAGAAGACGTCCCTGGTTCACGCCACCCAGCTGGATGACACCACCCTGGATGCACTCGGTGCCAACAAGGTGGTCGCCGAATTGCGGGCCAAGCTGGCCAACTTCAAGGGGGTGCCCGAGACCAAGTTGCCGGCGAGCATTTGCGCCGATTTGCGACCCTATCAGCAGGATGGGTTCAACTTCTTGGCCAACCTCACCCGGCTTCGTCTGGGTGGAATTCTGGCGGACGACATGGGTCTGGGCAAAACCCTCCAGACCTTGGCCTGGCTCACCTGGCTGCATGAGAATGCCGCCAAGAAGGACAAGAAGCCGTCATTGGTTCTGTGTCCGGCCTCGGTGCTGCACAACTGGCGTCGGGAGGCCGAGAAGTTTGCCCCCAACCTCAAGGTGCTGGTGCTCCAGTCGGGCCAGCAGCGGCACAATTTGCGCAAGCAGATCCCTGACGCCGACATCGTGGTGACCAACTATGCCATCCTTCGCCGGGATTTGGAGGAGTTGGGCAAGTTTCACTTCCGGGCCCTCGTGCTCGACGAGGCCCAATTCATCAAGAACCCGACTGCTCAGGTGACCGTCGCGGTGAAGGAAATTGAGGCCGATCACCGTCTGGCACTGACGGGCACTCCGCTGGAGAACCGGATGCTCGACCTTTGGTCCATCGTCGACTTCTCGCAGCCGGGCTATCTCGGCAACCAGCAGAACTTCAACGAGATCTACGAATCGAAGGGCGACGGTCCGGAATGGGACGGTTCGGCCAAGCGCCGTCGTCTCAGTGCCAAGTTGCGTCCCATCATGCTGCGCCGCGTGAAGAAGCAGGTGGCCAAGGACCTGCCGGACCGCATCGAGGAACGTCGCGACTGCGAGCTCGACGACGATCAGCGCAAGCTCTACCTCGCTGAGCTGCGTCGCAGCCGCGAGCAGGTCATGAAGACCATGCAGGAGAAGGGTGTGGCCAAGTCGAAGATGCACGTGCTGGCTGCGCTGACCCGTCTGCGTCAGATCTGCTGCCATCCGAGGTTGGTGGGCAACGATTGCGTCTCCGGAAAGACTGAGACCCTCTTCGAATTGCTCGAACCCATCTTGGCTTCCGGCAACAAAATCCTGCTGTTCTCCCAGTTCGTGGAGATGCTCAAGCTGCTCGAGGCCGCCTGCCGTGAGCGGGGCATCAAGACCCACATCCTGACCGGCGAAACCAAGGGGCGCATGGAGGTGGTCAATGCCTTCCAGGCTGACCCCGAACCGTGCGTGTTCCTGCTGTCGCTCCGAGCGGCGGGCACGGGCCTGAATCTCACCAACGCCAGCTACGTGGTGCTCTACGATCCGTGGTGGAACCCGGCCGTCGAGGCGCAGGCCATCGATCGTTCGCACCGTATTGGTCAGACCCAGACGGTGATGGCCTACCGGTTGATCACCCCGGGCACCGTCGAAGAGAAGATCTGGGATCTCCAACAGCGCAAGTCGGCCACCATCGCTGACGTGCTCGGTGAAGAGGGCTTTGCCAGCAACCTCTCCAAGGACGACCTCGAGTACCTCTTCAGCGAGGACTGAACCACGGGCCCTTTGGATGGCATCGAGGCCGTGCGGACCGTTTCAAGCGGGGCGCACGGCCTCTTCGCTTGTGGCCAGCCTCAGGTCTTGAGCCGTTCTGCAGGAGCAATGCTGGGGGAAGGGGGTGCCTCTCAGTAACCCATGACGGTTTGTGGAACTCCACTTTCCCAGCGTGGTTGGCTCCAATCAGTCAGGGTTCGTAGAGACCGGCTTCTTGCAGTTGTGCTTTGAAAGCCTCCACCCGCGCCGGGAAGTACCGGTGGACGATCCGATCGACCTCCGGCTTCCAATGTCCCTCCACCGTGTAGGTTTCATAAGGGCCTTCTCTGTAGCGATGGATTCGGTTCCGGTAGTCGCCCCATCGCAGAGCTTCCGCGAACAGGGCCTGCTCCAATCGATCGGCCATGGAACAGCATCGGGCGGCCGATGAAGGGCGGTCGATGAAGCGTGGGAGCAATCTCCGCAGGGACAGGTTTCGGGCGATTGCCTCGACAGAGCCATCGAATGCGGGCGAGTTTTCGCCCCATGACCGTTCGGGACACCCTGTCGTGGATTACCGGGACGCTTCAATCGGCCGGCATCGAGTCTGGCGAGGTCGAGGCGGGCTGGATGCTGTGGCGGTTGACGGGGGACAATCCGGTCCAGTTGCGCCTTCGCGGGGATCGGTGGGTTTCATCGGAACACCGGCTCCAATTGGAAGCGTGGGTCCAGCGTCGGTGTCGGCGTGAACCGCTCCAGCACCTGCTGGGAGTAGCGCCCTTTTTGGACTGGGAAATCGAGGTTTCAGCAGATGTTTTGGTGCCACGCCCCGAGACGGAAGTGCTGGCCTTGAAGGCACGCGAATGGCTCCGGCAACGGTCCGGTGGTGTTGCCCGCCGACCGGCGAAGGCTCTAGACATCGGCACCGGCTCTGGCTGTTTGGCCATCGCCCTGGCCGACCTTCCTGGGGTGTCGGTGCAGGCGATCGACGTGTCGGAAGCGGCCTTGCGCGTGGCGCGATCCAATGCGACCCGACTTGGATTCCCGGACATCGAGTTCCTGCATCGAGACTTGAGAACTCTGTCCGTAACCGCGTTCCAAGATCTGGACCTGATCGTGTCCAATCCGCCGTATATCCCGAGCGAGGAAATTGCCGGATTGGATCCCGAGGTGCGCGACCACGATCCTCGACTGGCTCTGGACGGTGGGGCCGACGGTTTGGAGTTTTACCGCATCTTGGCCCGCCAGGGTCGGCACTGGTTGCAGGCCTCCGGTTGCCTGATGCTCGAATATGGCGACGGACAAGCTACGGACTTGATTCGGCTCTTCACCGAGGAGGGCTGGGGCGAGATTTCACCAGAGAAAGACTTGAGCGGGCGCGAGCGGATTCTCATCGTCCATCCATCGGCCGCTCGTGCGATCTGAATCCACCAACCCACGCGGGCGTCCCCGGTTCATCAATCCATGGATAGTTTTTTGATCGAAGGCGGACTCCCCTTGAGCGGAGAAGTAACCATCAGCGGCTCCAAGAATGCCGTTCTCCCCATCTTGGCGGCGACGTTGCTCACGTCCGAGACCTGCATCATCCGACGGGTGCCCGACCTCAGCGACGTTGGTTTCATGCTCAAGATCCTCCAGTCCCTTGGAGCTGAGGTGACCCGTGATGGCGGCACCTTGACCATCCGAGCTGCGAAGATCTCCGGCCGCGGTGATTATGAATTGATCCGCAAGATGCGGGGATCGATTTGTATTCTGGGGCCGCTTTTGGCGCGCCTGAAGGAGGCCGTGGTGTCGTTGCCCGGAGGCTGCGTGATTGGCACGCGGCCGATCGATCTCCACCTCAAGGGGTTGCGTGGCTTGGGTGCCCAGGTCGAAGTGGAAGCCGGTTATGTGCGCGTGCATGCGCCGCGTCTGGAGGGACAAATGATCTTCCTCGGCGGTCGCGTCGGTCCGACCGTTCTCGGGACGGCCAACCTGATGATGGCCGCCACGCTGGCCTCCGGCATCACGGTCATCGAGAGCGCCGCCTGTGAGCCCGAAGTGGTGGATCTGGCGGATTTCCTCATCGCCATGGGGGCGAAGATCACTGGCGCCGGCAGTCCAACAATCACCATCCATGGCGTGAAGGCGCTGCACGGGGCCGACCACGAAGTCATCGCCGATCGCATCGAGGCGGGCACCTTTGCCGCTGTGGCTGCTGCGACCGGCGGTGAAGTCACCCTGCGCGGGGCCCGGCCAGATCACCTCGGGGCAGTGCTCGACAAGTTGCAGGAGGCCGGTGCCGAGATCCGTCGGGCCGCCGGAGTCCTCACGGTGCGGGGCACGGGTTCCATCAAGCCCATCGACATCACCACCATGCCGTACAGCGGCTTCCCCACCGACATGCAAGCTCAGTTGATGGCCTTGGCCTGTCAGGCTCCCGGCACGAGCATCATCACCGAGCGCATTTTCGAGTCACGCTTCATGCATGCCTCGGAACTCATGCGTCTCGGTGCGGATATTGCCATCGAAGGCCCGAGTGCTATCGTTAAAGGAGGTCGACCTTTGAGTGGTGCTCCGGTGATGGCATCCGATCTTCGGGCTTCTGCGGCGCTGGTGATCGCTGGGCTTGCTGCCAAGGGCAGCACTCAGGTTCACCGGGTTTATCATCTGGATCGCGGCTATGAGCGGATGGAACTGAAACTCCAGAAGCTCGGGGCCCGGATCCAGAGAATTCCCGGTGAGTGACCGGCAGATTCTGGCAGGTGGGTGATGAAGTGTGTGCTCCGTGAAATTCGTGCTGCTATTTCTGTTGGTGGCCACGGTGGGATTCGGTGTCTACCGGATCTCGCTGATCTACCGTTCGATCCCCTCGGACGCGCAGTCACGAGAGCATGCCCGAGAAACTGCCACCCCGGTGGTGAGCGATGAATCGCTGCCCGGCCTGTCACCGCCGCTGGAGGCCTCGTTGGCAAACGCCACGCAGGCTGGTCCGCAGGCACTCCGCCAATGGCTCAACCAGAACGGGGCCTGGGTTCCTGAACCCCGGTTGTCGGCCATCCAGCTCGACTACGCACAAATGTTGGTTCGCACCAACCCGGCCGAGGCCCGTCGGATTTACGCCGCTGTGAAGGCCCGAACCCCGGCCAACTCACCCCTGGCTTCCCGCCTGAAGCAACTTTCCCGAACGTTCGAGTGATTCCATGGACATTGTTTTCAACTGCCCCCATTGCGGCCTCAGTCTCGAGGTCGACCAAGACGCCGCCGGTCAGCAATTCGACTGCCCGACCTGCCAGAAGCCGGTGACCGTGCCGACAGCCGCCGCCGTGCCCCTCAAGACAGCCCCGGTCGGGACAGCTGTCTTGCCTGCGTCACCGCGTGACGAAAAACGCATGGCGGTTCCAGCCTCCCAGAAACCGGTCGGGTCCCTGATCCAAAAACCCAACAAGTCGCTGGAACTGGCGGCCAAGGAATCGAAGCCGGGGATGCGGGTGAAGACCCTCCGCCATTCCGATTTCAAGGAGGTAGGTAAGGACAAGTTCGACGAGGTGGTGTCGGATTTCCTCAACAAGATCGGCGATCAAGCCATCGTGAGCATCACGCCGATCCAGTGCAGCTACCTCGACACCGGCACCCAGAAGCTCCTGCCCGACTTCGGTGTCATGGTCATTTACCGGGGCTAAACCGGTTTCGCTGCCGCGGCCCTGAATTCCGCACCATGGGGGATCTTGGAATGACGCCCTGGTTGGTGATCGCCCTCCGGGTGATTTCCAACCCGTGCTCCAATGCCCTCCAAAAGGCCTTGGCGAGCAATGGTTGGCCGGCGCCGGTTCTGCTGGCCTTCACACATGGGGTGCTGGGTCCGGTGGCCATGGTGATCCTGCTCCGGGCAGGCGATTCGCTGGGTTGGGTTTTCTGGTCCTGGAGCCTGCTGTCCGCCGCCCTGGCGGTGGCGGCCAACTGGCTCATCATCGAGGCCGTTCGACGATCGGATCTTTCGTTGTTGGGCCCCATCAATGCCTACAAACCCTGGGTGAGCCTGCTTCCTGGTTGGTTGCTGCTGGGTGAGCAACCCGTCGGTTGGCAATGGGCCGGCATGGCGTTGGTCCTGGCAGGCAGCCTCCTGTTGGGTGGAACGGGAGGTTCGGCCGGCCGTCCAGGGTCGTTGTTCTTGGATCGAGGGGTCCAACTTCGCTTCTTGGCGTTGGTGTTTTCGGCCGCCGAAGCGGTGACCTTGAAACGGGCGTTGGCGGTTTCCGATCCCGCACGGGCCTTCGCTGGATGGGTGCTGCTGGGTTTTTTGGTGGCCGTCCCGTTCGCCTGGAAAGCCCGCGGAGCCTGTCCCAACACCCGGGCCGCCGTCGCAAGCAGTTTGCCGTCCGGACTGACGCTGGCGTTGACGACCGGGCTCATGCAGGGCTGCACCTTTGTGATCCTGGATTTCTTGCCCACGGGGATCGCGTTGTCGTTCTTTCAATTGTCGGCGGTTCTCAGCGTCTTCTTGGGGCGGGCCTTTTTTGGGGAACCCCAGTTTGCTCGCCGTTTGGCGGGAGCCTGCGTCATGGCATTGGGTGCCGCGATCCTGGCCGGGGCTCGATGAACTCCAGACAGAGTTTGGATGAAACGTTTCTCGGCGTGACAGAAAGCCCCGCCTGTTGTTGATTGTTCTGACAATGAAACGAGTCCTTTTCGCGCTGGCCGCCGCGCTTCTCTGCGGCCTCGCCGTGTCTGCTGAAGACAAGGCTCCTACCAAAACCGACAAAAAAGATACCCCAGTGAGCAACACCACCAACGAGGTCGCCGTCATCAAGACTGTCGCCGGCGAAATGGTCATCGAGTTCTGGCCTGATGTGGCCCCGAAGACCGTCGAGAACTTCAAGACTCTGGCCAAGAAAGGCTTCTACGATGGCACCGCGTTCCACCGGATCATCAAGGGCTTCATGGTCCAGGGCGGCGATCCGCTGACCAAGGACGAGACCCAGCAGAACCGTTGGGGCACGGGTGACCCGGGCTACAAGATCAAGGCCGAGTTCAACGAGCGCTCCCACAAGCGCGGCGTGATCTCCATGGCCCGCTCGCAGGACCCCGATTCCGCCGGCAGCCAGTTCTTCATTTGCCACGGCGATCCGAGCTTCCTCGACCGCCAGTACACCGCCTTCGGCAAGCTCATCAAGGGCGATGACGTGCTGGAGAAGTTGGCCACTTGCGAGACCGGCCGGCAGGACCGCCCGGTCAAGCGCCAGGGTGTGGAGAGCGTCAAGATCGTCGACCGCGCCACCTTGAAGTAATCGCAGGTCTTTCGAGATTTTTGACGGCGGTCGGGCCCCACCTGACCGCCGTTTTTTCTACCGTGGAAGCCGACACCGTCAACGCCATCGCCTCCGTGCTGCAAGGGTTCGGGTGCCCGCCCGACAAATGCCCGGAAATGGCCCTGCAACTCCATCGACGCGCTGGCCAGTTGTCTGAGGCCAAAGGTCGCTCTTACGAGGAGGCTCTCGGCCACTTGCTGCGGGCGATGGCCGGCGGTTGGGCGGCCCAGTCTCAAGCGCACACTACCGATCCTCAGGCATGAGTCCGTCCGATTGCAGCGGTGAGATTCGCTCGTGGCCGGATTTGGTGACCCAATCCCTGGGCAATTTCCGCATCTTCCAACTTCGTTCGGTGCGTCGTCGCAGCCCGCGCAACGGCGTGGAGCGCGACTTCTATGTGATGGATTGCTCGGATTGGGTGAATGTCATCGCCATCACCGCGGAGAATGAATTGGTTTTGGTGGAGCAGTTCCGGCACGGCGTGGCGAAGGTCGAATTGGAGGTCCCGGGCGGCATCATGGACCCGGGTGAGACCGATCCGGTGGCGGCAGGCCTCCGGGAATTGCGGGAAGAAACCGGATACGAGGGAGAGGGAGCCATCGAGATCGGTTGTGTGCTGCCCAATTCGGCCATCCAGAGCAATCGGTGTCGAACGGTGTTGGTGCGGAATTGCCGGCGGGTCGGCGAGTTGGAGTTGGACGACTCTGAAGACATTGCAGTGCGCCTGTTTCCGGCTTCTGAAATTTCCAAGCTGGTCACTGGGGGAAGTATCCGCCACTCCTTGGCCGTTGCGGCGTTGTATCACTACGAGCTCTGGTCCCGTTCCGCCCAGAGCCCGACCACGAACGGATAGGTGGGTGCCGTCTGATGCCCACTCTTGAACCCGTCACAGGTTGTCACCTGGATTTTTCGCGCTCTCCCTTCCGTTTTGAACCTTCCGAGGGCATCTTTTTACCGATCATGAAACTGACGTGGAGAGATTGTGATGACATCGCCTGGGCTTTGATGGATGCGTTTCCGGATCAGGACCCCCTGAAGCTCAGCTTCCCGAAATTGCACAAGATGGTCTGCGAGTTGCCCGAATTCGGAGATAAGCCCGAGGCTTCCAACGAGAAGATTCTCGAGAACATCCAGATGGCCTGGTATTCGGAGCAGAAGTAACGATTGGCCGGTGGTGCCTAGGTAGGGACCGATCTCCGAGCGGTCCGTGTCTGCAGACGTGGCGCTTTCGGAGAAATCTCCCTACTTCGGAGGTGCGTGGGTGAGGAAGTGTTTGCCGCAGGAATCCAGAATGTAGCTGGATGAGCCCTTGAGTCTGATCGTGCACCGTAGCGCGAAGAGCTCGGTGCGATGCCCTGCGAGAGATTGTCTCAAAGAAGCTATCGAGTGCGGAAAAAACCTACCGCAGTAAGACAACCACAGCGTTAAGACAAGGACCGCACTGAGACAATTAACCCTGAGCGGTTGGCTCAGGGCAAGGTGGGGTGGCCGACGGGACTCGAACCCGCAACGACCAGAATCACAATCTGGGGATCTACCATTGATCTACGACCACCGACCGGCCGTGACGTTATGCAGTGGATCCCCCCATCGTCAAGCCGCACGCATCGGTCGTTCGCAATTAAAATTGGGTTTCCCCGAAAACCGATTTCGGTCGGGGCGGCTCCGTTGAGCCAACATCCCTGCTGTCTGAATCGAGGATCACCTCTGCTCGCCGACGGACCCCGAGGGCGTGGCACCGTCCGATGCCGTGGTTACCGATGCGGTGGGTCTCCGTGGGACTGAAGATAGGGAATGGTCAGTGGACCCAGGGGGAGGACTGCAACGCGCGCCCCAGGACCGCAGCGCTGAAGTGCGGTTCGAACGGCCTCACCGATGTCTGGACAGGGTTCCAGGTGGGCTCTTCGCAGCAAGTCATCCGGCAGGCTCGAATGCACCAACACCCGCGCCTTGCTTTGAATCACTCCTTGAAGTTGGGCCTGCCACTGCTCGGGTCGTGAAAATCCCGGTGTTGCCAAACGGGCCAGCACGCCCGCGATGGAGGATTCCTCGCGCAGCAACAAATCATAAGGGCTCCCGGTGGGGATTCCGTCGGAACACTCCGCTGCGAGGATGATGGTTCCGCCCGGGCGGACTATCCGCGCCGCCGCAGACATGCCTTTGACTCCCTGATACAAGTTTTGGTCCAGCGGGAATCCCGAATTGGTGGTGACCACCACATCGAAGAAATCATCCACCCGTTGCATGGCCGACTGCCGCACGGTCTCGCGTCCAGCACGGTGGGCCGTGGCGAGTTCCCCGGCGAAGACTCCGGTGATCTCTTTCCGATCGTTCAGCGTGACGTTGAGCAGGAAACTGGGGCCGACGCGCTGGGCAATCTCCAGCATCTCTTCCCACACAGGATTGCCTTCACAGTGACCGAAACTGGCTCTGGGGTTTCCCAGATTCTGAGCCCCATGATTGCTCATGACGGTGTCCACATGGGCCACGCCGGGCATGATGCCTTTCGGTCCACCGCTGAACCCGGCGAAGAAATGCGGTTCAATGAACCCCGTGACGATGCGGACATCGGCCTCCACGCAGTGGCGATTGATCCAAGCCGGGATGCCGGTGCTCGTTGTCCCGAGGGCCACACAGGCGTCGTGGTTGAAGGGTTCATGGTTGAGCACCTTCCAGTTGGCCACGACTTCAGGCGTGAGCAGGTACTCCAATTCTTCGCGGGTGCAGGGCCGATGGGTGCCCAGTTGGCACAGCAGGGTGACTTGATCGCGTTGCACTCCAGCCCCTTCCAGATAGCCCAGAAGCCAGGGGATCAGCCGATGGTTGGGGGTGGCTCGAGTAATGTCTGTGAACAGGACGCAAATGCGGCATCCGGGCGTGAGCCACTCCCGCAATGGGGCGGTCCCCAGCGGTGCCTCCAGCGCCGCCAGCACGGCTGCGTGTTCGTCCATCAGGGGCTGTGCCGGGCGCGGTTCAATCACCGTCGTGGCATCGTCGGGGAAGGTCACCGGAAGCCAGCCGCGTCCGTAGGCGAGGGGAACCGTCATGATCGAGCAGTGAACTCGGCTTCCTTCGGAAAGAAATGTGAAAAATCAGGTTTTTCAAAAAAGCAGTTGCTCCCACCAAGAACCACACCTAATCATTTTCGGGTCTGAAGTCCGTCTGCGATGAAGTTTTCCTTCCCCGCAGCTTCCCCAAGTCAAAATTCCCGCGGCCCTTACTTCTGCCGCATCTCTGGGACCGGGCTCTTCCGACACACCACAGCGCATGAGCAATCAGCAATCACCGGAGGAATCTGTTCCCCGGTCTCAGGAGCCCAATCCGGCCCCTTCATCGTCACCGCAACCGGTCCACGGACCCGATTCGGGTGACGCACGCCCCACCGGAGGAGATGCCTCCGGGTTTCAGGGGAATCCCCAACAGGGCGGCCCACAGGGACAGCAGGGTCATCAAGGTACTTTCCGTCCGGGCGGCGGCCAAGGCGGCTTCCGTCAAGGCGGCGGCGGCGGGCGTCGTCATGGCGGTCACCATCAACGACATGGGGGTCATCAGGGGCAGCGCCACAATCAGGGCGGCGGCGGTGGCCAAGGCGGCGGCGGCAATCGAGGCTACAACCAGCAGGGAGGCAATTATCAGGGTGGCGGCCAGGGCGAAAACCGGGGCGAAAACCGTGGTGGAAACCAGGGCGGCAATCATCCCCAGCCTCAGGGTGAGCCGGTCATCATGGAAGGCTGGTTGGAGATGTCCGAAAAGGGATTTGGATTCTTGCGTTCCTCGAAGGGGAATTTCGCGCCGAAGCCGACCGACGTGTTTCTCACGCCCGATTCCATCAAGCGCCTGGCTCTCCGCGAGGGCTGTCAGGTCAAGTGCTCGGTGAATCCGCCGCATCGGGGCAGCAGCCCTCAGATGCGCGAGGTCATCGAAGTCAATGGCAAGTCCTACCAGGACTACTTGCACGGCATGCGCTTCGAGAACCTCACCACCATCGATCCGATCGACAAGTTTCAGCTGGAGACCACGCCGGACAGCCTCGAGACCCGCATCATTGATCTCGTGACGCCCATCGGTAAAGGCACCCGGGGTTTGATCGTCGCGCCCCCGCGCACCGGTAAGACCACGATCCTGAAGCAGATTTGCAACGCCATCACCACCAACCATCCCGAGGTGCACTGCATGGTGCTGCTCATCGATGAGCGGCCCGAGGAAGTCACCGACTTCCAGCGCAGCGTGAAGGCCGAGGTGGTGGCTTCCAGCAATGACCAAGATCTGGAAACCCACGTGCGCCTGAGCCGCCTGATGATCGAGCGCTGCCGCCGCATGGTGGAGGCCGGCAAGGATGTGTTCGTCCTGCTCGATTCCATCACCCGCGTGGCCCGTGCCTACAACTCGGTGCATGGCGGCTCCGGCCGGACCATGACCGGCGGTGTGGACGCCCGCGCCCTGGAAATTCCGCGCAAGATGTTCGCTTCGGCCCGCAAGGTCGAAGAGGGCGGGTCATTGACCATTCTGGCGACTGCCCTAGTCGATACCGGCAGCCGCATGGACGAGCTGATTTTCCAGGAGTTCAAGGGCACCGGCAACATGGAGCTCATCCTCGATCGGAAGCTCTCCGAACGTCGGCTCTATCCCGCGATCGACATTCCCAAGTCGGGTACCCGCAAGGAAGAGAAGCTCTTCGCGCCCAACCAGATCGATGCCATCCGCAAGCTGCGGCGCATGATGACCGATCTCCAGCCGGTGGAAGCCATGGAGACCCTCATTGCCGCCCTCAAGAAGCACAAGACCAACGCAGAGCTCCTGGCCAAGTTGGGCTAATTTAGATTACTACGGATCACTGCCGATCGGTCCGGATCGATCAATCCCGACCTTTTGAACGCAAAACGCCCCGACCGCGAGGTCGGGGCGTTTTGTCGTTCGGAGCCGGGAAACCCCGGCCAAGGCCTGGTGTTCAGGCCTTCGGCAGCAGGTCGGCCACCAAAGACTTCTCCTCCTTCAGTTCGTTCTCGGTCGCCGTGATCTTGGATCGGCTGAACTCGTTGACGGGCACGCCCTGGATGATTTCCCAGCGCTGACCGTCGCTACGGGTCGGGTGGCTGAAAATCAGACCCTTCTCGATGCCGTAATCACCCTGCGAGCAGACAGCGACGCTGAAGCTGTCGTCGGGGTGGGTGGGGGTGGTCAGGGCGCGCACCGTGTCGACCACGGCATTGGCCGCCGAAGCCGCCGAGCTGAGCCCGCGGGCTTCAATGATGGCCGCGCCGCGCTTCTGGACCGTCGGGATGAAGGAGTCCTTGAACCAGGCTTCGTCGTTGATGACGTCCGTCGCGGCCTTGCCGGCGATACGGGCCTGATAGAAGTCCGGATACATCGTCGAGCTGTGGTTGCCCCAGATGGCGATGTTGGAAACTTGATCGACGCGCACGCCGGCCTTCTTGGCCAACCGCGTCTTGGCGCGGTTCTGGTCGAGCATGGTCATGGCGAACCAGCGGTCGGACGGCACATCCTTCGCCGCGTTCATGGCGATGAGGCAGTTGGTGTTGCAGGGGTTGCCGACGACCAGCGTGCGGACGTCTGCTGCGGCGTTGCGCTGGATGGCCTGGCCCTGACCGGTGAAGATCTTGCCGTTGATGCCGAGCAGGTCTTTGCGCTCCATGCCCTGTTTGCGGGGCACGCTGCCCACGAGCAGCGCCCAGTTCACGCCGCGGAAGCCTTCGTCGAGGCTGGCCGTCGGGACCACGCCTTGCAGCAGCGGGAAGGCGCAGTCATCGAGTTCCATCACCACACCACTGAGAGCCTTCAGCGCGGGTTCGATTTCGATTAGATGCAAGATGACCGGTTGAGTGGGTCCGAACATCGCGCCCGAGGCGATGCGGAACAGGAGGGAGTAACCAATTTGACCGGCAGCGCCGGTCACAGCGACACGGATGGGAGCGTTCATTGCGTAGGCTCGACGATGGACTCAATCGATCGCGAAGGCAAAACGCAAAGAAGCCCTCCAACGGGCCCTCGGGGCAAGGCTCTCTGTCGTCAACCGAGAAGCTTCGATGTTCATCACTATCCTCTGTCGCCGGCGGAGACCGCCCCTCCTTGCGTGCTGTCGGGGTATCAGCGAGGATTTCATCCCGTGCTGGTAAACTCCCCTGTGAAATCTCTCCCTCTTCTGAATTATCTGGCCGTGTTGGGCTTGGTGGGCTGCATCTCTGCCTACGCTGCTGACAAACCGTTCAAACCGTCCGAAGCCAAGACTTCCAAACCCGATTTGCTGGGGCAGACCCGCACGGAGTTGCGAGATTCCCGAGGGCAGAAAGTCGGCGATGCGGTCACGACCAAACCCAACCTCTTGGGCGACACGCGAACTACCCTCCGTGATACCTCGGGCAAGACCTTGGGTGAGGCGGTGACCCGAAAGCCGAACCTCCTGGGCGAGTCCAAGACCACCTTCAAGGACGCCCGTGGCACGACAATCGGCCAGGGCGTGACCACCAAGCCCAACTTGCTGGGTCAGACCAAGACCCGCTTCCAGGACCCCAGTGGTCGCACTCTGGGCGAAGCGGTGACCACCAAGCCCAATTTGCTGGGCGAGACCAAGACGGTCATCAAGGGCGGTACGCCCTGGAGTCCGAGCACCACCTCCGGAAAATCCACGACAACGTTGCCTTCCACCAACAAGCGGTGAGGATGATGCAAGGGGTGAGGATAATTGGTGTTGGCATGGTGTTGGCATGGTGTTGGCAGTAACAGTCCCGTGTTGGTAGTACCGGTGTTGGTAAAAAGAAACGGTGCGAAAGCGGCGAAAACCCAAGCAAATCAGCTCTTGTCTTCAAGATGGTCAAAAAACCGCTTGATCCGAAGGCCATCACTCGTAAGCTCTCCGCTCTTTCGTCCTATCGAAAAGGTCCAGTTTTATGCGTCGTCCGAAGGGAATCAAAACCAAGAAGTCCGTCTCCAAGCGGTTCAAAATTACCGCCAGCGGCAAGGTGCTCACCCAGCACGCCGGAAAGCGCCACCTGCTCTCCAGCAAGAACGCCAACCGGCGGCGTCGTCTGGGAACTGCGAAGCTCGTGCACGAGACCGACGTGTACAAGATCAAGGCATGTCTGCCGTTCTCTCACTGAACACCCCAATTTTTCTAACAGCCTACTTCCATGCGCGTCACTAACGCTCCCGCTTCCCGCAAACGTCGTAAACGGATGCTCAAGCTGGCGAAAGGCTTTCGCCTACGCCGCAGCAGCCATTATCGGTACGCCAGCGATGCCGTCGACCACGGCATGCAGTACGCCTACCGCGACCGCAAGACCAAGAAGCGCACCTTCCGCTACCTCTGGCAGATCCGCATCAATGCGGCCGCCCGTGCTGCTGGCCTGACCTACAGTCGCTTCATGGAGGGCCTCAAGGCCGCCGGATGCGCCCTCGACCGCAAGGTCCTGGCCGATATCGCTGCGACCGACGCGAGCGCTTTCGGCAAGCTCGTCGAGGTGGCCCAGGCCGCCCTCAAGAGCAAGCCCGGTGCGACGACTCAGGCCGTTGCCGCCTGAGCAATCAGAGCCCCATTCCACTGGAAATCCCAAGGCGGGCGCCCTTTGACAAAGGTCGCCCGCTTTTGCTTGGCAAGCGCCTCATCCCCCTGACTTTCCAACGTCCACCGATCCCGACGGATTGATCCTCCGCTGACCTCTCCTTCAGACCGATTTCCTGCCATGTCCCTGCAAGAACGCCTTCCCGCCATCCTCGCCGCCGCGCAGCAAGAACTTCGGGCCGCGCCGGATCTCGCTTCCTTGGATCGGGCCAAGGGCCGCTTCCTCGGAGCCGAGGGCGCGTTCACGGCACTCATGAAGGAGTTGGGCTCCCTGCCGAAGGAAGAACGTCCCTTGGCTGGCAAGGCGATCAATGCGGCCAAACAGGAGCTGGAAGCCGTGTTGACCGAGGTCCGCGGTGTTTTGGAACTCAAGGCGGCCCTGCCCAAGGAGCCGGCCGACTTCACCTCGCCGGGCCGTCGCCGGCCGTTGGGTCGCCTGCATCCGCTCACCCAAGTCACCGACTCCATCGTCCGGGCCTTTCGCAAACTGGGCTTCGCCGTGGCCGATGGGCCTGAGATCGAGGATGAGGTCCATTGCTTCGACGCGCTCAACACGCCGAAGGATCATCCAGCCCGTGACGCCCAGGACACGTTCTTCCTCGATTCAAACGGCCGCCCGCTGCTGCGCACCCACACCAGCTCGGTGCAAATCCGGGTGATGGAGAAGACCCCGCCGCCGATTCGCATCGTCGTGCCAGGTCGAGTCTTCCGCCGCGACAACGCCGATGCCACGCACAACCCGACGTTTCACCAGATCGAGGGCTTGTACGTGGACCGCAATGTCACCGTGAGCGACCTCAAGGGCACTGTCGAAGCAGTGTTCAAGGAAGTGCTGGGGAATGACGTCAAACTGCGCTTCCGCCCGCATTATTTCAGCTACACCGAGCCCAGCTTGGAAATCGATTTCACCAATGCCCTCGTCCGCAAGCTGGGCAAGGAGTGGTTGGAGATCGCTGGCTGCGGCATGGTGCATCCGCAGGTGTTCGAGAACGTGGGTTACGACCCCGAGGTGTGGAGCGGTTGGGCCTTCGGCTTCGGCATCGAGCGCATCGCCATGCTGTGCTACGGCATCACCGACATCCGCCTCCTGTACGAAAACGACGTCCGTTTCCTGAAGCAGTTCTGAAGTCCCCTTCCAGCCCGAGTCGCCTCCGTCTCTACCTTTTTTGCCCATGAAAGTGACCCTCAACTGGCTCCGCAATTATGTGGACTTCAACGGGACCCCGGAAGAACTCACCGAGCGTCTCACGCTGCTGGGTCTCGAGGTCGAAGGCGTTGAGCGCCTGACCGGCCAATTCGACGGCGTGGTCGTCGCTCAAGTCCTTTCCCGCGACAAGCATCCCAATGCCGACAAGCTTTCGGTGTGCCGCGTGGCCGACGGTCAGGGCGAACGCCAGATCGTGTGCGGAGCCCAGAATTTCAAGGCCGGTGACAAGGTGCCCCTCATCCTTCCGGGAGCGTCGTTGCCCTTGAAGGCCGGTGAAACCCAGCCCTTCACCATCAAGGTCGGCAAGATCCGCAGCGTGGAATCCCACGGCATGATGTGTTCGCACGAGGAGTTGGGCATTGATCCCGAGGCCATCGGTCATCGCCGGGAAGACGGTCTGCTCATCCTGCGCGAGGACGCAACGGTGGGCCAACCCTTGGCCGCCTATCTGGGACTCTCCGGCAGTGACGTGGTGTTCGATCTCGAGGTCACCCCCAACCGTCCAGACCTCAACTCGGTGATCGGCATTGCCCGCGAAATCGCCGCCGTGACCGGCAACCCGCTGCGCCTACCCCAAGTGATCCTGCCTGCGGCCCAAGGGGCTTCGGCGTCAGCCTCCGTCCGGCTCGAGGCCACTGACTTGTGCCCGCGCTACACGGCCCGAGTGATCCGCGGATTGAAGGTTGGCCCCAGCCCCGCGTGGCTGCGTTCGAGCCTCGAGAAGGTGGGGCTGCGCAGCATTAACAACGTGGTGGATGTGTCGAACTACGTGATGCTGGAGACGGGGCAACCGCTGCACACCTTCGATCTTCGACGCATTCAGGCCAATGCGGCCGGACTCCCGGAAGTGGTGATTCGCCGCGCCTCCGACGGTGAGAAGTTCACGACCCTCGATGGTCGCGAGCACACGCTCAATCCGGAGAACTTGCTCATCGCCGATGCGGCGGGCGGCATCGCCTTGGCGGGCATCATGGGCGGGCTCCATTCAGGCATCCAAGACGACACCACCGATGTGCTCATCGAGTCGGCCTACTTCACGCCGACGGGCATTCGCCGGACCTCGAAGTCGTTGGCGTTGCGCAGTGATGCGAGCTACCGCTTCGAGCGCGGGGCCGATGTGCAGGCGGCCGAATCCGCCAGCCGCCGTTGCGTTCAGCTCTTGCTGGAAGTCGCCGGTGGCACGGTGTCCGGCGCGGCTGTCGACGCCTTCCCGAACCCGCCTCAAGTCAAGGAACTGACGCTGCGGCACGATCGTGCGTTGGTCGTTCTGGGCGTGGAGATTCCGTCTGAAACCCAGGCACGATTCCTTTCCGGACTCGGCATCGAAGAGGTGGGGCAGGGCAGTGGCAGCGGGTCGGCAACCTCCGTGTGGCGCGTGCCGTCTTGGCGCGTAGATCTCAAGCGGGAGGTAGATTTGGTGGAAGAGGTAGCCCGCCTGTTCGGGGTCGATCGCATCCCGTCCACAGCCCCTCGGGGCGCAGTGGGAGCACATCCCTTCGATGCCACCTTTGACCGTTTTGCCGAGGTGCGGCGCATCCTGACGGGCCTCGGCCTCGACGAAGCCCAGGGGCAGACGCTCATTTCCGACACCGCCGCGCGTTGGGTGTCTCCGGACGTCGTCCTCCTGGCCAATCCCCTGAGCAGCGACATGAACGCCTTGCGGCCCTCGTTGCTCCCGGGACTTCTCGATTCCCTCAATCACAACCTCAGCCGTCGCAATGGCGATGTGCAGTTGTTCGAAATCGGTCGTGTGTTCAGCCAGCAGAACGGCGTGGCCCGTGAAGGCTGGCGGGTGGCCATTGCGTTGACCGGTGCTCGGGATCCGCGTTTCTGGTCGGGTGCCGATCGTGATGCCAAGGCCGATGTGTACGATCTCAAGGGCTTGGTTGAGGAACTCATCGAGCGCTTGGGTCTCCGCGGCGTGGTGTATGCGCGCCGTCCGGAGAGCACCGCGCTGATGCTCGAGTCGGCCACGGTAACCCTGGGTGGCAAGATGCCCTTGGGCCAATTGGGGCAACTGCTCCCGACGTTGGCCAAGCGGTATGACTTGCGGGATGCGGTGCTGTTGGCGGAACTCGACCTCGATGTGCTGTTGGCCCGCGGAAATTCAGCCCGGAGCTTCAAGCCTTTGGCCGCGTTCCCATCCATCCAACGTGATGTGGCGATGATCGTGCCGGAGGCGACCACTCATGAAGCGGTCCTTGCCGCGGTCAAGCAGGCCAAGCCGAGCAACCTCGAGGCGGTGGAACTCTTCGACGTTTTCCGCGGCAAGCACGTGCCCGAGGGACACAAGAGCCTGGCCTATTCGTTCACCTATCGGGCGGCTGATCGCACCTTGAAGGACGAGGAAGTCCAAGCCGCCCACGACCGCCTCATCGGCGTGTTCCAATCGGCCCTCGGCGCTACCTTGCGCGCCTGAAGAATTCAGCAGGATCGGTCGCAGTGGCTGCGCCCCATGGCAGTCATTGGTCGTCTGCCGGCCCCGCGGTCGGAGGCGTGTCTACCGCATTATCACTGGTTCGATGTCGCCCTGGGGCAATGTCGGCCTCCAGCAGGCTCAGGTGGGAGTCGAGGGCTTTCCGGAACACCGGATTTGACAGGCTGACGTTCCGGCCCAATGGGTCATCTTTTCCGCGATAGAACAGGAGGAAGAGATCCCCTCCGTCGAGGACCAGGAGATAAACTACCCGTTTAGCTCCGCGGGGCGAGGTGGCATAGGCCTTGAGCAACCGCGTGCCGGTGGGCAGCCCCTTGGCGGCTATCGGTACCGCCAGGGCGGCCCGCGCCGATCGGGCGATGACCGGCAGGTCCTCGGCCGGGATCGACTTGCCGAATTCCCGCCTGCGGATCTGGGCTGATAGAAGGACCCTCACCGCTTTTTGCCAGCCTTCTTCCAGGCGGTGCCGATGCGATCCATACGCCCTTGGAGTGCCTCATCGACTTCGATGGCCTCGACGGTCTCAACAGTCTTTACCGCGGGATTAGCATCCAGTTCGAAGGGGATTCGGCGTGTCCTGACCACTTTGGTCAGGTAGAGGCGGATGGCCGTCGGCAAATCCAAACCCATCTCCTCCAGCATTACGGCGGCCTCGTCCCGGAGTTTGACCGGCAGACGAACTTGCAGGGTTGTGGATGCATTTGCCATACAACCACTATCATAAACACAACAAACCATGTCAATGGTAGTGATCCTTCGTCGGACAAGGTCTTGTGAGGCGACCGCCTCATCGGCGTGTTCCAGTCGGCCCTCGGCGCCACCTTGCGCACCTGAGAGCTTGTCTGAAAATGGGGAGGGGTCCTGCGGCTTGCTGCGTCTTCTTCCGCAAGAGGGTCGTTGTTCACTCGGTCTGGGTCTCAACCATGGGCCTTCAATCGCCCCGCGCCTCGCTCTCGCGTCGTCTTGCGACAGAATTCGCCACGCTATCCCTTTCGCGCCCAACTGAATCGTTCCGGCGTGCACCAGTGCCTGGACCGTCGGGTTGCCCACCACATGCAGAAACGGGAAGAACAGGGTGGAATCGATGGGTTCGTGAAGTAAGTGAGGCGGGTGCTCGAGATTCATGGGCTGAAATTGATGCTGCGAGGACAGGGGCGTTCTGATTGGTTCTCGCCATGTCCAAGACTCCAGATGTCCGCTGGCGTCAGCGTTTCCAGAGCTTCGGCAAGGCCTTCTCTCAGTTGGCGGCGGCAGCCGAGTTGGCGAAGCAGAGGCGGCTGTCGGATTTGGAACAGCAGGGGTTGATCCAAGCCTTTGAGTTCACCCATGAACTGGCGTGGAACACGCTCAAGGATTTTCTGGAATCGCGCGGCAATGGCCCTCTTTACGGATCCAAAGACGCCACTCGCGAGGGTTTTGCCAAGGGATTGATCGTCGATGGTGACGAATGGATGGCGATGATTCAGGCCCGCAATCGCAGCAGTCACACTTACAACGAAAAGACCGCACAAGAAATTGCGGCTGCAATCCTGGGGAGTTTCGTTCCGAGGTTTGAGGAATTCCGTCGCCGGTTTTCCGAATTGGAGGCTTTGGAGCCATGATCTCGACGCACGGATTGACCGGAAGAACGATGGGCCTCATTGCAGGGGTCTTGGCTCGGTTTCCCGAGGTGGAAAAGGCGGTGCTCTTTGGATCCCGGGCCAAGGGTACCCACAAATCGGGTTCGGATATTGATCTCTCGCTCGAGGGTGAAGCGCTCGAGTGGCGATCAGTCGGTAGAATCTACGATGCACTCGATGACCTGCTGCTGCCGTATCGCTTCAGCCTGATTTTATTCGACCGGAACCTCGACCCGGACGTGGCCGCCCACATCGCACGGGTGGGGGTTTGCCTCTTTCAACGCGGGTCTCTCCGAGAAGAACCGGTCAACGCTTAACTCTGGCATCCTTCGCCTCGCTGGAGTGTCCGCTGTTCCTGTAAAGATCGGAGGCCCGCCGCCGCAGGCGCAGGGCGTTGCCGATGACGATGAGGTCCGAGAGGCCCATGGTCAGGGCGCAGACCACGGGGCTCAGGTAGCCCAGGGCGGCCAGCGGCACCGCAGCGGCGTTGTAGAAGAACGCCCAGAACAAGTTTTGGTGAATGGTCCGCAAGGTTCGGTCGGCGAGGTCCAAAGCCTCGACCACCGCGGCCAAATCGGGTCGCAGCAGAACGATGTCGGCGGCCTCGCGGGCCACGTCGGAGGCCTTCGCCACGGCGATGCCCAAGTCGGCCGCAGCCAGTGCCGGTGAGTCGTTGATGCCGTCTCCCACGAAGGCCACTCGAAGTCCCCGCGCTTGGAGTTCACCGAGGATCCGCACCTTGTCCTCGGGCCGGCATTCGGCGCGGACCTGCTCAGGCGGGATACCCACCGCCTTCGCCACGGCCTGACATGTGGGGCCGGTGTCGCCCGAGATGAGCCAGGTGTCCGTGCCGTGCTGTTGCAGGCGTCGGACAACCTCGGGCGAGTCCGGGCGAACGACATCCCCGATGTGCAGGATTCCCAGCAGAACCTTGCCTTCGGCCAGCAACAAGGCGCTGTGTCCGGCTTCGGATGCTTGTTGCAGACAGGCTTCAGCTTCGCCGCTCCACGAAATTCCCAACGACCGCATCCAACCCACCGACCCCAACCGGAGGGGAGCGGCGGGATCGCCCCCGGCTGCAATGGCCTCGATGCCCCACCCACGGAGTTCCCGCCACGAGATCAGAGTCGGTAGGCTAGGCCCGGGTGTCAGGGCAGGATCCCGCAACGCCAAGTCCGCCAAACTCACGGCCCGGGAGACCGGATGTTGGGATCGATTTGCCAAAAGCCCGGCCAGCACGGGCAGTGCAATGGATCGGGAATCTTCAGGCCGGAGGTCTTCCCATCGAGTGATGGTTGGATGCCCCTCGGTCAAGGTGCCCGTCTTGTCGAAAGCCAGGGCCGAGATACGACCGGTTTTCTCGAGCGCCACGGCGTCCCGGATGAGGATGCCCCGTCGGGCGGCGGCATTGATACCGGCCATCAGGGCCACCGGTGTGGCCAACCCCATGGCGCAGGGACAGGCCACGATGAGCACCGAGCAGAAAGCCGCCACCGCATCGCTCATTGGGGACAGGCTTGCCAGCGGGTGCCAGAGCAGGGGAGTGAGGGTGGATTGCCAGAGCCGGAGCGTCTCGGGAGTCCAGATCCAACCCGCTGCCGCCAGACAGGCGATGACCACCACCACGGGCACGAAGATGGAACTCACCCGATCGGCGAGGCGTTGGATGGAAGCCCGACTGGATTGAGCCCGTTCCACCACGACGGCGATGCGAGCCAAGGTAGTGTGTTCGCCGGTGGCGCTCACCCGCACGACCAGGCTCCCCTCCAAGTTGATCGATCCAGCCAGCACCGCCGATCCGGAGGCTTTGCGCACGGGCATGGGCTCGCCGGTCAGCAGGGATTCATC
>CAMCYJ010000049.1 GCA_945883815.1 Akkermansia muciniphila | reverse complement strand
GTGGTGTGCGTCTTGGGGTGGCTCCGCGGGACAGGTCCTGCACTCGCAGGGATCGCTCGGGAGGAGGGGCTTTCGCGCTGACGCGCTGGGGAGAGGTGTTGCTACGATCCTATGCTCGTTCCGGCCCTGTACCGCTGCTGCACCATTTTTCTGGGGCGTGAGGCAAAGAGCTTTTGCAGAATGAGGGATGGGATGGGTTTGTTTGGGGACAGGCTGTTTGAGGGTTGGGAATCGGGGTGGTGTGCGTCTTGGGGTGGCTCCGCGGGACAGGTCCTGCACTCGCAGGGATCGCTCGGGAGGAGGGGCTTTCGCGCTGACGCGCTGGAAGGAAAGGTTGCTACGATCCTATGCTCGTTCCGGCCCTGTCCCGCTGCTGCTTGGGTGTCCGGATGTGGGTGGGGCGTGAGGCAAAGAGCTTTTGCAGGATGAGGGATGGGATGGGTTTGTTTGGGGACAGGCTGTTGGAGGTTGGGAATCGGGGTGGTGTGCGTCTCGTGGGGTGGCTCCGCGGGACAGGTTCTGGACTCGCTGGGATCGCTCGGGAGGAGGGGCTATCGCGCTGACGCGCTGGGGGGAATGGTTGCTACGATCCAATGCTCGTTCCGGCTCTGTCGCGCTGCTGCTGCTTTTTTTGGGCGGTGAGCAAAGAGCTTTTGCAGAGAGGGGATTGGGTGGTATACGATGCCGCCAGTAACCCCTTCCACCATGACCTTCTCCCATTGGCTTCCGTGTGTCGGTGTCTTGTCTTTGATGACTGTGGCCGGAGCCGCTGATTCGACGGTTCAGGTTCCAGATGCGGCGCTGCAGAAAACCGTGGGGGCGGCGTTGAAGGCGAACGGAGAACGCCAGCGGAGCGCTGCGGCGGCATGGAAGGTGTTCCATGGGTTTCAATTCCAAGACCGGGTAACGGAGAGCGGGATTACGTTCCGACAGGTGCCGGTGGATGACGGGGCCCGGGATTACAAGGCGGTTCATTATGATCACGGGACGGCTATCGCGGCGGCGGATGTGGACGGAGACGGCCGGCCGGATTTGTTCTTTGTGAATCAACGGGGGGGCAACCAGCTGTGGCGCAATGTCGGAGGGGGGCGTTTTGAAGACATCACGGCCCGGGCCGGGGTGGCGATGGCGGGTAAGGTGAGCGTGGGGGCTTCGTTTGCGGACATGGACAACGACGGTCGTCCGGACTTGCTGGTGACCACGGTACGCCAAGGGTTGGCGCTCTTTCGTAATGAGGGCGGGGGCCGGTTTCGCGACATCACGGCCGAGGCGGGCGTTTCGGGGGGCAAGCCGGGTCACGGGTCGGGTGCGGTGTTCTTCGACTATGACCGCGATGGGAAGCTCGATCTCTTTGTTTGCAATGTGGGGGTGTACACGCGGAATGAGAAGGGGCGCTCCGGGGAGTACGTGGGTCGTTCGGACGCCTTTCAGGGCTGGCAGTATCCGGAGCGCAGTGAGGCGAGCCTGCTCTTCCACAATCGGGGTGATGGACGTTTTGAGAATGCTGCGCAGACGACAGGATTCGTCCATCAGGGCTGGAGCGGCGATGCGACCTTTTGCGATCTCGATGCCGATGGATTCCCGGAACTCTACGTGCTGAGCATGTCGGGCGAAGACCGCTATTATGTGAACCGTCAGGGGAGCCGCTTTGAGGACCGGACGGCGGCGTTCTTTCGCAAGACGCCGTGGGGTTCGATGGGCGTGAAGTTCTTCGACCACAACCGCGACGGGCTGATGGATTTGATCATCACCGACATGCACTCCGACATGACAACGGCGCAAATCAATGCGGGTGATACGAATCTCACGGTGGCCTTCGATAAGTCCAAGAGCGATGCGTGGTGCGCGGCGGAGTGGAAGCCGGAGTTGTTCCGTCGGGCCACCAACAGTGTGTTCGGCAATGCGTTCTTCCAGAATCAGGGTTCGGGCCACGCGTTCGCGGAGGTGTCTGCGACGGTGGGCACCGAAACCTACTGGCCCTGGGGCGTGACGGTCGCCGACTTCAATGCCGACGGCGACGAGGACGTGTTCGTGACGGCCGGAATGGGCTATCCGTTGCGCTATGTGGCCAATTCGCTGCTGCTCAACGACGGGGGCAAGCGCTTCGTGGATGCGGAGTCGGTGCTGGGCCTGGAGCCGCGCCGGGGAGATCCGATGTTGCGGGAGGCGTTCGTGCTCGATACGGCGCTGCCGGAGGAGCGCCGCCATCCGCTGGCGAAGGGTCACTCTGGCAAGGTCCAGGTGATGGGCACGGCGAGTTCGCGCTCGTCGGTGGCTCTCGACGTGGACGGCGATGGGGACCTCGACTTGGTGACCAATGAGTGGAATGACGCGCCGCAGGTGCTCTTGAGCGATCTTTCTCAACGCACGACGTTGCGCTTCCTGCAGGTACGGCTGGTGGGCACGGTTTCCAATCGCGACGGACTGGGCGTGACCGTTCGGGTCCACTGCGGCTCGCGGGTGCAGACGCGCTTCCAGGACGGCAAGTCCGGGTATCTGGCCCAGAGCAGCCTGCCGCTCTATTTCGGGCTGGGATCGGAGACGGCTGTGGATCGCATCGAGGTGGTCTGGCCCTCGGGCCGTCGACAAACTCGTACCGGACCGATTCCCCTCAACGGGACGGTGGAACTGGTGGAGCCGAAGTGACCGGTGCTCCGGGAGAAACCGAGGCCGGGGTCGGAGATTTTGCCCGCGTCATGGGCCGATAACCGATGCCCGAATACTCGGCGGCCTGTGGCACGTAGTCGGTGTCGAAGCGGGGGTCGGGTCCTTCGAGCCGGTTCTGGCGGGGGTCGATCACCTTCTTGGCATCGAACACCCGGCCCAAGATCGCACAGTTCTCCACGCGGGCTCCGGCGTTGATGGCCAGTTCGTAGCGGGGATGGCCGGGCAAGCCGCCCTCGGAGCGATTGGCGTGGAAGAGGTTGGCGACGTAAACGCTGTCGCCGCCCATGTCGTCCACGCCGTTGCGGTTGCCGGTGAAGGTGCAGTTTTGGACGAGCGCCAGGGAGTCCCAAAAAATGGTGATCGCCCCGTTGTTGGCGAAGGGTTTTTCGCCGGAGGCCTTGGCCACCAGGTCTTCGCCGGTATTGGAGATGTTCCCGACGAAGAGGCAGTTGAGGATCTTGGCCGAGCTGCCGGCCAGCAAGTCGATGGCCGGCCCGGTGCCTTGGGCCTTGTTGTTCAGAAACCGGCAACTGGCGATGAGCACCGGGGTGTCACGGAATCCTTGTTGTTGAACCGAGATGCCCGCTCCGCACGGGCGCGTGAAATTGTCTTCGATGGTGAGTTCAATGAGCCGTGGGGAGGAACGCCCGAAAACCTTCACCGCCCCGCCGTCGGAGTAGAAGAAGTGGTTCTTCAAGACGGTCCGGTTGGGCTCGAGTGCCGGGGTTCCCTCTTTGGTGAGGAAGGCGTTGGCTCCGGTCAGCCGGAACCCGCGCAGGAGCGTATTGGTCGAGACCCCGTCGCCAAAATAAACCACGTGGTTCACCACCGCCGGGTGCGACGGTTCGTGGGTGGCTGAGAGCGCGGGATTGGCCGCGGTGAGCGTGACGTCTCCGAGAGCCACCAGACGGATTCCGTCATGCCGCCGGTTGAAGCCAATCAGTGCCTGGCGTTTGGATTCCGGTCGGTACAAGCCCGCGTGCACCCAGACCGTTTTCTGCACGGTGTTGGTCGCGGCCTGATCCAGCGCCTCTTGGATTCGGTCGCCGGGCCGAACGTGATAACCATCCGGCTCCAGCGTGATGCCACCCCAGGCCAGCGCCGCGGATGCGGCCCAAATCGCCACGGATAGCACGGATCGGGTCATCGTCCGCCGATCTCAACAGGCCGAGCCGCGGCGACAAGGCGATTTGCAACCAACACGGGAACCGAAACCTAGCGTGAACGGCGAGGATCCGTGCAGCAGTCAGGACCCAGCGACGTCCTACATCAGTCCTCGAACAGTCCTCGAACAGGCTTGGACGTCGGCGGCGCTTGGCGGCATTCTCAGGCCCACGATGTCCGAGCCTGTGCCCAAGCCTGTCACGGCCTCCACGCGCCTGGCCGCGGTGTGGGGTTCACCCATCCGGCATTCCGCTTCGCCGGCCATGCACAATGCCGCGTTGGCGGCGCTGGGCCTCGACTGGCGGTACGTGGCCAATGAAGTGGCGCCCGAGCAATTGGCCGTCGCCCTCGAAGGAGCGCGGGTGATGGGCTTCTGCGGCGTGAACCTCACGGTGCCTCACAAGCGTCTGGCGTTGGGCATGATGGATGATTTGGATGTCTCGGCCGAGGCGTGGGGCGCAGTGAACACCGTGGTTTTCGAGGCGGAGAACGTGGAAGGCGTTTGGACTCCCGTGGGACTTTTGAAGAGTTTCTCAGGTCCGGTGCGGCTTCGCGGATACAACACCGACGCCGATGCCATCATCCGCTCCCTCCGCGAAGACTTGCTCATGGAACCCCGCGGGGCCCGCGTCTTGTTGCTGGGTGCGGGCGGTGCTGGTCGGGCGGCGGCGTTGCGGTTGGCCGATGAAGGGGTGGAGACTTTGTGGTTGCAGAACCGCACCGAATCGAAGGCGGCCGAACTGGCCACCGAGATCGCCGACCGGTTTCCGGCGGTCGATGTCCGCACGGGTCTGCCCGACTCCGACGTGGAGTTCATCCTCAACGCCACCTCGTCGGGCCTGAAACCCGAAGATCCGTTGCCCCTGAATGTTCAGGCCTATCCATTGAGCCGCGCCGATGCCGTGTACGACATGATTTACCGACCGTCTGAAACCCCGTTGCTTCGGGCTGCACAGGAAGCGGGTTGCCGGACGGCCAATGGACTCGGGATGTTGCTGTATCAGGGAGCCGCCGCCTTCGAGCTCTGGACGCACCGTCCGGCTCCCATCGAGGTGATGCGGGCGGCGTTGATGCGCGAGGTCTACGGCACCGGGGAGTCACGATGAACTGGGAAGACGAACTTTACCGTCACCACGGTCCGCTGGGGCTGCCGTTCCATTTCTGGACGTTCTTCGTCGCGATCTTCGGGGCGATGACCGGCAGCTTCCTCAATGTGGTCATCCACCGGATGCCCCGCGAAGAGAGCATCGTCCATCCGCCGTCCCATTGCCCGACGTGCAATCACCGCATCCCGATGTGGCAGAACCTGCCCATCTTCTCATGGCTGATGTTGCGGGGTCGTTGTGCGTCGTGCCGGAGCCCTATCTCCCCGCGCTACATCGGTGTGGAGGCCTTGACCAGCGCACTGTTCGTCGCGGCTTGGTTGTACTACGGAGAACAAGCCCCGTGGGCTGCCGCCTCAGCGGCCATTTTGCTGGCGGGATTTGTCGCGGCCACCTTCATCGATTTCGAGCACTTCATCATCCCCGACGAAATCACCCTCGGCGGCATTGGTGTGGGTTTCCTGTTGTCGCTGGTGGCCCCGGAGCTGCATCAGGAGACGTCCATCCTGGGCGCCCTCCGAAGCAGCGCCTTGGGCATCGTGGTCGGGGGAGGCGTTGTGTATCTGGTGCTCCGCTTAGGCAAGCTCCTGTTTGGCCGCGAACGCATCGTCCTCGAGCCGGGGAGCCGCGTGATTTTCCATGATGCAGGTATCCAGTTGCCGGACCGCGAGATTCCTTTTCAGGACGTGTTCTATCGCGAATCGGATACGGTGGTGATGGAAGGTCGACGTTTGGAGTTGGCCGACCGCTGCTATGTGTCGGGCGAAATGCGCCTCTCGCCCAAGGCCTTGCGCATTGGCGACGAAGTGTTGGATCCGGAATCCGAACCCTACCTCGCAGCCGAGGTGGACTCGCTGACGCTGCCGCGCGAGGCCATGGGTTTGGGTGACGTTAAATTCATGGCCGCCATCGGTGCGTTTCTTGGATGGAAGGCCACGCTCTTTAGCCTGATGTTCAGCTCGGTCCTCGGGGCGGTCGTCGGCCTCGGGTTGATTGCCCTGGGCCGTCAGCACTTGTCAGGACGGTTGCCTTACGGTCCGTATATTGCCGTCGCTGCCACGGGGTGGGTTTTCGGTGGATCGGCCTTGTGGGAACGCCTCTTTGGCGTGCGCTGAAGTGGGCCCGGCAGGTTGCTCTGCCTAAGAGCGGCCCCGTCCCGGAGCCGCGACCGTCGCCGCCTTCGTTACCGTCGAAACGAGGCCGCAAAATCCGACGAATCGGTGGCCACGGTTTTTTTCACGAAGCGCGATCCGGCGATGAGTTCCTGAAGTTTCAGCGCATAGGCCCCGGCATCGAGGGGCAGCGTCACCGTCTGGCTCGTCAGGCCTGAATACAGCATGGCATTGGCCAGTTCCACCGAGGCCAATCCGTCGGGCCCGGGAGCGATGAGGGGTTTTCCATCGAGAATCGCCTCGGTGAAATGGGTCATCAGCTGGGCATGCGGCTGATCGGCGTTGTCGAAAGGAATTTCCACGTTCCACGACTCCGGTTTGGCGAAGCCCGATTGCGACGTGCGGCTGAACTCCGTCATGTCGCTGAGATTGCGGATGAAGCGCAGTTTGCCGTCTTCCATCACGGCCCGGCCGCGGGTACCGGTGAGTTCGAGGCGATTGGTTCCCGGAGCCTCGCCGGTGCTGGCCACGAACACGCCGGTGGCGCCGGAGGGATACTCGAGGTAGGCCGTGACGTTGTCTTCCACCTCGATGGCGTGGTCGCGTCCGAGGGTGACATGAGCCCGCAATGACGAGGGCATTCCCAGCAGCCAAGCGAGGATGTCGAGGTTGTGAAGGCATTGGTTGAGGAGCACGCCGCCGCCTTCGCCCGCCCAGGTGGCCCGCCAGCCGCCGCTGGCGTAATACGCGTCGGTCCGGTACCAGTCGGTGTTAATCCAGTTCACCCGGACGATCCGTCCCAACTCGCCCGATTCGATGAGGAACCGGAGCTTCTGGTAGCGGGGCTCCACGCGCAGTTGGAACATGCCGCTGAACACCGTCTTTGGGTTCCGTTCATGGGCGGCGATGAGTTTCAGGGCGTCGGCCTTGTGTGCGGAAATGGGCTTCTCGACCATGAGGTGCACGCCGGCCTCGAGGGCGGCGATGCCGAGGTCGGTGTGCTGGTAGTGCGGCGTGGCCACCAAGACGGCATCGACCGTGCCTGAGGCGATGAGCGCACGGGCGTCGTTCCAAGCGGCCAGTGGACGGTAGGCCTCCATCTTGGCCGGCGTTGTCGAACACACCGCCACCAGTTCGCAGCGAGGCACCTTACCGGCCAGCAAGTAGGTTGCGTGGTGGCGGCCGATGTTGCCGAGGCCGATCAAGCCGAGACGGACGGTCTTCATGGTGCGTGGTTTCCCTGGTGGTGGTGTTCGCGTTGAGGTCGCGCTGGCTTTAGTTGTTCTCGGGCAGACCCTCGACATGCCCGATGTTGTGGACCGGCCGGAAAATCGCCCGGACCTCTTCCAGCAGACCGGTGTCGACGGGCTCTTCAATCCAGCGCGCCCAGTTGCGGATGTTCTCCGGGTTGGCGCTGCCGGCGATGGTGGTGGCGATGTCGGGATGCGAGCAGGAGAACTGCAGGGCCAGCTTGGCGATGTCGGATCCGCGTTGGGCGCAGAGCGCGGCCGCGGCACGGGCGGCGGCCTTCACCGCCTCGGGCTCCTTGAGCCAGGCAGGCAAGGAAGCGTTGGTGAGCAAGCGTGCGCTGAAGGGTCCGGCATTCATGGCGCCGATCCCGCGGGTCTTCAGGTAGGGCACCGTTTCCTCGGCGAAGCGGGTGTTCTGGAGGGTGTACTGGTTGTAGCTGAGCACGCAGTCCACCGGGGCTTGATCAGCGATGAAGCGGAAGATCTTCTGCGGATAGCCGCTGAAGCCCACGAAGCGCACCTTGCCAGCGGCCACGGCCTTGCGGATGGCCGGCAGCGTCTCGTCGACGATTTGCTGCATGGGCACGAACTCGATGTCGTGGCAGAGCAAGAGGTCGAGGTGATCAGTGCCCAAACGATGCAAGGACACGTCGATGGACTCGGCCACCCGGCGTGCCGAGAAGTCGAAGTGCTGCAGATCGTAGCGGCCCAGCTTGGTGCACAGCGTGTATTGATCGCGCGGCACGCCCTTGAGCGCGACACCGAGCAACACCTCGCTCATGCCCCGCCCGTAAAAGGGCGAGGTGTCGATGAGGTTCAGGCCGCAGTCGAGGGCCACGCGCACGCTGCGCAGGGCTTCCTCGACGGTGACGTTGCGGAATTCCTGGCCCAGCGAACTGGCGCCGAATCCAAGGATTGGCAGCGACAGTCCGGTGGTTCCGAGGGGTCGGGTTTGCATGAGGGTGATGAGAACTTCAGACCGTCGGCATCCGATGCTTACTCGTAGATGTCACCGGCAGGCCGGGCCATCTTGCCCCATTTTTCCCATCCAGGAATGGGGTGTTCCTTGAGGATTTCCTCGACCATGTAGAAGTCCGAACGCTTCTCAGTCTTGGCCCGGACCTTGGCCACCTGTTCGGTGCTAACCGGCGGCAAGTTGTTGCCGAAGGACTGGCGGACGTAGCTGATCACGCCGGCGGCCTCTTCGTCGGTGATCATGCCGCCGAAGCCGAGCATCGGGGGCACGCCGTTTTTCGGGCCGAAGCGCTGGCCACCCAGCTCCAGCGGACCCCAGAGACCCTTGAGCACCACCTTGATGAGGCGCTCGTCTTCGGCCAGCCACGGATTGTTGGCCACATTCAGTGGCGGATAAATGCCGGCCACGCCCGCTCCGTTGGATTGATGGCAGGTGGCGCAGTGGGCATCGCGGTGGAAGACCTCCTTACCGAGGTCGTACTGTTTTTTCTCGGCGGCGTTCAACGTGCGGGTCGGTCCGTAGACGACTTGATCTGCGGACGGCGGGGCGGCACCGATCTTGAAGTTCCCTGCCAAGTAAGCCTTGGCATTGGGATTGTCGGCGAACGCGTTGGGTTCGGCCTTGGCCAGTGTGGCCACCGATTGCTTGAAGGTGCTCTCGAGGATTTGCCGGGTGACGGGGCTCATCCACTTGTCGAGCGGTTGCCGCAGGCCTTCCAGCACGACGCGGGCTCCCTGATCACCGGGCAGCCATGAGGCGCCTACGATGGCTTCGAGTCGCACGCGGCCGTGCGGGTCGTTGACCGCCTGGCGGAACAGGTCCTGCGCACCGGGGATTTGGTGGGCCGTGTAGCGCAGCACGTGGGCCGCGGCCGCCCGGGCCTGATGGGAACGGGCATTGAGTGCGGCGCGCAACAAACCGGCGTCAGGCTTGTTCTGGGCCCAGGTGGCCCACAGGGCTTCGCACAGGTGGCGATCGTAGAGAGGGTCCTTGCGGTCGAGCTGGGTGGCCCAAGCCTTCACGGCCGGGAGGACTTGTGCGGCCGGCCGACCGCGCAGTTCGCGGCGCGTCCGGTAGCGGGTGCGGTACTCGGGCGACTTCAAGTTCTCGAGCAGTTCCGGGACGCTGGCACCCGCGACCTTCGAGGGCTTCACCAGCGGGCGCGACGGGTAGGTGACGCGGTAAATGCGGCCATGGTCATGGTCGCGCTTCGGATCGCGGGCGTTGTGCTGCATGTGCCCGATGAGGGCGTTGTGCCAGTCGAGGAAGTACAGCGAGCCATCCGGCGCGAACTCGAGGTCCACCGGGCGGAAGTTGGGATCGCTGGAGCTAATGAGGTCGCCCGCCAGGGAGCCGGTGAACCCGGATCCGTCTTCGCGCACCGCGCTGAAGTTGAGACCCAGGAACCCAATGCTATTGCAGGTCATGAACTGACCTTGGCGATCGTCGGGGAAATGCCTCGAGGAAACGAATTCCGAGCCCGAGGTGGGCCGAGACCGCTTGGGCACATACTCGCCCGCGCGTTGGATTTCTACCCCATACGGCATCTTGGCCGAGATGGGCAGACCCCAGTAATTCTCGCCGCTGGAGGCGTCGGACAGCACGCACTGCTCCCAGTCGTCGAAGGCGATGCCCCAGGGGTTGTTCACGTCGCTCTGGATGGTGCGCTCCAGGCGGAAGTTCTTCGGATCGAAGCGCCAGGCGCCGCCGTCGTTCACGCGCTGCGGACCATAGGGCGTCTCGACCTGGCTGTGCAGGAAGCGGCCCTCGAGCAAGTAGAACGCGCCCGAGGCGTCGGCGCTGTAGGCCGAAATCGCGTGGTGCGTGTCATGCGTGTCGAAGCCGTGCATGAGGATTTCCAGCCGGTCCGACTTGTCGTCGTGGTTGGAGTCGACCAGCAGGCAGAGGTTGGGCTCTTGCGAGAGGTAAACCCCCTCGGGGGCCAGCTCGAAGCCGATGGGCAGGTGGAGATTTCGGGCGAAGATCGTCTGCTTGTCGGCCTTCCCGTCGTGATTGGTGTCTTCGAGGATGATGAGCTTGTCATCGGGCCGGGCATCACCCGGTCGGTAGTGCGGGTAGCTGGGCATCACCGCGACCCAGAGGCGTCCCTGGTTGTCGAAGGACATTTGCACCGGGTTCTTGAGATCGGGGAACTCCTTCTCGGAGGCGAAGAGCTCGACCTTGTAGCCGGGCATCACGGTCATCTTCTCGATGGCCTTCTCGCCGTCGAGGTAGTCCACCGGGCGCTTGAAATTGGTGGGCACCTCCGGCAGGGAGCGGGTCTTGGAGTCGTCCGCCGCGAGGTCCTTGCGTTTGCCGGCGGCGATTTCATGAACGACCTGGTCGCGCAGGGTCATCATCTCGCGGGTCTTGAGGATTTCGGCCGGGTAGTTTTGCGGGCCGAAGGGGTCGTAGCGCTGGCCGTGCGTGTGCACGCCGTTGACCAGGTTGTAGTCGTTGTTCCAGAAGAAGTCCTTGTCGAGCACCGCCTTGTGGACGAGTTCTGGATCAGCCTTGGAGGCCTTGCGCTGACGGCCAAAGGTGCCGTCGGCGAGCATCACGGCCAGTTCTTGATAGCCTGCCTCCGTGGGCGCAAACCCATTGATGGTCAGCGGGGCCAAGGACTTCTTGTTCAGGCGGGCCTGTGTGGCCGATAAGAGATCGACGAAGGTGAGTCCGCGCCGCTTGGCCACCGAGGCCATGGCCTTGGAGTACAGGGCCAGATTGGCGTTCTCCTGCTTGCCGTCCGGCAAATCGCGTTTGGCCGACAAGTTCTCAAAGGCAATGGGCGAGACGAGCACCAACCGGGGTGCCGCCGAGCCGTTGTACGCTTTGGACAGCGTGTGGGTGACCCAGGCGTCCAGTTCGGCCTCGAAGTTGCCGACCTTGTCCGGGCCGTCGAACGATTCGTTGTAGCCGAAGAAGGCGATGACCGTGTCGGCCTGCAAATGGGTGAGCCATTGGTCGGGCGTGGGATAGAATCCGCGGCCGAAATGCGAATTCAGGTCGGGATGGAATTTCTCCGCGCCGGGAAAGGCCCACTGCGAAACGCGGCCCGGGTGCGGGCGGAATCCCGGGGTATCACCGGGCCGGCCCATGTTGCGCACGATGAGGTTCAGTTCCGGGTAGCGCAGGTGCAGTTCGGTCTCTAGGCGGCTGAAGTACACGTCGCGCTCGGCCAGTCCGTTGCCGATGAAGACGATGCGCTCGCCGGCCGAGGGTTTGGCCAGTGCCTGCGAACGGGCCGTGGTGGCGGCAGCAGGCAAGGCAGTGGGGGCGTGGGCGCGCTTATCGGCGTCGGCGCCATGGAGGTCCGCGGCGGCCAGCACGGCCGCGGTGAGCAAAGCCAGGGAGGGTTTCATTTTGGAAAAGAGGCTCGGGTGATCTTTGTGAAAACGGTGGGAAAGTGGTCAGTCGAGGAAAAGGGGGCGGATGTGCCGCGAAAACAAGTTCTCGGTCACATTGCGGGCCACGAACGCCTCATGCGTGCGCAGCGCCTGCAAGTAGCGGTCGCCCTTCTTGGCGGCGATCTTGAAGCCCACGTGCAGCAACTGGCGCAGGCTGGGATTGAAGTCCGGGTGCTTCGGATCATGCCGCAGCGCCCCAGTGAATTGTGCCGAGGTCCAGCCAGCGACTTCCGCAGCGGAGGGGAGTCGGGACCGGTCGATGTCGATCACCGTGGCGTACGGGGCACAGAGCTCGTCGATGTGCTCCAACGCGGCCGCGTACAAGTCTTTGGCCAACTCCAGCCCGTCACCGCCGGCCTCGGCCAGCCCGATGACTTCTTCGAGCCAGGTGGTGCCCGCCGTCTTCAGGTGCAGGCCGGCCCCGGTGCGGCGGACCGCTCGGGCGATGGGCCCGTAGATGGAGAACTTGTCGCTGCCCGAGTGGACGCTGAGCTTGAGTTCGGCGGGCAGGCCATAGCGTCGGATGGCCTCGGCGATAACGGCCAAGTCGTCGTTGAACTCCCGCTCGAACTGGGCGACATCACCGACATAATCCACGCCCTTGTTGAAGCGACCGGTGAATTTCGGCGCGATGGTTTGCACGGGCACACCGGCATCGGCCAGCGCCGCCAGGATGACCATCAAGGCCGGCGGGGTTTGCGGCGCGTCGGTTTCATCCATGGACACTTCGGTGATGAAGCGCCCCGCGCCCTTGGTCTCCGCGATGTGCCGATACAGCGTCCCGGCCTCTTGAGTGGCCTTGAGGAACTGTGCGGCGATCCGCCGGATGTCCTCGCGCGTCGTGACCAGCGCTTCGGCGATGCCTGGCACCATTTGGGTTCCGATCAACTCCGGATGCCGTTCCAGGAAGGCTTCGACCGCCTCGGGTGCGGCCGGCTGACCAATGAAGTCGGCCACATCGATGGTGTAGAAATCGCAGTGCGGCAAGAAGCGTCCCACTGTTTCCAGGCGGATGTGATCGGCATCGAGGAAGTGCGGAGCTTTCCAGCCGAGGGCCGTCACGGCGGCATCGGCGGCGGCACGGGTGGCCGCAGGCTCGGAACCGATGATGGAGTGCTCGCGGTTGGACTTGTTCCAGACCGGAATGATTTCGACACCGTGTTCCAGGGCGAGTTGGCAGGCACGCAGTTGGGCCTGCGCTTGGTGGGCAAATCGGTCGCCGATGCCGATGGAAAATCGGCCGAGGATCAGGGGTTGGCTCATGGACTCTCCCGGAGCCTAACCGCGTGACCCAGCTGGAGGCCAACCTTTCTCAGGCCACACTCCGGACCACCTTCTCGATGAGTTGCAGTCCTTCTTCGGCCTGGGTCCGCGACAAGTTGAGTGCCGGCAGGAGTCGGACAATTTGCGTGCCGCTGGGGATGGTCAGCACGCCGGCTTCGTGGAGTCGGTTGACCATTTGGAGGCTCGAAACCGTTTCTTCCCGTTTGAAGCCCGGGATTTGGTCGAAGGGCTGCAATTCGATGCCCAGCATGAAGCCCAGTCCGCGGGCTCCCCGCACCACGCCCGGATACTGCTCGGCCAATCGGGAAATTTCGGCATGCAGGAAATCGCCGGTGGTTCGGACGTTGTCGGCCAGTTTTTCCCGTTCGATCACGTCGAGGATGCGCAGCGCCACCGCACAACCGAGCGGGGTGCCGCCGAAGGTGGTGCCATGCGTGCCCGGCCCGAGGATTTGCCCGAGCGCGACTCCGTGGGCGTCGTCGCGCAGCCAGAACGCCCCGATGGGGAAGCCTCCGCCCAACGACTTGGCCATGGAGATGCCGTCCGGAATGAACGATTCGCCCCCAGCCACGCCTTCGAGCACCCGTTGGTAGCTCTGGAATCGACCAGAGCGGAAATGCCCGCACTGCACCGCATCGACGAGCAGCAGCAGGCGCTTCTCATCGCAGAGCTTGCGCAGGCCCAACAGGTATTCGGCCGACGCCGGGGTAATGCCGCCTTCGCCCTGGATGCCCTCGATGAGGATGGCCGCTGTCGCCGGTGAAATGGCCGCGCGCGCCGCGTCCAGGTCGTTGAACGGGATGTGCCGGAAACCTTCCACCATGGGCTCGAAGCCCTTCTTCACCTTGTCCTGACCCGTGGCCGAGATGCCGCCCAGCGTGCGCCCGTGGAAGGAGTTTACTGCTGTGAGGATTTCGAAGCGGCCCTCGTCGTGGCCGAATTTCCGGGCCGTCTTGAAGAGCCCCTCGTTGGCCTCGGCTCCGGAGTTGCAGAAGAACACCTTGCCTGGCGCCAAGTGACCGACCAGGCGTTGCGCCAACCGGCCTTGGGGCTCTTGGTAATACAGGTTGGAGACATGGACCAGCCGCCGGGATTGCTCCACCAGTGCCTCGGTGATTTCGGGATGGGCGTGACCCAGGGAACACACGGCGATGCCGCCGCCCAAATCGAGGTAGCGCTTGCCGGAGACATCCCAGACATGACTGCCGGCGCCGTGGCTCAAGGCCAGGTTGAATCGACCGTAGCTCGGCACCACGAAGCGTTGGAACAGCTCGCGGATTTCCTGTTGCTGATTCTTCAGGATCGGCGGCGGCGTCGGCAGGATCAACCGGTCATTCATCGTGTGGCGCGATATGCGGTCGCAATCTTTCCAAACGCAAAGAAAAACCGACGGCTCCCGGTGGCAATCGAGGCCCAGCCTGACAGAATCCTTGCCCGGTGCCGCGGGCCGTGGTCTTTGGAGTTCATGGAACGTGATACGCTCTTCCTCCTGAAGCACCGCTTTGTCGATGGCCCGGGGACCGCCTTTTATTGCCCGGAATGTTCCGAGGTCAATGGCCTGCTCCACTACCATCCGGAACTGCGCCATTCGGTGGACGTGCGCTACGTCGATTTCCAGCGTCCGCGTCCGGAGGTCATCGCTCGAGTCGGCGAGGCCAATCAGTCGTGCCCGGTGCTGGTGCTGGCGGCGGGTTCACCGGGCGACGGGCCCGAAGTGAAACGCGCCGAGGGCCAGGGCACGCGATTTGTCAGCGGATCCCGCGACATCGGCAACCATTGGGCCAACCGCTTCGGCACGTCGCGGCCCCACTGAATTCCCCGATGATTGGATTGCCATGACGACACACTTTAACAGGGGCCATCGAGTTCTGGCGTCGCTCGTCCTGGCCTTCACTTGCTTCCGCCTCATGTCCCAGACACCGCTGAATCCACCTTCTCCGCCCCCGGCCTCGATTCCGGCCGCCGAAGCCTGGTTGGCGGGCGCGGAGCTGGCTCCGGAATTTCGGGTGCCCGCCACCCGCGATGCGTGGAACACCCGTCGGGCCGAGATCCGCACCACGCTGGAGGGCCTGCTGGGGTACCTGCCTGCGCGGCCTGCGCGGCCTGCGGTGACCACGCTGCTGCGCGAAGACCGTGGTGAGTACCGCTTCGAGAAGTTCACCTTCGACAACTGCGCCGGCGCGACCGTGGCGGGATACGTATTTCTTCCGCCGCAGGCCAAAGTCCGGGGACCGTTGCCGGCGGTGCTCTACTGCCACTGGCATGGAGGCCAGTACGACATCGGTAAGGACGAGATGCTCCGCACCAACGCCGCGCCCGTGGCGGCCGGTCCGGCCTTGGCTCGGTTGGGTTATGTCGTCCTGGGCATCGATGCCTATTGTTTTGGCGAGCGCAACGGGCAGGGCCCGGGCGGACTGGCCGAAAAAGGCTCCGCCGGCGAGATGACGGCGTCCAAATTCCAGCTGTGGGCCGGGCGCACTCTTTGGGGGATGATGTTGCGCGACGATCGGATGGCCCTCGATTACCTCGTTTCTCGGCCCGAAGTGGATCCGCAGCGCATCGGTGTCACCGGCATTAGCATGGGAGCCACGCGCACCTGGTGGCTCATGGCCCTCGACGAACGACTCCGGACCGGCGTGGCCGTGGCGTGCATGACGCGCTACACCGACCTCATTCGCGAAGGCGGCCTCAAGGCGCACGGCATTTATTACTTCGTTCCGGGCCTGCTGCGGCACTTCGACACGGAGGCCGTCATGGCCCTGGCCGCACCCCGACCCCTGCTGTTCATGACCGGTGGAAACGATTCGGGTTCCCCCGCGTCCGGCATCGCCCGGTTGGAGCCGCCGATTCGCGAGGCCTACCGGCTCTACGGAGCCGACTCATCCTTCGAAAGCCGCCTCTATCCCGACCTGGGCCACGTGTACACGCCTGAAATGTGGGAGCGCACCCAAGCCTGGCTGGCCCGGCACCTCGGTCCGTGACCGGCGCGAGTGTCTGAGCACCGAAGAGTTGCAACGCCTCAACGCGCATCCGCGGGCGATTCGAGCTCCGGCGTTGGAAGGATCGCCGGCTCGCTGAGCAAGGGCTCGTTCATGACCCGCTCGATGAAGGCACTCCAAGTCTCGTCCGGGCTCCAGACCTCGCGCATGGGGAAGCCCGCCTCGGCCTTGGTGTGACCGAGCACCCGCCGGCGGTACAGGTGGATGAACGCCGACGCGCGCATGTTCTTGGCGCAGTGCACCCACACCTTCCGACCCCGGAATGCCGTCAGGATGGCTGCGAATTGGTGAAATTGCTCGGGCTTGGGGTCCTCCCAGAGCACCGGGATTTGGACGTAGGCGATGCCCAGGCGTGCAACCCGGTCGGCCTCATCGGCCAGAGCCCCCGGTGAGGTGGGCAAGGCCAGGTTGATGACGGCCTCGATGCCCAGGGCGGGCAGCTGGTCGATGTCCCGCTCCGAGAGCTGGCCCGACGACCAGAGCCAATTGAAGACTGGATGGGTGTTTTCTGCGTCCATGAACGAACTTGAGTTCCAAGCTGCCTTCTGGTGATTGCAGAGACAAGGAGCCCGGTGATCGACGGACCCGGTCATTGACCAACAACTTCGAGCGGGGGCATTTCGAGACCACGGAATGCCCGGAGGTTCCACCCATGCCGAAGACGCCCCAGCCCACTGCTTGGGTCTTCAAGTTGCGGGTGCGCAGCTGGAGCAGAAAGGATGGGTGGCTGAGGAGGATTGCTCATCACCCGGCCTGGGCGCGAATCGGACCCGGATCACGTTGCTCTTCAGATCCATGTCCAAGATCCGGTGGAAGACGTGTGCGACCCTCAGCAGTCGCTTCAAGGGATCCGCCGTTCCACACTCTTGTGCCCAGTAGTCGGCAAGCCTTCGAGTGGTCGTGTAGTGATAGCGGAGCTGGTACTCACCGGGCCGAGAGACCTGGGAATGGTCCAGATATCGAGTCACCGGGAAACCCTCGCCAAAGGGGTTGAATTCTTGGCCGCCCCTGATCACCGCCAAATCCTCAGCACGCAGACAGTCCTCGACCCCACACCTCAGTTGCTCGGAAAAGACCGGGTTCCCTTGGGAGTCGACGATCTCAAGCCATCCGAAGGAACCGACGGCGAGCACGCCCTTTTGAGTTCGGTTCCGGAGGGTGACTTTCAGATCGGGATACTGGCCTACCAGAAGGTCGGACGAGGATACCGTGAGAACGCAGTCAAACTGTTGCACCGGAGCCCCAAAGGCCAGTGACCACAGGATGCCCAAGATTTGCACTCCGGCCATGGCCCAGAGGAGGCGAGGATGGTTTCGGGCCAGAGAGAACATCAATTGGGGTGCTTCGGATCTCTAGACAAAACCAGGAGTGTTCTGAAGGAAATTCTTGCGAAGAAACCGATCCGACAGCAGACCATGCCGGGGTTTGCCTGAGCGCTTGCGGCGATTTGTGTCGAGGCCTCCCGACCCCAGTTTCAGAGCCTCACTGGTGGTGCTGGTGGGTGGCCGGTTGTATCAAATCCCACAAGTTTCCGTGGAGGTCTTGGAAGACCGCGACGGTGCCGTAGGCCTCGGTCCGGGGTTCCCGGACGAAAACCACCCCCCGGTTTGTGTAGGCGTGGAAGTCCCGCCAGAAGTCGTCGGTGTACAGGAACAGGAAAACCCGCCCTCCGGTCTGGTTGCCGACATGCGCCTTCTGGGGGTCGTTGGTCGCACGGGCGAGCAGCAGGCGGGACTCTGTTGCTCCGGGCGGAGACACCACGACCCAGCGCTTGCCTGGCTCCGGAAGGCGGGTGTCCTCAACCAGCAAGAAGCCAAGCGTGCCGACATAGAAGGCAATGGCTTCGTCATAATCCCGAACGACAATCGAGACGAGTCCGAGGTGCTGAGGCATGGGTCGTTGTGTTGAAGGCGTACCTGAGACCGTGTGGCCTCAAGGCAAGTTTGGCAGCGGCGACGATCTGGTTCCAAATTGAGGGGAGGCAAACCGATGCGTGCAATCTGCTTTCACACCGGCCTCCGCCGTCGTGGACCTGCAGCAAGGCCCGTCGATCGGGCTCTCTGACCAGTGACCGGACCATCACGAAACCTTCGGCTTCCAGGTCGTGGGTCATCGCATCAGTTGGTTCGGTTGAATTCGCTCAAGGCGGCGGCGAATTGGGCGGGGGACATCGTCTTGCGCAGGGAGGCCATCTCGGCGTTGGCCCGGACATCGCAGCGCTCGTTGAGCGGGTGCCCGGCGTGGCCTTTGAGCCAGCGCCATTCAATTTGGTGACGGCTCACCAAGCTGTCGAGCCGTTGCCAAAGATCGACGTTCTTCACGGGCTCCTTGGTGGAGGTCTTCCATCCGTTGCGCTTCCATCCGTGGATCCAGGACAGGATCCCCTGACGCAAGTATTGGGAGTCGGTGAAGAAGACGATTTCGCAGGCCTGATTGAGCACGCTGAGGGCTTGAATGGCCGCCTGGAGTTCCATCCGGTTGTTGGTGGTCGCCGCGACCGCACCGCCGATCTCCAACTCCTGCCGACCATACTGCAGCACCGCCGCCCAGGCCCCGGGCCCGGGATTTCCCTGACATCCGCCGTCGGTATGGATGGTGACACGCTTCAACGGGCGACAGTCTGGGAGCGGAGAGGGCAAAGGGGAAGCCGGCACCGCGGCCGGGTCATCACATCGCCCGATCCCGACACGGCCCGATCCCGATCTTGCCGATTCGGGAGCACTGCCGCCTAATGGCCCACAACGTTCCATGATCCCGCTCCAAGCGCCGTTCACTGCCGACAAGATCCAGGCCCTCAAGGTCGGGGATGAGGTCCTGATCTCCGGGGTCCTCTTCACGGGCCGCGATGCCGTCCACAAATACTTGCACGAAGGTGGGGAACTGCCGCCCGAGGTGAACCTCCGCGACGGGATCATTTACCACTGCGGTCCCGTGGTGCTGAAGGATTCGGACGGCTCGTGGAAGGTCACCGCCGCCGGGCCGACGACGTCGATTCGCGAAGAGCCTTATCAAGCCGACATCATCCGCGATCACGGCCTGCGGGGCGTCATTGGCAAGGGCGGCATGGGCGAGAAGACGCTGGCCGCCTGCAAGGAGCATGGCTGCGTGTACTTGCATGCCATCGGCGGCGCGGCGCAAGTGCTGGCCGAATGTGTGGTGCGTGTGCGCAACGTGTACTTGTTGGAGAAGTTCGGATCGCCCGAGGCCATCTGGGAGCTCGAGGTTCGCGATTTTCCCGCCGTGGTGACCATGGATTCTCACGGTCGTTCGCTCCACCGCGAGGTGTTCGCCGCCAGCGAAGCGGCCCTCAAGGAACGGGTCTGAACCCGCATGGACTTGGCCGAATTGGGTTGGGATGCGGTTTGGGAAAACACCTTCGCCCCGCATCGCCAAGGTGGCCTCGAGCCCGCGCGGGTCGTCCACGAAGATAAGCTCTCCTACATCGTGGTCGGGGCTTCCGGCGACCGTCCGGCGATTATCACGGGCCGCTTGAGGCACCTTTGCCCGCGTGATCAAGACCTGCCCAAGGTCGGCGATTGGGTGGCGGTTCGACCGGTGCCCGGTGAATCCAAAGGGGTCATCGAGGCCATCCTGCCGCGGCGTTCGCAAATCGCCCGCAAGATCACCGGCCGGGGTACCGAGGCACAAATCGTAGTCACCAACATCGACGTGGCCTTCGTGGTCCAGGCGATGGACTCCACCTTCAACGCCCGCCGTCTGGAGCGCTTCTTGGTGATGGTGCTCGAAGGCGGGGTGCGGCCGGTGCTCGTCCTCAACAAGTTGGACTTGTGCAAGGCCCCGCGCCGGATGATCTCGGAGGCCGAAGCCGTCTCGGGCGGCGCGCCGGTGCTGCCGGTGTGTGCCAAGACCGCCAAGGGGACGGGCCGACTGCGGGAGATTCTCGGGCCCGGATTGACGGCGGTCTTCATCGGCACCTCGGGTGTGGGCAAGTCGAGCCTCATCAACCGCCTGGTGGGTGGCACGTTGCAGCCAACCTTGCAGGTGCGTGATTCTGACTCCAAGGGACGGCACGCCACAACGTGGCGCGAGATCATCCCGGTGCCGCAAGGCGGGTTGGTCATCGACACGCCGGGCATGCGCGAGTTCCACCTGTGGTCGGCCGACCTCGGTCTCGACACGGCCTTTCCCGACATCACCGAACTGGCCCAGGGTTGCCGCTTCCGCGACTGCACCCATGGTGCGGAGCCCGGATGTGCCGTGAGGACCGCGCTCGAGGCCGGTGCCCTCGCGGCGGGTCGCTACGAGAGCTTTCGCAAGCTCCAGGCCGAGTTGGATGAGGTCGATCGCGGTCGTGTCGAGCAGGAGCGCCGGGTCCGATCATCCCGGCCCAAGACCTCTGCTCGCCATGCCTCGCCCGAGGATGACGGCGGCGACGATGGCGGCGGGGAGTGAGCCCAGCTCCACGGCGCTTCCCGGTTCTCGGACTCGAAGCCCCGGCGTTGAAGAATCCGAGTTTCAGACCACGTTGGACGTGATGTTGGATTCCGAAGCCACCTTTCCCGCCACGCGTGCAGCCGCTCTGGCGCGGTGGCAGGCATTCCTGCCCCAAGCGACGCGCTATGGGGCGTTGCGCAACCAGGTTGTTCCCGGACATCCGCATGTGACGCGGTTGTCGCCGGCCTTGCGGGCACGACTGGTGACCACCGAAGCATTGGTCGGCTCGCTGCTCGAGACTTGCCGCTTCGCGGCGGTGGAGAAATTGGTGCAGGAGCTGGTGTGGCGCGATTACTGGAAGGGTTGGCTCGAGTTGCGACCCAGCGTCTGGTCGGACTACCGCGCTGAGGTGGATCGCCTCCGCCGACAGGCCGATCCGGCGCTGCTCCGGCGGGCCGAGGCGGTGATGGCGGGCCAGGGCGGCATCGCGGTGCTCGATGGATTCACCCGCGAACTCATCGAGACCGGGTACTTGCACAACCACGCCCGCATGTGGTGGGCCGGGTACTGGATCCATGTCGAGCGCTTGCCCTGGGCCTTGGGGGCCGACTTCTTCTACCGCCACCTCCTCGACGCCGATCCCGCGAGCAACACGCTGGGATGGCGTTGGGTCGCCGGCTTGCAAACCCGGGGCAAGGCCTACCTGCCACGCCGCTCCAACTTGGAGAAGTATTGTGCCGCAAATCTTCTGGCCGATCCCACCGGACTGGAGCGCATCGACGATTCGGTCGTGGCGGCGGTTCCGCTGCCCGACGAACGGCCGGCGGAACGGGTGGCGTGGAAACCCTTGCCCGACGCTCCCGGTATCACCGAAGGCTCCGCAACCCCGCCGGGAAGCTGGGGCCTGTGGGTGCACGGCGAAGATTTGAGCGTCGAAGAATCCGCTCTGGGACAAATGCGGCCCGACGTGCTGCTGAGCGTGTTCGACGCGCAGCGGGTTGCGGCTCTCGGCATGGCCCCGCGCCGCATCGCTTATTTGAAAACGGCCTTGGCCGACGGACTGGCTCGGGCGGGCCATCACTTCAAGTGCCCCATTGAATCGTGCGAGACCGGCGAGGGTCTGGCCGAGGCTCTCGCGCGGGTGGCCCGGGAACGCGGCCTGGCCGGCTGGGTGGCGATGCGTCCCTCGGTGGGTCCGCTGGCCGATGCGATTCCGGCGATCGAGGCCGATTTGGCCCGCGACGGCCGGAAGGTGATTTGGTGCCGTCGCCGTTGGGATGAGCATTTGTGGCCCCAAGCCTCGTCCGGGTTCTTCGGGTTTTGGGAGAAGGCCCAGCGACGCCTGGCGACTCAAGCCACAGCCCTTGCCCAGAGCCGGGACCCTCAGCAACCCGAGCTGTTGTTCTGATGAACCCGACCCGACCCACCGGTTCGACCCACGCGAGGCCACCGACCGGTCGTCCCGCGCGGGGCCCAATTCTCGCGAGGCGCGCCGACTGGCAGGTGGTGTGGTTCAAGCGCGACCTGCGGATCGGTGACCACGCACCCTTGATGGAGGCCTTGCAGCAGGGCCCCGTCCTTGGTCTCTACCTCTACGAGCCCGAGCTGCTCGAGTCACCCGAGTGGGATGCGTCGCACTCCCGCTTCATCGCCGAAGCACTCCGCGAGTTGGAATCGGAGTGGACCCGGCGTGGAGGGTGTTTGCTGTTGCGGCGTGGCGAGGCCGTGGAGCAGCTCGAGCGCCTGCATCGCGAGACGGGTTTTGTGCGCCTGTGGTCGCATGAGGAAACCGGCAACCGGCTGACCTTCGATCGCGATCTCCGCGTGGTTCGCTGGTGCCGTGAGCGCGGGATCGACTGGCAGGAGCGGCGTCAGGACGGGGTCGTCCGGCGGTTGCGATCCCGCGATGGCTGGGCCGAGCGCTGGGCCAAGAGCATGTCGGGCCGCATCGAGTCATCCCCGGAGGTGCTCGGATCCGGGCGCCCGACTGGCCTGGTCTCCGACGGAGTTTTGGGTCCGGAGCAACTGGGCTTGGGTCCGGTGATTCCGATCGAACTCCAGCGCGGCGGCGAGACGGCGGCGCGGGAAGTGTTGGGGAGTTTCCTGGAGGAACGCGGCGTCGGCTACCGAGCGGAGATGTCGAGCCCGCTCACCGCCTGGACGGCTTGTTCGCGTCTCAGCGCCCACCTCGCCTGGGGCTGTGTCTCCATGCGCACGGTGCATCAGGCGGCCGGGCACCGGCAGGAGGCCTTGCGGGCGATGCTCAGCGCCGGAGAGCCGTTGGACCGCCGTTGGTCCGGCGCCCTCGCGAGCTTCCAGGCGCGCCTTCGGTGGCATTGCCACTTCATGCAGAAGCTTGAGGACGAGCCGCGCATCGAGTTCGAAAACTTCAACCCGGTCTATGACGGCCTGCGCGAGGCGTTCACCGAATCCGAAGAAGGCCAGCAGCGCCTTGAGGCCTGGCGTCAGGGGCGGATCGGCTTCCCCATGGTCGATGCCTGCCTGCGGGCGGTGCGGGCCACGGGCTGGCTCAACTTCCGCATGCGCGCCTTGGTGATGAGCGTGGCCTCTTACCACCTCTGGCTGCACTGGCGTCCGACGGCGATCCACCTGGCCCGGTGCTTCCTCGACTTCGAGCCCGGGATCCATTTCAGCCAGGCGCAGATGCAGAGCGGCACGACCGGGATCAACACCGTGCGCATTTATTCCCCGGCCCGTCAGGCTCTCGAGCAAGACCCGAAGGGTGTTTTCATTCGTCGCTGGGTGCCCGAGCTGGCCGGCGTGCCCGACGTCTTTCTGGCCGAGCCGTGGCGCATGACGCGCTCACAGCAGGAGGCCGCCCGATGCGTGATCGGCGTCGACTACCCCGCCCCGAGGGTCGACCCCCGTCGCTCGGTAATCGAGGCCAAGGAGCAGATCGCTCGGGTGCGTTCCAGCATCGCCGCTCCCGAGGCGTCCCGTCGCGTGTACCTGCGCCATGGCAGCCGCAAGGGCCACACCTTCCGCGGGGCCGACGCCGAGGCCCGATACCGACAAGGGTTGCTGGTCGGCTCGCCCGATCCCCTATCGGAGCCGGCCCCCGGCCCGGTGCAGCAAGAGCTCTTCGGATAGGTCCTGCTGCACAATGCCATGGCCTCAGTTTCCCGGTGAGGCCAATACCTCGATGAGGTAGCGCAGTTCCTCCTGCACGTCGTCGCCGTCCGTCAGGGTCTGGGATATCTCGGCTCGCACGGCCTCCCGGAATCGCCGCCGCAAGCGGTGGATGGCCACCTTCAGCGCGCCTTCGGTAAGTCCGAGTTCCCGGGCGAGGTCTGTGGGCGACGGAAGTTCGTCGCCGACCAGTGCCGGCTTGAGGCGCTCGAAGTGGGCCGACTTGCCAGCCGATCGCAAGTCGCTCTCGACCGTCGCCAGAGCCCGCTCAAGCAGGGTGAAGGCCCACTCGCGGTCGAAGCGGAACGGGTCGAGGCCTGCGGTGGCCGGCTCGTCGATTCCGTCGTCGGAAAGCGACGCGGTGGGGACACCGCCGCCGCGTTTGAGTCGGCTGGCCCGTTCGCGCAGGTCCGACTCGAAATGCCGGAGCGCGCCCAGCAAGTAGGAGCGGAATCGCCCGCGGGCCGGGTTGGCCCCCGCAAGGCGACCGCCATCCAGCACGTGGGCGAAGAACTCCTGGGCCCATTCGCGCGCCTCGTCGTCCGTGCCATGCCACCGCCGGAGCGTCTCGAACACCGGTCGCCAATACGCCTCGCACAGTTCCGACAAGGCAGCCCGGGCCTCCGGCGTCGTGCCCCGCGCCCGCGCCACCAGCGACCAGCGCGTGGGGGCGAAGCCGGCGATAGGCGATCGAGAGTCGGTCATGGGGGTGGGCTTCGATGGGGCAACGGATTGGAGGGGTTCCGGCGCAACCATTCCCAGGCGAATTGCACCCAAGCGCTGGATCGGCTCAAGCGGTCTCGGAATCGAGTCTCGAACAGCTACGGGAAGTCATCACCTGAGTTTAGTACCAACCATGTCGAACAGGAGTGCGCGGAATCGCTCTTCGGACATTGGCTGAACCGACCCGTCCCCCAGCAGGGCCGATCGGACCTGCGTGTCCGGATCCGGGGGCGATACGGCGAGCATCTCGTCGGGTGACGAGTTCGTCCCACTGATTGCGAGGAAGAACAGGTAGGGTTTGCCGGTTCGGGGGTCTGTCATCTGGTCTTTCCGTCCGAAGAGTCCTAGCTGCTGGAACTGTTCCCAGTTGGCTCGATACGACGGGCTGGCCCGGCTCAGGCTTTGTCGGAATTGCGCTTCGGACATTGGCAGGACCGACCCGTCCCCAAACAGGACCGTTGGGTTTTTGAGTTCCGGCCCGCCGAGCGCCACGGCGATAATCGGGTTGGGGGATGTGTCCGAGAGGTCCGTTCCAAAGATCACGACGGGTTGGTCGGTGAGGGTATTGATATTTGAGATCAGACCCTCAAACTCAGACACATGGGTTCGGTACGCCAATCCGATACCCTTGAGCCGATTGACACCGGCGATCCGGTCCGCGTGGGCCTTGTTTTGCTGAAGGAAACGGACGGTGATGGTCAGTAGAGCCCATGCCGCGAAGAGCGCGACCGAGACCGCCCCGACAACCCGGGAACTCGTCCATGGGCCGAAGCGTCTCCAGATCGGAACTCGCTTCACGGGCTCGTCCCTCTCCTGGCTTTCGGTTCCACCCAACCCTTCGACCTCCGCCCTCACCTGATCGGCGGTTTGCTGGCGCAGTTCCCGTTCCTTGGCCAGCGCTCGGAAGACGATATCGTCCACGCGGGCATTGAGGCCGGCCTTGATCGACGGGGCCGGGAAGCGGCCGAGCGGAAGTTCCCCGGTGAGCAGCTCGTAAAACACCACCCCCAGCGAATAAATGTCGGCCCGGTGGTCCACCTGGTCGGGCGTCTCCACTTGTTCCGGGGCCATGTAATGCGGTGTGCCGATCCGGGCCCCGGTGCGGGTGAGCGTGTACGCCTCGCCCGCCGAGGCACCCGGACCCTCAAGCAGCTTCGCGATGCCGAAATCGGCAATTTTCACGCGGCCCTCGGCATCCAGCAGCAGGTTCTCCGGCTTGATGTCCCGATGCAGCACCCCTTGCGCATGCGCGGCCTGCAACGCCTCACAAATCGGCGGGATGAGGGCCAGCGCCTGTTGCGGCGTGAAGCGCCCGGATCGCAGCGCCTGGCGGAGGTTGGCCCCGTCCACGAACTCCATCAGCAGGAAGCAGAACCCACCCGCCTGCCCAAACCCATGCACGCCCACGATGTGGGGATGCCGCAACCGCGAGAGCGTGCGCGCCTCACGCTCGAAGCGTTCTACGAAGGCCGGATCCGCGGCCAATTCACGGGGCAGCACCTTGAGCGCCGAGATCCTGCCTGAATCCCGTTCCCGCACCCGGTACACACAGCCCATCCCGCCCGTGCCCAAGTGTCCCAGCACCTCCAGTTCTGGAAAGGCCGAGGCGATCTCAGCCAAGGTCGGCGTCTTCCACGCCTGAGCTCCCAGACCGGCGTCCGTCGGCGCATTCGCCCCGTCCAAGAGACAGCGCGGGCACAAACCACCCGGGGCCCGTTCAGGAATGGGGGACAGGCATCGCGGACAGGCCCGCGACGGGAGAGCCGATGAAGGTGCCGGCGTGGATTCCATGTTCATTCACTCCCTCCATGGGGTTTCTACCGCTCAAGGTTACACGTAATCCGTGGCCCTGTCGTGGTCCAGGGTCCGTTGTCAGGATGCGGATCCGAGTTGCGAGTCCAAGTTGCCGCTTCCCACGAACCCTCGTGCAGACAAGGACGCAGCCAGGAACCCAGTCCCAACCCGTTGAGAGGAATATGCTTTCGGCAACGTAACGGATCCCTGAGGGCACCCCGGGCGGCAGCGGGATCGGGCCGTAGCGAGCATAGGAACGTCGACATCCTGATCCCCCTCGCGCGCCAGCGCGAAAGCCGAGCCGGCCCCAACGTTCCCTGCGAGCGCAGGACCGATCCCGCGGAGCCCCCACCGCCAACAAGCCCCAGGCGCCAGCCCCACAACACACCGGGTCAACGACGATTGTTTTTCCTCAATGGCGACCATCAAACCATCCCATCCAGGGACATACCCCCAATCCACGAAGCGGCAGCGGGA
>CAMCYJ010000048.1 GCA_945883815.1 Akkermansia muciniphila | reverse complement strand
CCGAGAAACCCTTGGCCTCCGCCGCGATCTGGCTGGCGATGCTGCCGGCCGCATTCACGGTCTTGGTGGAAAGGGTCTGTATGTCCTGCCACTGAGCGGTGGCGGCAGCAATTTGCTGCGCGGTCTTGTCGAGGGAGCCCAGTTTCTCGGCGGCGGATGCAAGGTTCACCTGTTCCAAGAGCTTCACCGCGGCCTCGTGGTCTTTCTGGAAGGGTTGGATGAAAATCCAAGCCCCAAGCCCCGTCAGGCCACCCACGAGGGAGATTTCCTTCCAGGTCCACACGGGTGCAGCCTTCCAGGCCACAGCCGCGGCGGTGGCTACGAGGACAATATCCGCCAATAGGTAGGGCCACTTTGGAGTGCGAGGTGCTTCGCTCAACGACATGGCTGAATCCTAGAGCGCAGTCTCTGCGCGTAGGAAGGGGCTTTTCAGGGGAGAGTTCACATCACCCGAGTGGGGGTTGGACTTCCGGCCGATTTGTCGGAGGGTCACTCCAGTCAACTGCGTCGTTTTCATGTCCTCCCGTCCCTCTCTTGCAATTATCGGCACCGGCATCGCCGGACTCGGCTGCGCCCATTTCTTGCATCGCCAGTACGACCTGACGCTCTTCGATCCCAACGCCCATGTCGGTGGTCACACCAACACCATCGAGGTGTCGGAGCCGGGTGGGCCTGTTGCGTTCGACACCGGGTTCATGGTCTTCAACCGGGTCACCTATCCCTATTTGGTGACCTTGTTCGAGGAACTTCAGGTGCCGGTGCAACGCACCGACATGTCCTTCTCGGTCCAGCATGTGCCCAGTGGATTGGAGTTCTCCGGTTCCAGCCTGAATCACCTCTTTGCCCAGCGGCGCAATTTGTTCCGGCCGCGCTATTGGCGGATGCTCCTGCAGGTCAATCGGTTCAATGCCGAAGCGGTGGCGGCCCTGTCGGATCCGCAATGGGCATCGATCACGGTGGGGGATTATGTTGAACGGCGGGGCTACGGCCGGGATTTCCTGGAACACTACCTCATTCCCATGAGCGGTGCCGTTTGGAGCACGCCTCCGGACCGGATGCTGGAGTTTCCGGCGCGGACTCTCATTCAGTTCTTCCACAACCATGGATTCCTGGGGCTTCACACTCAGCACCCCTGGTGGACCGTGACCGGAGGGGCCCGAGAGTATGTGCGCCGCCTGATCCCGCCCTTTGCCGACCGCATCCGGACCGGTCTGGGCGTGGTCGCCGTACGCCGCGAGATCGGCTCGGTTTGGGTGACCAGCGCCGATGGACAGACCCACCGCTTCGACCAGGTGATCCTAGCAGCCCATGCCGATGAATCGCTGCGCCTGCTCACCGATGCTGATCCCGACGAACGTCGCTTGCTCGGAGCCTTTCGGTACCAACCGAACCTCGCCACGGTGCACAGCGACCGGAGTGTCATGCCCAAGGCCCGGCTGGCTTGGTCAGCCTGGAACTACCGCATGTCGCGCCATCCCGGCGGGGCGGTGCTCCCGCAGACCGTCTACTGGATGAACTGCCTCCAGGGACTCCAGACCGATACGGAGTATTTCGTCTCCATCAATGGCGAGCACGAAATCGACCCGGCCCGCGTCCACCGCAAGATCCCCTATACCCATCCGCTCTTCAGCGTGGAGGCGATCGCCGCCCAGAAAGAACTCCCCGCCCTCAACCGACGGGGCAACGGGCAGACCGTGTTCTTCGCTGGAAGCTACTTCCGCTATGGATTTCATGAGGACGCCTTTGGCAGCGCGGTGCAACTGTCCCGGGTCTTGAGTCGCGAACCCATCTATCCGGGCATCGGGGAGTGATTGGGGGTTGGCAAATATTCGCGGTGGACGTCGCACAGCTCTTCTCCAGCACCTGCTTTTAGGATTAGCCTCCAACCATGCACCGGGAACTCAGAGAAGAGGGAACCAGCCGTCGGAGGTTCTTGAAGGCCGGCCTGGCGGGGCTGGCCGCTTCGGCGTGGGCCGACGAACGGGTGCAACTGCCCTTCGACAACGGCGAACGGCCTTTGGTCAAGTATCCTCAGAAGCGCCCCCTGATCCGGCACACGGCTCGGCCGCCGCAATTGGAGACTCCGTTCTCGGTGTATCAGGAAAGCCTGCTGACTCCGAATGATGCGTTCTTCGTTCGTTATCACCTCGCCGGTTCTCCGCCTCCGCTGTCGGTGCTGAGTCCGGAGACCTTCCGCTTACAAGTTCGGGGGAGTATCCAAACCCCGCAGACCTGGAGCCTGGAGACGTTGAAGGAGAAGTTTGAGTCGGTCGAAGTGGTCGCCGTGAACCAGTGCTCCGGAAACAGTCGAGGATTCTTCCAGCCACGAGTCCCGGGAGGCCAATCGGGCCACGGCAACATGGGTTGTGCGCGATGGCGCGGTGTCCGCCTGGCCGATGTGCTCAAGGCTTCCAACCTCTTGTCCCAGTCCAAGCAAGTGCTCTTCGACGGGCTGGATCGACCGCTTGTGGCCGGTATTCCGGATTTCGTGAAGGCGCTGGAGGTCGATAAGGCGCTCGACCCGGATGTGCTCCTGGCTTGGGAGATGAACGGCGAACCGCTGCCTTGGCTCAATGGCTACCCACTGCGACTGGTGGTTCCGGGCCACTATGGAACCTATTGGGTCAAGCACCTGCACTCCATTCAGGTCGTGGACGCGACATTCACCGGGTTTTGGATGAATCCGGCCTACCGCATTCCTGATGATCCCTGCGCGCATGTGGCGCCAGGAACCACGCCCAAGCGCACCGTTCCGATCGAGCGGTTCAATGTGCGTTCTTTTTTGACCAGTCACCAGACGGGGGACCGGATTCAGCACTCAGGCCAAGGCGTGACCTTGCGTGGTATCGCCTTTGACGGCGGATCGGGCATCCGGGATGTCAGCGTGTCCACGGATGGCGGAGAGCATTGGACCACTGCCCTGCTGGGCAAGGATCTGGGCCGCTACGCTTTCCGAGAGTGGGCTCTGGATTGGCGGCCGCCCGTCGGAGGGACTCCGGAAATATTGGTCCGAGCCACCAATCGCCTCGGACAGAGCCAACCCTTGGATCCCTTGTGGAATCCGGCTGGCTACATGCGCAACATCGTGGAACGCACCGTCCTGAGCCTATGAACCTACGCCGTTTCCAATCTGGCATCTCGAGTCGCGGAGTCTTCAGGGCTGTGTTGGCGTTGACCGGTGCGCTGGTGCTGGCTGCGGCGACGACGACCGTGCCCGAGGCGCCCAAAGCCAATCCGCATGCGGCCGATCCCTGGGTGCTCCCCGTGGGTGAACCGGCCCTGCCCGAGGGTGAGCCTGCGGCACCGATTCGACGCCATTGCGCTCTGTGTCATTCCTTCGATTACATCGCCACCCAACCGCGCCTGAGCCGGACGGGTTGGGCAGCCAGTGTCGAAAAGATGCGGGCCAAGTACGGGGCCCCGATCCCTACCAATGATGTGCCCGCACTGGTCAGCTACTTGGTGAAACACCACGGCAAGGAATAGAGCATGGCGGCCAGTCCGTCGCGAATGCACATCAGATCTGGCATCCCATGCGGTGAGGTTCCATCGTTCAACCACACGATGATTCGAGGGGGCTTGTTCTGGAATGGATGGCGGCGCGCGTTGGTCACGCGGGGCGCAGGCGCTCATGCGGTCGCTGTGCTGGCAGCCTTTGTCGTATTGCTGGTGGATCTTCCCATGGGTGCCGCCGATGCCCCATCGCCGGCTTCAGGCAAGCCATCCAAGTCGGCTAATCCAGGGAATGTCCACCGCCGCTCGCCCTTGCCCAACGTGGTTCTTCTCGCCGCCGACGGTTGGGCAGATTCCGATTTGGGAACCAACGGGGCTTTCCCGAATCTGGAGAAGTTGGCCGCTTCGGGGATGCGCTGGACCCAGGCCTATGCGGGTGCCGCATCGCCTCCCGCCAGCCGAGCAGCGCTGCTGACGGGGCACCATTCGGGGCATGGTCGGATCCGCGGCCCGGTTCCTGGTCCGTTGGCCAATGAGGACGTCACGCTCGGGGAAGTCCTCCGAGCGGCCGGCTATCGCACGGCGGCTATCGGCGTCTGGGATTTGGGCGGCAACAACACCTCAGGCCATCCCCTGCGGCAGGGCTTTTCGGACTGGTTCGGGTTTTTGGATTCGAAAGAAGCTCAGGACCTGTATCCCAAGGCCTTGTGGCGCAATGCCGAAACCTTCGACAACCTCATTGACCAATACGGGCGCTTGGCTAATTACGCCCCCGACTGGTTTGCGCGGTTTGCCACCAATTACATCCAGGTGCATGAAGATCATCCGTTCTTCCTGTACGTGGCCCACCCGTTGCCGGGAAACCTCTCTTCCGAAGACATGCGCGGACGCCACTCATTGCTGTGGGACCGTTTTGTCGGCGCTGTGGTTCGTGAGTTGGGACAAAGTCGCGTTCGGCGCGAAACCCTCTTGGTAGTGACCAGTACGGGCGGTGGCGCTCCCAGTGATGACCGGTTGGCCGAGTCTCGGCTTCGGGTGCCACTCTTGGTCAGTTGGCCGGGAACGATTCCGGCCGGCCAGACCCAAGATCGTCCGGTGGCCTTGTGGGATGTGCTGCCCACGATCGGGGCCTTGGCCAAGGTTCCGATCCCGCAAGGACTCGATGGCGTATCCCTCGCACCGGAGATGTTGAGAGGTCAGAAAGAACCCGTCACCCGTGCGGGCGGATTGTATTGGGAAACCGCCGACGCCTCACCCAATCGGGCCATCCGCTGGGAGCACTGGAAGGCCGTGGAACGTTCCATGGGATCCAACGTGGAACTGTATGACCTGAAGGTCGATCCCGCTGCCGCTCGGAACATCGCCGCCGATCGGCCCGAGCGGCTTGCCGAGGCCCGCCGGCGGTTGCGTGAGGCGGCCGATCCGTTGACCTCATCTGGTCCTTGAATTTCGTCTCTAAAACACCTCCCTGAAACGCTCTTTGCCCATGAGTCCCACTGATGCCCTCACGCTGTTGGAACGCTTTCGCCAAGGTCAGGTGCCTGCCGAGCAGGTCCTTCAAACCTTCCAGGCTGCCCCGGTCGTGGATCTGGGGTTTGCTGCGGTGGACCAACACCGAGCCCTGCGGAAGGGATTTCCTGAGGTGATCTTCGGTGCGGGCAAGACACCTGAACAAGTGGTGTCCATCGCATCAGAAATTCTCGCCGCCGATGGCCGCGTGCTGACCACCCGCGTGAGTTTGGAGCAGGCCCTGGCCCTGAAGAAAAAGTTCCGCCACACGGTCCACCATGAGGCAGCTCGTTGCCTGACTCTGGAAACTTCACCCCTGCCTAAGCGCCCGGGAACCATTGCCATCGTGGCGGCGGGAACCACCGATCTTCCGGTGGCTGAGGAGGCGGCGGTCACCGCTGATTTCATGGGCAACACCGTCCAGCGGATTTACGACGTGGGCGTGGCCGGTTTGCACCGGCTGCTGCTGCGGTTGCCCGAAATCCAGTCGGCCAATGTCGTGATTGTGGTGGCCGGTATGGAAGCGGCCTTGCCGAGCGTTGTTGGAGGATTGATCGGTAAACCCATCATCGGGGTTCCGACGAGCGTGGGGTACGGTTCCCACTTCGGAGGCCTGACCGCCTTGCTGGGCATGCTCAATTCCTGCGCCAGCGGCCTCACGGTGGTGAACATCGACAACGGCTTCGGGGCTGGTTACGCCGCCAGCGGCATCAATGCGCTGGTTGCGTCGTCAGGATCCTCGGCGCTGGCGGCCTCCGTGCCGGCTAAGGCGAATCCCGGTAAAGCCCCTCGGAGGCGATGACATCGGCCGTTCCGTTGGGCACCAAGTGTTCGAACGACATCCCGTTGCGCACCCGGTCCCGGATCTCGGACGAGGAAACCCCCAGCGGCCACCCTCGCAAGTGACGCAGTCGCCAAGGAGGGGGCAGGGAGGCTTGGGGTTGACCGGGCCTCGGAATCACCACAAAGGTCACTGCCTCGGCCAAGGCCAAAGCCTCGCGCCATTGGGGCAGGGTGGGCACATGGTCAGCTCCAATGAGCCAGAAGAGTTCCGCTCCGGGATTCCGTGCTCGGAACGCGTTGACCGTGTCGATGGAGTAGCTCACGCCACCCCGGGTCAGTTCGTCGCAATGCACTTCCGTCCGGGATTGGCCGGCGAGCGATCGGCGGAGCATGCGTAAGCGCGCCGCATCCGGGGCAGGGCGGGATCCGGGTTTGAAGGGAGACTGTGCGGCCGGAATGAAGAACAACCGGTCCAGCGCCAGTTCCTCCAACGCAGCCTGAGCCACGAGCAAATGCCCTCGGTGCAGGGGATCGAACGATCCTCCGTACAGCCCCAATCGCGGTGGCCGATCCGGATTTTGGGGCGGTGATGGATCCTTTGGATTCTCTGAAATCATGCTCGCTGCGTCAGAGTCCGCGCGCTCCGCCGGCCAGAGTCAACCTTGCAGCCAGAACCTGCCGCCAGAACTGACCTGGTCGACCCGGACCTTGGCATCGAGGGGTCTCGGGATTAGCGTCTCCCTCATGGTTCACGCGTCCGATCCGTTGATCGCTTCTGTCCGCAAGCCGATGCCTCCGGCGCAGTTCGATGCCCTTTCCCGGGAGATCCTGGAGCTGAAGCGCCGGCACAACGCGGTGATCTTGGCCCACAACTACCAGGTGCCGGAGATTCAGGATGTGGCTGATTTTGTGGGTGATTCCCTGGGCTTGTCCCAGCAGGCGGCCAAGACCTCGGCCGATGTCATTGTCTTCTGCGGGGTGCACTTCATGGCGGAGACGGCCAAGATCCTGAATCCCACCAAGCGGGTCATTCTCCCGGATCGCGATGCCGGTTGCTCCCTCGAAGAAAGTTGCCCGGCTGCCAAGCTGCGGGAACTCCAGGCCACGAATCCCGATTTCTACACCATCGCCTACATCAACTGCTCGGCCGAGGTGAAGGCCTTGAGCGACTGCATCGTGACTAGCGGCAATGCGGTCAAGATTGTTGAACATGCACCGAAGGATCGTCCGTTGCTGTTCGTGCCCGACGAGAACCTCGGAGCTTGGGTCATGGAGCAGACGGGGCGACCGATGACCCTCTGGAAGGGCAATTGCTACGTTCACGTCGAGTGGACCCATCAGGCCATCACCCGGATTCGCCAGCAGTATCCCGGAGCTCCGGTCGTGGCCCACCCCGAGTGCACGCGATCGGTGCGGATGCTGGCCGACGAAGTCTGCTCCACCGAAAAGATGATCACCTGGTGCCGGAAGACCCCGGCCAAGGACATCATCATCGCCACCGAGGCGGGCATGTTGCACCGCCTGCAAAAGGAGTGCCCCGATAAGCATTTCATCCCGGCCCCAACGGAGCGTTGTGCCTGCAACGAGTGTCATTTCATGAAGATGAACACCCTCGAGAAACTCCGGGATTGCATGACCACCTTGGAGCCCCAAGTCATCTTGCCGCCCGAGATCATCGAGCGCGCCCGCAAGCCCATCGAGCGGATGCTGGAAATCAGCGCCCTGCCCCTGGAAAACGCGGGTTGAGCGTTTGGAAAGTGACCGCGTTCAGAGCGGTTTTCCGAGGTGCAGGCCGTGGCGGAGGCAGTAGGCGCCGTTGGTCACGTACTTATCGGCCCAGTGCTTCAGGCCGGCGCGTTCTTCCGAGGTGAGCGGGCGGACGACCTTGGCGGGAGCTCCCAAGACCATGGAACCGGCCGGGATCCGGGAACCTGGGGTGACCAACGCGTTGGCCCCGATGAGGCATTCCTCGCCGATGACCGATCCGTCCAGGACCGTGGCCCCCATGCCGATCAGGCAGCGGTCCCCAATCGTGCAGGCATGGACATTGGCGGAGTGACCGATGGTGACATGGTCGCCCAGGATGCACGGATGGTCGTCGGAGAGGTGCAAGACGGCGTTGTCCTGGATGTTGGTGCCGCGGCCAATTTCAATACGGTTGATGTCCCCTCGCAGCACGGCCCCATACCAGACGCTGGATTCGTCGCCGAGGGTGACATCGCCCACCACCACGGCGGTCGTTGCCAAATAAACATCGCGCCCCAGAACGGGGCTTTTGCGGAGATGGCGGTCGAGTTGCGCGATCAGGGTTTCCATGGGGGCTTTGGGGTTACAGAAATCGAAGATCAGAGGATGGCCGCGGAGGCCTCTTGGGCCCGGTGGAGGCGGGCGTAAAGCCCCTCGGCGACGAGAAGCTCCGAGTGGGTGCCGCGTTCGACGATGCGGCCGTCTTTCAGCACCACGATGAGATCCGCATCGCGGATCGTGCCCAACCGGTGGGCGATCACGAAGCTGGTTCGATTGCTCATCAACCGCTTGAGGGCCTCCTGGATCAATCGCTCCGTGGCGGTGTCGACGCTGGCGGTGGCCTCGTCGAGGATGAGGATGGGGGCGTCTTTCAGCAGGGCCCGCGCGATGCTGATACGCTGCTTTTCACCCACGCTCAGTCGGATTCCCCGCTCGCCCACCCGGGTGTCGAATCCGTCGGGCAAGCGTCGGATGAAGTCGGCGGCATTGGCCGTCTCGGCGGCCGCGATCAATTCAGTTTCAGTCGCATCAAGACGTCCATAGAGGATGTTCTCCCGGATGGTGCCGTTGAAGAGGAACGGTTCCTGGCTCACCACCGCGATTTGGGAACGCAGGTGGACCAGCGGGATGGATTCCAGGGGTTGACCGTCAACCGTGATCCGGCCTCCGGCGATCGGATAGAAGCGGGGCAGCAGGTTGACCAACGTGGATTTGCCCGCACCGGTGGGCCCGACCAGCGCAATGGTCTGGCCGGCGTGCACTTGCAGATTGATGTCGTTCAGCGCATTCGAGCGTCCCTCGTAGGCGGCCGAAACGCCTTCGAAAACGACCTCTCCCCGGAGGCGGGTCGGGGACGCGCTGGTTGGATTGGAGGGGGTTGGGTTGGAAGGGTTTGGGTTGGAAGGGTTTGGGTTGGAATTGGCCGTGGTGGTCTCTGCCGGGGCGTCCAGGATGTCAAAAACCCGTTCACCGGCCGCGCGCGCTGATTGGGACATCTGGTTCAATTGATGCAGCACATTCAGCGGGGCATAGAACATCCCGAGGAACAGCAGGAACTCCACGAGGGCTCCGGGAGTCATGGCGCCATCCATCACCTTGCGTCCGCCCAACCACAGTACCAACACGGTGCCCAGAGCGGAGGCGAATTGCATGGCCGGGTTGTAGCCCGCCCAGGCCTTCATGACGGTCAGCGTGCCTTTGCGGAGTGCGTCGGCCCGTTGGGCAAAGCGTGAGTCTTCGTGAGCCTCTCGGCCGAAGAGCTTGATTTGCCGAATGCCCTGGAGGTTGTCCATGAGCAGTGCATTCATGGCGCTGCTGGCTTGGCTGCGGGCCCGGTAGCGAGAGGCGGCGGTCTTGGTGTACCAAACGCCACCGGCCACCAGAAGCGGCACGGGAATCAGGGCCACGGCTGCGAGGAAAGGATCATTGAGGAAGAGCAGGGTAGCCACTCCCAGCACCCCCAGCACCGCGACGACTCCTTGTTCCGTTCCGTCGATGAGCAACCGCTCCATGGCTCCCACGTCCTCGATGACTCGGGTCATCAGGTCGCCGGTGGCCCGGTGGTCAAACCAGCTGGGGGCCAGTTGCTGGAGCCGGCCATAGACCTGGCAGCGGATATCGAAGATGACGTTCTGCTCGAAGCGGTTGTTGAGCCGGATGCGCAAGGAATTGAAAGCGTCGCGCAGGGCGAACGCCGCCAGAAGGCCGAGGATGGCCTTCCCCAAAAGATCCCGCCGCCCGGTGGCGATCACATCGTCCATCACGAAGCGGGTCAGCTTCGGATAGGCGAAGGCTGCCAATTGGCCGAGCAGCGCGCACAAAATGGTGCCCGAGGCCAGCAGGGGGTAAGGCCTGAGGTAGCTGGAGACGCGGCGGACAATTTCTCCGGTGGTTCGGGGACGGACGGCAAAGGCTCCCTTTGCGTCGCCGTGGACATGGGCGAGGTATTGCACAATGACTGGATGCGGACGGACGGACTTGCTAATTGGCTGGCTCGGTAACTCTCTCGGTTCAGGGGCAGACCCAGTGGGCCTCCCAAGAATCGGCGTCCCAGCGGAACCGGGCGCGCTCATGATGCTCGGGCTTCAACTGCAGCCAGTCCAGTTCATGAACCGTGGTTACCAGCACGGCGAATTGCTCCACCGGATGGTCCCCGAAGGGGATTTCCCACGGAGCTAGAATCCGCTCTCCAGGACGCGGTACTGTAGCATAGAGGCGTCGGCTGCTGTGGGGCAGTTTTTCCCAATACAAGCGGGTCACCGAGTTGTAGACATGCACGCGGGTTTCTCCGCGGGCCCGCAACTGAATGCGCGAGACCGGGTCGTAGAAACACCAGGTGGCTGCGGGTTGAATCCGCACACCGGCGACCTTGTGGGTCCGGCTGTCCGAGAAACAAACCAGCTTCCGCTCATGGAGATCGACTTCCCGCAGGACCACGATCCGCGCATCCGGATGATCCGGACCGGCGGTCGCCAAAGTTGGCGTCCGCCACGGATGAGACAGGTCCGAAGTGGCCTGGCCCAGACGGTTCCAAATATCGCCGTGCAGGGATTCCAGAGACTGGGGATGCGCTTCGGAGGGTCTCATGAGCTAATAAACTATTTTATGAGTGCTTGGGCCTCCAGTCTAGGAATGGATAAGTTGCAACGAATCTGACCCTGTTCTGGTGGTTTCGAAAACGCGCATGGACCCGGTTCAATCTTCTGGCTTTCAGACGCAAAATCCCTGTTTCGCCCTCACGCCTTTGGCGCAAGATTACCGGTATGTCTGCGACGATTCCCAAGACCATGCGTGCGGTGGTGTATCGCGGTGTGGATGACCTGCAGCTCGAAGAGGTTCCGGTGCCCCGGATCGGTTCCAGCGAAATCCTCGTGCGGGTCGGCGTGTGCGGCGTGTGTCCCACCGACATCAAGAAAGTCCACCACGGAACCCAGACACCGCCGAGGATTTACGGCCATGAAACGGCCGGAACCATCGTCAAGGTGGGTGCCCGGGTCCAAGCTTGGTCAGTGGGTGACCGCGTCGGGCTTCACCACCATGTGCCGTGTCTGGACTGCCATTTCTGCCGACACCGTGCCTTCGCCCAATGTGAGACCTACAAGCGCACGGGCATCACGGCGGGCTTCGAGCCGGCCGGTGGCGGTTATGCCGAATACGTTCGCGTCATGGATTTCTGCCTGCCCGGGGTGGTCAAGATTCCGGGCAAGAACAGTCTGGAAGAAGGAGCCATGCTCGAGCCGGTGAACACCGTGCTCAAAGGCATTCGCAGCCTGCCGCTACTCCAAGGCGACACGGTTTGGGTGGCGGGTGCCGGACCGATCGGGTTGCTCTTCATCGGAATGCTGTCCGCATTGGGCATGCGGGTGGTGGCGACCGACCTCATGGAATCCCGTCGGCAACTGGCCCGACGCTGGGGGGCCTGGAAGGCCTTGGACGGGGCGGATACAAACCTGGTGGATGCATTGCGCGCACTGACCCGTGGCCGCGGGTTGGATGCCGCCGTCGTTTGTGTGCCCGTTGATGCCGTGGTGGCACAGGCTCAGGCCGCTTTACGGGGCGGGGGAACAACGTTGCTGTTTGCTCACACCTTGCGCGGCAAAATGGCACCCGTGGACCTCGGTGTGCTGTGCGTGGATGAAAAAGGATTGATGGGTAGTTATTCCTCGGACTTCACGCTGCAAAAAGAAGTCGCCCGATGGGTGTTTTCCCGGCGCTTGGATGTCCGGAAGCTCATCACCCATCGTTTCCCGCTGGAGGAAACCGCGGCGGCCGTCGCTCTGGCGGCGCGTCCCAGCGAGGATTCCCTCAAGATCTTGGTCGAAAGTGCGGTCGAGAGCCCGCTCGCGCGGCGATGGCCTTGAATCCCCGCGGATCAGCCTCTTGAAAACGACAACGCCGGCGCGCAGTGCATGCACGCCGGCGTGATCGGATGGAAACCCGGCCCCCCCCCCGAAAAGACCGGAGGGTTCGGGGTTCAGGCGGTCAGCTTCTCGAACCGGGCCTCGATGAACTCCCAGTTGAGCACCTTCGAGATGGCCTGCACGTAGTCGGCGCGACGATTCTGGTGCTTCAGGTAGTAGGCATGCTCCCACAGGTCGATGCCGAAGAGCGGGGCCTCGCCGTTGGACAACGGGCTGTCCTGATTGGCGGTGGTGACCAACTTGAGGCTCTTGTCCTTGGAGACCACTACCCAAAGCCATCCGCTACCGAAGACACCCATGGCGCGCTTGAGGAATTCTTCCTTGGCCTCGTCTTCACTGCTGAAGAGTTCGCCGAAGGCCTTCATGAGCGGTCCGCCTTCGGTCAACGGAGCTGAATCCTTCTTGAGACACTGCCAGAAGAGGGAGTGGTTGTAGTGGCCGCCACCGTGATTGCGGACGGCGGAACGAATTTTTTCAGGAACGGTGTTCAGGTTCTTGAGCAAGTCTTCCACCGAGAGTTTCTGCAGGTCGGGGTGATCGGCGAGTGCCTCGTTGAGCTTGGTGACGTAGGTTTGGTGATGCTTGCCATGGTGGATTTCCATGGTCTTGGCATCGATGTACGGCTCCAGCGCGTCGAAGGCGTATCCCAGCGCAGGCAACTTGTGGGGACCCGAGGCGGATTGTGCGAAGGTTCGGAACGGAGCCGCAGCCATGGCCAAGGCCAAGGCACCGGCCGACTTGAGTGCGTGACGTCGAGTGATCATGCAGCGAGCAAATGTGTTAAAGTTCGAGTTCAACGGTGGTCCCGGTTGAATCAGGGCGCAAGCTTGTGTGTGTTTCTGTTCGGTCACAGTTGCAGGGAAACCTTCGCCAGCCTTGCGCCCGCTTCGGTGCAGATCCTAGGATCGGATCGTATGAGGTTGCTCCGAGCCGGTTCCCTTTCGATGGCCATGATTCTGGGCGGGATCCTGTCCCTTCAGGCGGAGATCACCCCCGAGGACATCCGCCAGTTGCAGACGCGCTTCCAGCAGGCGGAGGAGTCCGAAGAGCGACTGCGCGCACGGATCCAGAAATTGGAATCCACCATCGCCGAGTTGCGGTCTCAAATCGGCGAGGTCCGATCGGTGGCCGCTTCGGCTGGCAAAGAAGCCGTTACCCAAGAGCAACTCAAGAAGGTCCTCGATCAGTTGCGCGAATTGGACCGCCGTCGTCAGGACGACAACGAGAAGGTGGTTCAGCAAATCAAGCGCCTGGCAGACTTGCCGACGGCTCCGCCGCCGAATTTCGATGAACCCAAGACCAAGGGTCGCAAGCCGGCTGGCGACTCTGGGACCGGTGTCGGCGCCGGCGTTGCGGGTTCAACAACCAAGGGCGACTCCAAAGGTGAACCCAAAGGCGAGGCCCCCAAGCCCTCACTGCCGGCTGATTATGAATTCTACGAGCATGTGGTTCGCGAGAACCAGTCACTGAGCCAGATCATCAGCGAGTACAACAAGGGCTATGGTTTGAAGGTGCGGATGAAGCACGTGCTGGAGGCCAATCCCAAGTTGCGTCCGGATCGTCCGATGGTGGTCACCGGACAAAAAATTCGCATCCCTGTGGTCAAGTAAGTCGGGTGTACCCTCCTCCAGAAAGTCGATGATGAAGCTGATCCGAAAACTCCATCTGTTTCTGGGGGTGTTCTTCACCCCGCTGCTGGTTTTCTTTGTCGCGACCGGGTGGTATCAGACCATCAACCCGGAACGGCTGAAGACGGCCGGTGATGCCGAGACATTGCTGCAGAAACTCCGGGTGGTGCACACCGACCAAGTTTATCCGGGCGACCGCGAATTCAGTCGTCCTTCGTCACCGAAGCTCTTCCAAGGACTCATCGGCGCGATGTCAGCGGCCGTCTTGATCTCGACGGCACTCGGAGTCTTCCTGGCATTCAAGTCGGTCCGCGGCAAGGGGTGGGTGCTCTTCTGGTTGGTGGCCGGTCTGGCGGTTCCGGTGGGCTTGCTTTGGGCGGGCAGAAGGGGATGAGCATGCTCTTGACTCCGCTTCAATGGCTTCTGGTGGGTGTCGCGGTGGCGGCCATTTGGGCCGGCGTTTGGTATTGGTTCCGCACGCGCCTGCGCTATGTGATCGGCCAGAGCTCTCTGAGGGTGGTTTTAGGCAAGACCACCGTGCGGCGGGTGCCTTTCGAAGAAATCCGGCGCATCCGAAAACCTCGTGGAGGTCTGCCGTGGCGTTGGACGGAGAATTGGCGCAACGGATTCTTCGACAGCCACCGGGTTTTGGTTTTGGAGCGAAGTTCCGGTTGGTTTCCGTGGTTTGTGATCACTCCCTCCCGCCGTTATGAGTTCCGCTCCCAATTGAGGGATGCCATGGCTCGTCACGGGGTTCAGACCGAAGACGATGGTGTACCGGAAGATCTGGAATGATTCTACCGCCGGTCTGCTCCGGTATCGTTGCTGAATGGCCCGGGTCTGATTAGCGTCTCGCCCGAAATGCAATCATTGCTGATTTCAGGCGGGCGGGTGGTGGATCCGGCCAATGGGCTCGACGGTGTGGCCGATGTCTTGGTGACCGATGGGCGGATTTCCCGGATCGGTCCGTCGCTGCAGGCGCCGGCGGGTGCCGAACGGATCGACGCCACGGGCCAGGTGGTGTGTCCCGGCCTCATCGACCTTCATGTGCACTTCCGTGAACCAGGACAAACCGCCAAGGAAACCATATCGACCGGCGCTCAGGCGGCCGCCCGAGGTGGATTCACCACGGTGGTGTGCATGCCGAACACTCAGCCGTCGATCGATTCGGCCAGCACCGTCGCCCTGATCCAGGAAAGGGCCCGCACGGCGGCGATCCGGATCGAGGTGTCTGGCGCGATGAGCAAGGGGATTCAGGGCGAGGAATTGGCGTCGATTGGTTCGTTGGCCAAGGCCGGCGTGGTGGCGTTGACCGATGACGGTCATTGCATTCAGAACAACGACCTGATGCGCCGGGCGCTGGAATACGCCCGCCAGTTTGGGCTACCCGTGATGGACCACTGCCAAGACTACGGGATGGTCATGAATGGCGTGATGCATGAGGGACTTCAAAGCCTGCGTCTGGGTCTTCGCGGATGGCCCGCTGCCGGCGAGGAGTTGATTGTCGCCCGCAACATCCTCTTGGCCGAACAAACAGGAACGCCGGTGCATTGTCAGCACATGAGTGCTGCGGGCAGCGTCCGGCTGATCCGCGAGGCCAAGAAGCGTGGGGTGCCCATTTCCGGGGAAGCCTGCCCGCATCATTTCACCCTGACCGATTCGACGATCGCCGGCAGTGCCGAGTTCTGGGCCGGAGACGGCGCGGAATTGGCCCGCCGGGTCTTCCAGGGTCATCCGTTGCCTGCTTGGCCGGTCTACCACACCCACTTCAAGATGAATCCGCCCCTGCGTACCGCAGCCGATCGCGAGGCGATTTTGGAAGGGTTGGTCGATGGGACACTGGAGATCATCGCCAGCGACCATGCCCCTCACACCGAGTCGGAGAAGGAAGTCGAATTCGACGATGCGCCCTTCGGGATCGTGGGCTTGGAACTCGAGTTGCCCCTGTCTTTGATGCAGTTATACCAGACCGGGCGTCTTTCGCTTTCCGGGGTGCTCGAGAAACTCACGATCAATCCGGCCCGTTTCCTCAAGCTTTCTGAGGGTCGAGGCACGCTTTCGGTGGGGGCATTGGGCGACATCACCGTATTCGACTCGGAAGCTTCCTGGGTGTGTGACCGCCGCGACACGGCCAGTCTCAGCCAGAACAATCCCTTTCACGGATGGCCCATGAAGGGGCGCGTGACGCGGACTTTCGTCGGAGGTCAGCAGGTGTTTTCGCGTTGAGGCGGTGGATTGACGATGCCGCCAGGAAATCGGTTGGGTGGGGAGTCATGTTGGAGTTTGCACTGGCCCGAAATAAGTAGGGCGCTAGCTTCCAGTAATGAAAAGCGGCGTGATCTTGACGTTCTGGAGCCTCTGGATTTGCTTGGCCGTGGCGAGGGTGGGAGCGGCGGATCCGCAGCCGGCACCTCCGGCAGTGAGGCTCTCTCCGGGGCTTGCAGAAGCGCCCCTTGCCAAACGTCTGAATCCTGTCGCCTCTGGGGTGGGTGCAGGGTCCATTCCGGGTTGGCGTGAATATGTGATGGGCGATCCCTCCTCGGAGGAGCAGATGTATCTCGAATACATCAACCGTGCCCGGGCCCTGCCGTGGGAAGAAGGGTTCTTGCTGGCGACCAGCACTGATCCTGAGATCCAATTCACCTACCAGTTTTTTGGAACCGATCTCCAGAGGGTCGTCGACGAGATAGCCCAGTATCCGCCTCAGCCGCCGCTGGCTTTCGAGTCGCGCCTGATCGATATCGCCCGCAGCCACAGTGAGTACATGCTGCGGAATGCTGTCCAAGAACATGAGGAACGAGATCCGGCGACAGGTGCCGTTCTCAACACAACCTCCTCCCGACTGCTGGGAACCGGTTACCCGCTGAGCGCCGGGGGCGAGAGCGTTTACGCCTACGCCAAGTCCCCTCTGGAGGGCCACGCCAGCTTCGAGGTGGACTGGGGCTATGGAGATGGGGGAGTGCAGCGTCCGCCCGGGCACCGCGATAGCAACCACGAGGGAGCATTTCGTGAGTTGGGAGTCGGTGTGGTGCGTGGGACGCGATCCCGCGTGACCCCTCCGGTTACCAATGTCGTGGGGACCAACGTGGTCATCACTCCAGCGGTGACCAACACCGTGGGCCCCAGCTTGGTGACCTTGGATTTCGGATCCCGTGCCGACTTGCAGCCGATGGTGACGGGAGTGGTTTATTATGACTTCAACACCAACGGGTTTTACGATGTGGATGAGGGGGTGCCGGGAGTTCGCGTTGAAGGGCAAACCTCCGGTTGGTTCGCCCAGACCCGGAGTTCTGGGGGGTTTGCCATTCCTGGAGTGGAGGGAACCCAGACGATCCGATTTCTGAGTGGCGACCGTGAACTTGGAGCCCGTTCGGTGACAGTCATCGTCGGAAAGAATGTGAAGCAGGACTTTGTACTGCCTTATGGCGGGACTCGCGTTCAGGGCCCCACCTCCGCGTCATCCGTAGGACTCAACGTGTTCCGGGTGGAGCCCGTGTTGGGAGCCTCCGGTTACGAGTGGGCCTCTATGCGGTGGGAAGCCTTCAGTGGCGTCGAAGGTGCCGAGGATGGTGGCGTGCGCTTTCAGTTCAGCGGGTTGAACGGCTGGGATCCGGTAAAACTAGGAACTCCGGCATCCGGAACTCGGTCCTTCCAATTGGTTCACACCAACGGGCTGGACCAGATCCTGCAGTTCAAGCCCATCGTCCGCCCGAGCGCTGGATCCGAGATTCGCTTCAAGTCCTTTCTGGGCTACACCAGCACCAACCAAATTACTTCGGTGGAAGTCTCCACCAATGGCATCCAGTGGGCAACGATCCTGCAGGAACGTGGGCGCGGCATCTCAGTGGCTCCGTCGGGCAGCTATTTGGCCAGGTCAGTCTCGCTGGCGTCCTGGGTTGGGGTGGATCTGCGGGTCCGGTTCCGTTTCTTCGTGGAGCCCGTTGAGGGTGCTCGGTTCTACAGCCAGACCCAGCCGTCCTTCGGGTGGTCTCTCGACGATATTCAATTCATCAACTCGCAGCTGGGCACCGAGCCTGCCACCCACGCACTGGCGGTGGGCGAGCCCTTTGTCTTCAAGGGCAGCACCGGGGGGCGCTACGAATTGAAGGCGCGTCCTCGCTTTGGTGACTTGGTGTTGCCGTACTCGTTGCCGTTGGTCGTGGAGTTTTCACCGACGGCCGTGGCCTCCGGAATCGTGGTGGTGGAGGGGATTGGCCGGAACGATTCTGGGCAAATGGTCATCAATTTTGCACTCACTTCGGGTGTCGCCCGGGAATGGCTTCTCCAGGGACGCGCTTCAATGTCGGATGCGTGGCAAACAGTCTCCGGAGCCGTATTTGTGGACCGTGGCAATGGGAGGCTGAGTTGGGTGCATACCCCGCCGGCCGGAAACTTTTTCTATCGGGTGATGGCGCGGTGATGCCGCCCTCCAAAATTTGCGGTTCAATCGCCTCACGAGCTCTGCGTCAGGTGCTTAAGATGGATGCAAGCGTGCCTTATACTGTCCCGGAACGTTTGACCTGTCGACGGTAAGGGAATTATCTGGGTGGGTGGAATTACTGAAACCCCAAGTTTCTGCGGTGACTTTGATCCAATGAATCTGCTGCAACGCGTTTGGCGATCCTCCCTGGGGAAGAAGTACCTGATGGCCCTGACCGGTCTGGCGCTCTTCGGTTTTGTCGTCGGCCATCTGGTGGGCAACCTTCAGGTGTTCGGTAACCCGGAGTTGATCAACTCCTACGCCCACTTCCTGAAGTCCAAACCTGGTCTCCTCTGGGGTGCCCGTCTGGGTCTTTTGGCCACGGTGGCTGTCCATGTGGGTGCGGCGCTCGCCCTCAGTGCGGCCAACAAGGCCGCTCGCCCTGTTGCCTACTCCGGCGGCTCGGCCTATGGCTCCAGCTGGCGGTCCCGCTACATGCTGGTCAGTGGTTTGGTGATCATGGCCTTCGTTGTTTACCATCTCTTGCACTACACCGTGCAGTTGTCCCCGGTGAATGGCGTGAAAGGTGGGTTGGATTTCCATTCCCTCACCACCCGATTGGCAGATGGAACCCAAGTCCAGGACGTGTATGCGATGATGATCCACGGCTTCCAGGTGGGTTGGGTGTCGCTTTTCTACCTGATCGCCCAGGCCTTGCTTTTCATCCATCTCGGTCACGGGCTGTCTTCCATGTTCCATTCGTTGGGCTTGCGCAACCACGTCTGGGGTCCCCGGATCGTGGCATTTGCCCAAGTTGCCAGTTTGGCCGTTTTTCTGGGATACGCCTCGATTCCGGTCGCGGTGCTGACCGGCATGGGGGGTGACTACGTCAAGAACCTCAAGAAGGCGCCGACGACCACAATCGAGACTCTTCGCTGATATGGCCACGCTCAATTCTCAGATCCCCACCGGCCCCTTGTCCGAAAAGTGGGAGAAACACAAGTTCAGCTCCAAGCTGATCAATCCAGCCAACAAGCGGAAGTACAAGGTCATTGTGGTCGGTGCCGGTTTGGCTGGTGCCAGCGCCTCGGCGACCTTGGCCGAGTTGGGCTACGAGGTGCACAACTTCGTGTTCCACGATTCCCCTCGTCGCGCCCATTCGGTGGCCGCTCAAGGAGGTATCAACGCAGCGAAGAATTACCAGAACGACGGTGATTCGGTGCATCGACTGTTCTACGATACCATCAAGGGAGGCGATTACCGCGCCCGCGAGGCCAACGTGCATCGCTTGGCCGAGGTCTCGGTGAACATCATCGACCAGTGCGCGGCTCAGGGTGTGCCCTTCGCCCGCGAATACGGTGGCCTTCTCGACAACCGTTCTTTCGGTGGTGCCCAGGTCTCCCGGACTTTCTACGCGCGGGGCCAGACCGGACAGCAACTCTTGCTCGGTGCCTATTCGGCGCTCAACAAGATGATCGGAGCTGGCGGGATCAAATCCTACACCCACTCCGAGATGTTGGACTTGGTGGTGGTCGACGGCCATGCCAAGGGCATCATCGTCCGTAATTTGCAGACGGGTGAGATCACTCGGCACAGCGCCGATGCGGTCGTTTTAGCGACCGGCGGGTACGGCAACGTCTACAACCTGTCCACATACGCACGCGGTTCCAACGTCACTGCCAGTTGGCGCGCCTACAAGCGCGGGGCCTGTTTTGGGAATCCCTGCTACACGCAAATCCATCCGACGTGCATTCCGGTGTCGGGCGATTATCAATCCAAGCTCACCCTGATGTCGGAGTCCCTGCGCAACGACGGCCGCATCTGGGTTCCAAAGCGCAAGGAGGACTGCAAAAAGAGCCCGGCTGACATCGCCGAGGGCGACCGCGACTATTATTTGGAGCGGATGTACTCGGCCTTCGGCAATCTCGCTCCGCGCGACGTTGCAAGCCGCGCGGCAAAGTATGTTTGCGACGAAGGACGGGGCATCGGTGACACGGGGTTGGGCGTGTATCTCGACTTCGCCGACTCCATCAAGCGTCTGGGTGAGGGGAAGGTGCGGGAGCGTTACGGCAACCTCTTCGCCATGTACCACGAAATCACCAACGAAGACGCCTACAAGACGCCAATGCGCATCTACCCGGCGGTCCATTATACGATGGGTGGTCTGTGGGTGGACTACAATCTGATGAGCAACATCCCGGGTTTGTTTGTCCTGGGTGAGGCCAACTTCTCGGATCATGGCGCCAACCGCCTTGGGGCCAGTGCCCTGATGCAGGGACTCTCCGACGGTTACTTCGTCCTCCCGAGCACCATCACGACCTATTTGGCCAATGTGAAGGCTGGCGGACGTCCGGCGACCGATCGCGGGGAGTTTCAACAGGCTGAGGAGGAAGTTCGAAACTTTACCCGCCGAGTCACTACCAACAACGGCAAGCGCTCCCCCGACAGCTTCCACAAACAGTTGGGCAAGATCATGTGGGACTACTGCGGCATGGCTCGCACCGAGACGGGGCTGCAGAAGGCCATTCAACTCATCGGCGACCTCCGCGAGGAATTTCGCGCCACCGTGAACGTGCTGGGTGAGCCGAATGGATTGAATCAGTCTCTGGAAAAGGCAGGTCGCGTTGCCGACTTCATTGAACTGGGCGAGTTGATGTGCCGTGACGCGCTCATGCGCGAGGAGAGTTGCGGCGGACACTTCCGCGAAGAGTACCAATACACGTCCAATGACCCTGAAGTGCAGCAGGGCGTGGTCAACACCGGCGACGTCAAGCGGCGGGACGATCAGTTCGCCTTCGTGGCGGCCTGGGAGTATGCCGGTGCTCCGGACAAAGCCCCGATCCTCAACAAAGAGCCGCTCATCTACGAAGAAGTGAAGATGAGCACCCGGAGCTACAAATAACCCGCAGCCGCACAACCCCTTCCATACTGTCCATGAAAGTTAGCCTGAAAGTCTGGCGCCAGAAGAACGCGAATGCCGCGGGCGAATTCAAGACCTACGCGTCTCCCGAGCTCAATCCGAACATGTCGTTCCTGGAAATGCTCGACGTGGTGAACGAGGAGCTCTCCAACCAGGGTGAGGAGCCCATCGCCTTCGGCCACGACTGCCGCGAGGGTATTTGTGGTACTTGTTCCTTGGTCATCGATGGCAAGCCCCACGGTCCCCACAAGGGAGTGGCGACTTGCCAGACCTACATGCGCAGCTTCAGCAATGGTGACCGGATCGTGATCGAGCCCTGGCGGGCCAAGGCCTTCCCCATCATCAAAGACTTGGTCTGCGATCGGAAGGCGTTCGACCGGATCCAGCAGGCCGGCGGCTTCATCAGCGTGCGCACCGGCAGCGCGCCCGATGCGAACAGCATTCCCGTGTCCAAGGAGAACGCCGATCTGGCGATGGATGCGGCCCAGTGCATCGGTTGCGGTGCCTGCGTGGCGGCGTGCAAGAATGCCAGCGCCATGCTCTTCGTATCCGCGAAGGTTTCGCACCTCGGCCTCATGCCCCAGGGGCAGCCTGAGCGTTACAAGCGCGTCAAGGCCATGGTGGATCAAATGGACACCGAAGGCTTCGGTGCCTGCACCGTGACGGGCAGCTGCGAAGCGGTGTGTCCCAAGGAGATCTCCCTCGACTTCATTGCCCGCATGAACCGCGATTATGCCGTGGCTCTCATTCAGGGAGATCCGAAGCAGGTGGTGGGTGGCGGCGCGGGTTGATCCGGCATTCCCCTCGACAACCGCTCATAGAGACATTGGCCACTGAAGAATTCTCTTCAGAACTTGCATTGTAGCGCACTTGTCACTATTCTTTATGCACCCCTTTTCGGAAAATACATGAAGATTTCTCAACAAACGTTCGTACCCCAAAGGCGCGGTGGTTTCACCCTCATCGAGCTGTTGGTCGTCATCGCCATCATCGCCATTCTGGCCGGCATGCTTCTGCCGGCACTCGGCAAGGCCAAGTCCAAGGCACAAGGCATCATGTGCATGAACAACGGCAAGCAGCTCATGCTGGGCTGGTCGCTCTATTCGGGAGACCATTCTGATGCGATATGCCGCACGGCCGGCTTGGATTCCTTGGTTTCCGCCACTAGTGCGACGCGTAATTATCCCCTGAATCAGTGGTGCATGGGCACCATGGATGTCTCCAATGTGGCAACCAACAGTGTCTTGATCATGCACTCGTTGCTATACCCGTTCGTGAACGCCCTTGGGCCCTACAAGTGCCCGTCGGACCGTCACGCGTGGCAAGGCGGCACCCGCCGTCCTCTCGGTGGTGGTGGCGTCCTCACCGTTCGTTCCATGTCGATGAACGCTTGGATGAACCCCATCAATGCATGGGCCGCTGATAGCAGCACCGGTGGATATCAGGGTTCGGGTATCACCAACTTCCGTCGTCAGTCTCAGATCCTACGTCCGTCCGACACTTGGGTGACCATCGATGAAAATCCGGCCTCGATCAACGACGGTTGGTTCGTGGTGGATCCGAATTCCGGAGCTTGGGTCGACATCCCCGCGACCTATCACAACGGAGCTGGTGGTTTGTCTTTTGCGGATGGTCATTCCGAGATCAAGCGTTGGCGCGATGGCAACATCACCCGGAAGAATGCCGCCATCGGTGCTACCCCTGCAGATCGAGGCATCGACCTCAACTGGATGAAGGAGCGCAGCACCTACGCTCGCTGATCCTTGGTTCATTCTAAAAACTCCTCAAAGCCCGCCGATCGGCGGGCTTTTTTCTTGGGTGCGCCCGGCAGGGCGCACTCTCCGATTCTGGTTTCCCGTGTGGTTCGACCTGCGTCGCGACCCGCTGCTGCTCGCCAGGCTGTGCTGGATCCATGAAGGGAGGTTTTGACGCAGTGAACCCTTGAGGGTGTGATGAGGCCATGCCGAAGCGTCGGGACACGGATCGATTCCTGCACGAGCGAGTCTTGTTTGCGTCGGGAATTGGGCATCTGGCTGGAGTGGATGAAGCGGGCCGGGGGCCCCTGGCCGGACCGGTGGTTGCGGCTGCGGTCATTTTGCCTCGCGCTTGGGTTTTGGAAGGAATTCCGGATGCGTTTGCCGATTTGAACGACTCCAAGCAATTGACCGAGACTCAGCGGGATCGGTTCTTCGCCGGACTGACGGGCGATCCGGCCGTTCGTTTCGCCATTGCGGCGGTGGAGCCCCGGGTGATTGATGCGATCAACATCTTGCAAGCCACCCATCGGGCGATGAATCAAGCGTTGGCCGATTTGGGGGACGACGTGGAGCATGCCTTGGTGGACGGACGCCCAGTCCGCAGCCTTCGCTGGCCCCAGACAGCGTTGGTGAAGGGAGATTCCTTGAGCTACTCCATCGCCGCCGCTTCGGTGCTGGCCAAGGTGACTCGTGATCGGGTGATGCGGGAGGCCGATGTGCGGTGGCCCGGTTATGGGTTTGCCACCCATAAAGGTTATCCCACACCCGAACATCTGGAGGCCGTCGCCCGTCTGGGACCTAGCCCCATCCATCGCTTGAGTTTTGCGCCGCTGCGACGGCCGGAGCCGGAGTTGTTTCTGTCATGAGTCTTTGGAGCCGATTGAGGAAGCCCGGCGAACCCGTCGAACCCGGGGCCCACCTCCGATTGGGTCGGAATGGCGAAGCGGCCGCCCGAGGCGAATTGGAGAGGCTGGGGATGAAGATTTTGTGCGCCAACTACCGCCATGGGCGTGGAGAAATCGATTTGATTGCCCGCGACGGCGAAGTGCTGGCGTTTGTGGAAGTGAAGTCGCGGTCATCGGAAAGCTGGGTGCGTCCGGCCCAGGCGGTGGGGCGACCCAAGCAACGGATTTTGTCCGACACGGCTTTGGCTTACCTGAATGAGTTGGGCCGGCCTCAAGTTGCCTTCCGCTTCGACATCGTCGAGGTGCTCTTTGCCGGTGCCGAGGTCCGGGAAGTGCGTCACATCCCCAATGCGTTCCCGTTGGCCGAAGGGCGGATGTACCGCTGAAGTCTCGCCGGCTCAGTGGACCGGGGCGGTGGATCCCGAGTCGAGACGCAGTGCGGCCTCCCGCTCCACCAAGGTCGGGTGCGAGTAGTAGAACCCGCTGAACCACGGATGGGGCGTCAGGTTGGACAAATTCTTCTCATGCAACTTGCGCAAGGCTCCGATGAGCGACGTGCTTTCACCCATGGCATTCCGGGCGTAGGCGTCCGCCTCGAATTCGTGCCGTCGTGACCGGCGGGTTCCCAAAGGGGTGAGCCAGAAGGTGACCGCGCCCCCTAGCAACCCGGCCAAAAGTAGCACTGGGGCGGTGCCGGCCGATCCCTTGAAACCAAAGGCTTCGAGGAACACCGACTGGCGGGCCAACCAGCCCAGCAGGGCGAAGCTCACGAGCGATGAAATTCCGGCCCAAATGAGCATTTTGGGGATATGGCCGCGCCGGTAATGGCCGATTTCATGGGCCAGCACCGCTTCGAGTTCCACCTCGGTCAACTGGGCGATCAACGTGTCGTAGAGCACGATTTTCCGGAATCGCCCAAAGCCCGTGAAGTAGGCGTTAGAATGGCCTGAGCGCCGACTGCCGTCGGCCACCTGGATGGTCTTGGCGGAGAATCCCGTGCGCTCGCCCAGTTTGAGCAGGCGATCCCGCAGCGAACCTTCTGGTAGCGGGGTGAATTTGTTGAACAAGGGCAGGATGAAGATGGGGGCCAGCACCATCATCACGGCCTGAAAAGCCATCAGGAGGACCCACGCCCACAGCCACCATCGATCTCCGATCCAATCGGTGAGTTTGAGGATGCCAGCGATCAGGGGCAGTCCCAAAGCCGCGCTGAGGGCCAGCATCTTGAGGTGGTCGGTGATCCAGATCTTGAGGGTGCTTTTGTTGAATCCGAAACGTTCCTCGAGTCGGAACTGGGACCACCATTCCAACGGAAGGTCCGGCACGCCCATCACCAGTGAAACCACCAAGAGCCAACCGGAAGTAGCCAGTATGCCCGAACCGGCCCAACCAGCCCAGAGGCTCAGGCTCCAGGGCAGGAATCCGCTGCATAGAAAGAGGATCTTCATGGCCAAGCCCCACAGTTCCTCCACCTGTCCGAACCGGGATTTGGCGAGCGTGTAGTCCACGGAGCGGCGGTAGGTCGCCTCATCCATGATGTCCCGGACCGCCTCCGGCGGTTGATGCGCATGGGCTTGGACGTGTTTGCGATTCAACCGGTCCAGAAACCATTGGCCCAGCCAGCGCAACACCAGCAACGACAGGGACAAAAGGAGGATGAATGAGGGAGTCATCGAAAGCGTCTCCAACGAGCCAAGCATTGGAAGGCGTTCCCGACAACGCGGGAAAACTTCGTTGGTGGATTGTACGTGTTCGTACGATCGTGGTAAGAAGACTCAATCGTCGATGAAGATTCTGATTGTTATCCTGTTGGTCGGAGCCCTGGGAGCCGGGGGGTGGTATTATACCCAGCGGCAGCGGGCCGGGGCCGTTTCGCAGGTCAGCACCAAGGTGGACACCGCGATCATCGAGACCCGCAACATCAAGTTTGCCATCAATGCCGCGGGCGACATCACCCCGGCCGAGCAGGTGAGTGTGCGGCCGGAGGTCAACGGCAAGATCGAAGTGTTGCCGGTCGATGTGGGTGACCGGGTCAAATCGGGCCAATTGCTCTTCAAACTGGATGATCGGGAGTTGCAGACCCAGCGTCAGCAGGAGGAAAAGAACGTCGAGCGCTCTCGTCTGCAATTGGGACAGGCCGAGCGAGACTACAAACGGGCTCAGCAACTCTTTGAAGGCAAGCTGATCTCTCAGGAACTCTTCGAAGACAGTCGCACCAAGTTTGATCTGGCCAAGAACGAGCTGGCCTTGAGGGAGAAATCCTTTGAATTGATCATCGAGCGATTGCGCAAGACCGAGGTGATGGCCCCCTTCGATTCCACGATTCTCACTCGCCCCATCTCGGTAGGGCAGGCAGTTTCCGGATCGGGCGGATTCAATGCCGGCACCGAGGTGCTCACCATCGCCAATCTCAACGACTTGATCGTCAACGCGCACATCAATCAGGCCGATGTGACCCGGTTGCACGTGGACCAGCAGGTGGAAGTTAGCGTGGAGGCGGTTTCTGGCCTTAAGGTGGTTGGCAGGGTGGAGCGCATCGCCCCCCAATCGACCTTGAAGAACAACATCCGTGGCTTCGCTGCGCGCATCCTCCTTAAGGATGTGGACAGTCAAATTCGCCCGGGTATGAGTGCCAACATTTCCATCCCGGTTGCCAGTGCCGACAATGTCGTTGCGGCACCTTTGGCAGCGGTTTTCACGGAGACCAACCCGGCGACCCGAGAAATTGAGCGCCACATCTGGGTTCGCAAGGATGAGACTTGGGAACGGCGCCCCATCAAGATCGGTGTGAGCGATTACTTCTTCGCCGAGGTCACCTCGGGCTTGCAGGCGGGTGAGGTGGTGTCTTTGGAGGATCGAACCAAGGAGATGGGAACGGGGGGCGCCACCAACAGTGTCAAGGTGGCCACCAAGGCAACCACGGTGCAACGCTGAGACTGACACTGAACATGGCGCTGCTCGAACTTCGCAACGTCTCCAAGATCTACCA
>CAMCYJ010000047.1 GCA_945883815.1 Akkermansia muciniphila | reverse complement strand
GATGAACGCGGGGAACGGCCGGGGCCGCCGCTCCGAACAACTTGCCGACCCCGAGTGTCGCCAATGCAAGTCCGCCCAGGCGGATGCCCGTGTTACCGAAGAACTGACGCCGGGTCTGATTCAGTTGGAATTCTAACAGAGGATTCATGGTCAGTTGCGGGTCACGGTTTCGTCGAGGTTCAGCAGCAAATTGGCCGTCAGGGTGTAGGCGGCCAGTTCGGTTTCGGGCAATCCGGAGCGCGGAGCCGATTCACCGACATGGATCGCCTTGCGGGCGGATTCGGGGTCGGCCTGATACCGTTCCAGAAAACGGCCGAAGGTCGAGCGCACGACCTCCAGCTCCGTCGCGCTGGGCGGCCGGGAGAGGACGGTTTTGAAGGCAAAGCGGATGCGATCTTCGGGACGAGATCCGCCCTCGGTCATCATCCGGCCGGCCAACCCGCGGGCAGCCTCGAAATGTTGGACATCATTGAGGAGTTGAAGGGCCTGCAATGGCGTGTTGCTGCGCTCACGCCGAGAGCAGAACTGCTCCCGATTGGGCGCATCGAAGGTGGCCATGAAGGGAGGTGGAGCGGTGCGTTTGAAAAACACGTAGAGGCTGCGTCGATAGAGGGCCGAACCGGCCTCTTGACGGTAAGTGCGGGTATTGGAACCACTGTAGCCCACCGGCTCCCAGATGTTCGGCGGTTGGTAGGGGCGAACGCCTTTTCCGCCCAGAGCCCCATCCAAGAGCCCGGAAACAAACAAGGCATTGTCGCGCAATTGCTCGGCATCCAGTCGAAAACGCGGGCCACGGGCCAACCAGCGATTCTCAGGATCCCGTTGCAGCAGGGCCGGAATGACGGCCGCCGACTGTCGGTAGGCCGCCGAGGTCACCAGGGAACGGACCAGTGCTTTCACATCCCAGCCTGATTCCTGGAAGCTCATCGCCAGCCAATCCAGCAGCTCTGGATGGCTGGGCGGCTCGCCCTGCGAACCGAAATCGTCAGCAGTCTTCACCAAGCCCACCCCAAAGAATTGCTGCCAGAAACGGTTGACCGTCACCCGCGCGGTCAGCGGGTGTTCCGAGGACACCAGCCATCGGGCCAGATCGAGCCGGTTGGGAACCTGCCCAGACTGCTTCATCACCGGGAAAACCGCAGGCACTGCACGGCCCACTTTTTCGCCGGGTGCATCGTACTGACCGCGCACCATGACGAAGCTGTCGCGGGGCTTGTCCATGTCCCGCCAGATGAAGGTCTGCGGAATTTGATCTTGGAATTTGTCCCGCTGCTGACGCAGGTCGGTCACGGTGGCGTTGAGCGGATCCATGATAGACCGGGTCTCCGTGCAAACCTTGTTCAGGTAGTATTCGCGAAGCATCCTTGTCTGCTCCGGCGTCCGCTGGTCCGCCGGCACGTCCTTGAAAATCTTCCGGAGATTCTCCGGCAATTCCTTGGGCTCCTTGCCTTGGTTCTGAGCGATCCAAACCGACAGAGAAGAGAGGGAATCCCGGGCTGGATCAACACGGCCCATGATTCCGGCATGGTCCCAATGGACCAGTCCGCCATGCTGGGTGTAGGCGATTCCGCTGATCGGCTGCCCAGCCTTGAGACCCAGGGCATCGGCATCGAACTCCAATCGAACCCACTCCCCCGCCTTGGGTAGAGGTCCGGCATGCATGCGACTGGGCTTGCCTGGGGAGCCCCAATCGGTGGCTCCCGCGTCGCCCCAGACCACACGGTGTTCCCAGTCACCCTGGAAAAATTGGAGCATGACCATCTTGGGCTGGGAGGCCGGATCCAACCGGACCCAAGCAAACACCTTGGCCGCGGCAGGAATGTTGAGGGACAGGCCCTCATAGACGGACTGGATCAACCCATCTCCCCGCTGCTTGAGGGCGGACTGACCAAACTTCACGGGACCTTCGGACGATTTCACCCAAGCAGGAGAACCCTGAACGCGGGCTCCGGCCGGGGTGGCGTCTTCCAGCCAAACCGTCTCGACATCCCGGGCCGGCGGCGGTGGGTTCAGGGTGGCTGGATCGACGTAAGACAAGCTTTGGACACGAGCCTCCACCGCCTTTTCCGCCTCCCGAACGCGGTTCTCCATCTCGGCGAGTTTCTGAGCATCCTTTTCGGACTTTACCGGTACCACCGGCGGAGTGCGCAGCGCGTTGCCATCCATCGCGGGATCGGCTGCGCTGTGAAAAAAGGCATACAGCGAATAGAACTCCTTCTGGGAGATGGGGTCGAATTTATGGTCGTGGCAAACGGCACACCCGGCCGTCAACCCCATCCAGGCCTGGGCGGTGGTGGAGGTCCGCTCGACGGCGTAGCGGAACACAAACTCGGCATCGATGGCACCGCCCTCGCCCGTGGTGACATTGTTGCGGTTGAAGCCCGTGGCCACCAACTGGTCCTGCGACGGATTGGGCAGGAGATCGCCGGCCAACTGCTCGACGGTGAATTGATCGAAGGGCAGATTGCGGTTGAAGGCCCGGACCACCCAATCGCGGTAAGGCCAGATCTGGCGTTCATTGTCCAAATGGAGCCCGTGGGTATCGGCGTAGCGCGCGACATCCAGCCAATGGCGTCCCATTTGTTCGCCATATTGAGGGCTGTCCATGAGGCGATCGACCCACCGCTCGTAGGATCCAGGTGCGGAGTCGGCCAAGAACGCGTCCACCTCGCCGACCGTGGGAGGGAGCCCCCGGAGGTCCATACTGAGGCGTCGCAACAACGTCGATCGATCCGCCTCAGGCCCCGGAGAGACGCCCTCGCGACGCCATCGATCCGCCAAAAAAGCATCGATGGGACTGGAGGCTTTGTCGGCCACCAACGGGGGCTGAACTTTGCGGGGGGCTTCAAAGGCCCAGTGCTTTTGGTAGGGGGCCCCCTGTAGAATCCACTGGCGCACGAGTTCCTTCTGGGCGGCACTGATCGTCTTGTGGGATTCCGGCGGCGGCATGATCGAGTCCGGATCTTGCGTCTCGAGTCGCTGCCACAGTTCGCTGGATTTCAAGTCGCCAGGCCGAATGGCCACGCGGCCCTCTTTGTTGGCAGTGAAGGCCCCCTCTGCGGTATCGAGGCGCAAACCGGCTTTGCGCTTCTTGGCGTCCAACCCATGGCAAGAAAAGCAGTTGTCGGAGAGGATGGGACGGATGTCCTGATTGAAGGTCAGGTCTGCAGCCAAGGCAGAAACAACCGAGACCGTCACCATCGCCGGGATCCACCGGAATGCGCTCTGAACCACGCGGATGGGATACATGGTTCAAGTGTGTCTGAGGACTGCGGAGTTTCAACTCCACAGGCCAAAGATTTAGCGGGGAATCACTGATGTTCACCCGGATGGCGACTGGAACTGCTCACCCCAGTGGCGAGAGAGCGAAGAATGTCGGTTTGAAAGCAGATTCTTCGACCAGGAGGACGAAACGAATCCAAAGCGTCGAAGGGTGCAATCCGCCAGGGCCAGACACAAATCCAGACACAAAAAACCCGGGGCTTGAGCCCCGGGTCTTTCGCTGAGTGTCTACTTAGATCGCCTTACCCGCCGACTACCCAGTCATTGAAACTGCCAGTCGAAGCGTCAGTGAGAAAATCTTTGAACGACACGCTTAGTTACCGCCACCGTTGGATCCACCAGTCGTAACCGGGGAGGCCACAGGAGCCGGCCGGGTCGGAACCACGGGATTCAAAGTGGCGTTGGCCGACTGCTGGATAGCCGAAGGCATTCCGACCGGCAGAACCAACGTATTGGCCACGACAGAGACAGAAGCCGGGTCGAACATCTGACCACCGCACACCTCGTAAGAGACACCGCGATAGGAAACCGTCACGCAACCGGACCAAACAGCAACCGTTCCGTTGTCAGTGATTTGGTACTCCGAGGTGCGGATGACAGCCGTCACGGTCGGACCCTTGACGATGTAGGAGGACTGCGAAGAGGTTTTCTTCACGAAGCCGGCGACAGTGCCGACCTTGAGGTTGATCTTGGTGGTGATCACCGGTTCGGCACCGGACTTGTCGAACGACAGCTCGTCGAACGAGATCGAGGAATCCGGGAGAACCAGAACAGTCGGACCGTTGTCAGCGAGGTACAAGTTGGCCTGAGCACCGGCACCGGTCTCGATCTTCTGACCCGGCTTCACGACCTCGCCCACGGCGGCGGACTGTCCGTCGACCTTGACGCTGCCCTTGACTCCAGTGAGCTCAGCCTTGCCCGTTTCAGCGGCAGAGAGAGAGGAACCCGCCATAATCGCGGTGATCGCGCAGAGGCTGGCGAAGCGGGGAGAGATCCCGATCATTTTCATGGTATCGCGTGTGTGAGGTTAAATTGTGTTTCTATCGGAGGTTAGGAACCGACCTTAGGAAGTCAACCGGGAATTCCGAGGATTCAACTCTCCAAGATGGGTCCTATATCACTGATCTGAGATGAAGGTTGAAGGGACAAGCCCGCGGAATCAAGACTTTGCCGCCGCGATTTCTGCCGAACCGGCCGACCACGATTCCCAGGCATTGAGCAGTTCACGGGATTGGTCCGCATTTGGAGAGCCCAAGGGGAGGCGGACCGACCCAGCTGCGATTCCTTCATGGGACAGCACCACTTTGAGGGAACCGAGGTACCCGCTCCGACTGAGGATCTCGATGAGACGAATTGAATGACGCTGCGCACGACGAGCCAATTGCCAGTCTCCCCGGACAACCGCTGCCTGCATGGCCCGGTACAAGGGGGCCGCCAGGTTGTAGGTCGAGCCCACGGCTCCGGTGGCTCCCAAAGTAAGGGCCGGCAACAGCAGATCATCGCACCCGTAGAGCAACTCCTGCCCCGGACTCAAGGCCTCCACACAGCGCTGCAGCAGCACCAGATCCGGATTGCTGAACTTCAGGCCGGCCATCGTGGGTATCCGCCCCGTGGCTTGGATCAGGAATCGATCGGAAGCCAAGTGGATTCCGGTCATGGCCGGCAAGTCATAGGCGTGGAACGGTAGCGCCGGAGCCCCGGCCGCGATGAAAGCGCTGGCCTCGACCCAGGCTTCCACATCGGCCGGCTTGAAGTAGCTGGGCGCTAGGGCCGCGATGCCCGAAGCCCCGGCCTGTTGGGCATGGACCGCCAGTTCGCGGGCTTCCCGGAGGCAGTTGGAACCCACATGGATGATGCACCGGAGGGAGGTTCCCCGCAGGACGGAAACCCATCGTTCGGCCAACAAGCGTCGCTCGCCAGCGTCGAGAGAATGGCTCTCACCGGTGGTTCCGTTGACGAAGACCCCGTCCACGCCCTGCCGGACCAACCGCTCGGCCAAGGCCTCCACCGAACCCAACGCCACGGAGCCATCGCCGGCAAACGGAGTCACTGGCGCGGAGATCAGCGGGACTCGGATCGGAAGTGAATCTGAGAAGGACATGGGTTCAGACCGAAGTCTCTGGCCCTCTCGATCCGGAATGCAACGCGGGAAACACCCTGTCCCAACCGTTTGGAATCTCCCCCTGCCCCCACCGCCTCGGACTAGGGACAGGCTCCTCGGACTAGGGACAGGCTCTTCGGATAGGGGACAGGCTCTTTTCCTCGCGCAGGCCGATCACTTTCCGGGTTTAAAAAGTACGGATGCGTACTATTCTCATCGGAACCGAGGAATCTTATGCCCATCCCCACTGTCGCTCCTGAAGCCGTCGTCGCCGCCAAGGCCCAACTCGACCAGCACCTGCTGGAGATCATCGAGTGGCACTTCAACCCTGCCACTGGCTGCCAATTTTGGCTCGATTGGGCCCGCAAGAACTGGGACCCCCGCAAGGAGATCACGCGCTTCGAAGACATGCTGAAGTTCCCGCACTTCCAGGATGAATCATTGCGTGACCTGCAACCCGAGGTCTGGGTACCGGCCGAGTTCAAGGGCAAACCCTTCAACATCTTCGAGACCGGCGGCACCACCGGCATGCCCAAGCAGCGCATCGGATGGAACGACTACAAGGTCGATTACTCTGAGTTCAGCGACAAGATCGACGACGCCCACTTCCCGCGCGGCGGCGCTTGGCTGATGATGGGACCCACCGGTCCGCGCCGCCTGCGTTTGGCCATTGAGCATTTGGCCAATGTCCGGGGCAGCTCCTGCTACTTCATCGACCTGGACCCGCGCTTCGTGAAGAAGCTCCTGTCGAACAAGCAGTACGACGTGGCCAAGCAGTACATGGCCCACGTGGTCGATCAGGCCGCGACCATTCTGAAGCACCGCAAGGTCAGCGGACTTTTCACGACTCCGAAACTGCTCGAAGCCCTGGCCGAACAGGTGAACCTCTGGGAAGCGGGCATCCGCGGAGTGTTCTGCGGTGGCACCTCCATGAAGCCCCAGGAAGTGCGCTTCATCGTCGAGGAATTGCTCGAGGGACGCATCGGATTCTACCCCACCTACGGCAACACCCTGATGGGCCTGGCCGCGAGCGTGCCGTTGCAGCCGGAAGACAACTTCAGCGTGACCTACTACGCGCCGCAGCCCCGGGCGGTCCTGCGCGTGGTCAAACCCAACGCCACCGACGAGGTGATCAACTACGGGGAATTCGGCCGCGTGGAACTCACCACACTCACCCGTGAGTTTTTCATGCCTCGCTTCCTCGAGCGCGACGAGGCCATCCGCCGCGCCCCCCGCCCGCCCTACGCCTGGGACGGCGTGGGCGATGTGCGTCCGTTCGGTGCGATGGAGAAGACCATCGTCGAGGGCGTGTACTGAGCGCCCGGGCTGTCTTGGCCCGAAGCCCCAAAAACAACGCCGATTCCGTGTCATCCACGGGTCGGCGTTTTCATTTTGGGACGGACTTCACGGAAGCGCCGACGCCATCCGCAGAGGGACTCAAGGCGCAGGGGCCGCCTTGGGAACCGAGTTAGTCTCCGGCTTTGCCGGGTCGGCTTTGGCTCCGGCGTCCTTCTTCGGGAAGTGATAGCGGTGCTTCAGCTGGTCCGGGAGGTGTTCCTCCAGTTTGTCGTCCCTCCACTGCCAACCAATATACGCCGTGAGTGCCAGAACCAGATACAAGCGCCACGGCCGGCGGGTCTCCTCGAAGGGATCGACCATGTCGCGGGTTGATCCCGGCGGCAATTCCGCTATGGCCGTCAGGCGGGTGCCGAAGGGCACATTGATCCGAGCCTTGGCGTTCACGGCCCAGCCGTTGGCATCCAGGATGGGCCCTAGGTTGCGCTTGCGCAGCTTGATGTAAGTCATCACCAGGGATGGTCCCGAGATGAGGAGCATGATGCCCAAGATGGCTCCGACCATGGCGAAGGCACCCTGAGCCCACAGGTCCTTGCCCAGCGTGGCAACCGCCGCGAAGAAGCCCCCGATGGCCCCGAAGGCCACGCCTAGGGCGGCGACCGTGCCGACGTCGACCTTCTGAGGAGCGTTGGCCGCCGGAGCAACCGCCGGCGCCGCCCCCTTGGTCGCCACCGCCGTCGCGGCGGCCGCAAGCTTCTGGCTGGCGGCCGCATCGGCCTCGGCCGCCCGCTTGGCAACTTGCTCTTCGACCCAACGGACGAAGCGTTTGTAGGGTTGCCAGAAGGCCTGCCTCAGGCTGATCGGGTTGGCCACGATCTTGGTGATGGTGGCGTCGTAATCGAGCCCCTTGCGGTCGTAGAAGACGCCATTGCGACCCACCATGAGGTTCTCGTCGTCGCCCTGCGAGAAGATGGCCACCACGGTTAGTTTCTGTCCGGTCGCCTTCCGCACGCAGTCGATGTAGGCGAGGTAGGCTCCGGCGAGGCTGGCCATCACCGCATGCTTGGCCGGATCTGCGACCGTGATGCACAGGTTGCAGGACCGCTGGTCGAGGTAAAGGACACCCGCCTGGAAAATCGCCGGTGACCCACCGTCGTAGAGGTCGCGGAAGTTCACGAAGTTCGTGGCGAGCACGATGAGGTCTCGATGGAAGCGGACGAGTTTTTCGACCGAGGCGACCCCGGACGCCTCCGCCTCCAACTCCCGATCCCGGGCAATGAGCGCCGCGATCGCGGTCTTGGCGGGCCCCCGAAGGATTTCCCGCACCCGGGCGATGCCCAAGGTCTCGACTCGAACTCCGGCTTTGGCTGCCAACCACGCGGCATATGGAGCCAATCGATTCTGAAGCGTCTGCCAGTCTTCTTCAGTGAGGCTCTCGCGCTCTCCGAGAAGCGGCAAGACGGCCACCGACCGGAACGTGGCCATGGCGGTGGCATGAGCCGGGTTGAGACCGCCGATCAAGGAGAGCGGTTGGCCCGGAACGATCCGGGACACGGGAAACCCAGCAACCTCCTGCGCCGACATGGTCAGGTCCTTGGTCAAGAGCACCTTGTACTCCTCCTCGGTGCGGTTGAGCAGCGACGACAGGCGCCCCTCGAAGGCCGCCAATCGACAGCGCCCGAAGTAGTCATCGACCTTGGCCTTCACGGCCTGCATCGCGGCCGCAGCCGCGGCCGTCGCTGGACCGACCGGGAGAATCTTTGCCGCCTCGGATTCCGAGGCGCTCACCCAGGCGTCAAACCGGGTCAATTCAGCGAAAAACTCCTCGAGCTTCACCACATCGATGCCCGGCTTGCCGCTCCGATCCATCACCGACCCGACCGCCGCGATCGCCTCGCGAATGACCTGCTGGACAGCGGTGTCATCGGCCGATTCCGGGATGATCACCCCGTCGCCGTTGAAGACGGTGTTGGCGAAGCTCTCGGATGCGGCGGCGGCGTCCGCAACGGTGATCACCGCCGCCTCGGCCTTGCCCAATTGACGAAGGATCACCCGGGCCGAACCCAGGATCTGGCGTCCCTCCGGAATGCTGTCGTTGATCGCGGCGAGAGAAACCCCGTCACGCCCCTTCACGAGATCATCGGCGTCCTTGAGCATCGATCCCGCCCAACGAATGGCGGAGATGAGCTCCTGCGCCCGGATGCGGCCGTCCGCGTCGGAGTCGATGAGCGCAGCGGTCTTAGGATCGAACTCGATCCCCGTGGTCGGACAGGCCAGTGCGACCCAAAGCTTCTGGTCCAACTGGTCCAGGTTCATCAGGTCGGCACCTGTCTGAAGCTTGACCTGATCGAACCCGCCGGCGCGAAAGAACTGCCAGGGGTGCGATTTCCGGGGAGCGGCAATTTGCGGAGTTTGCATGGCGGAAGACAGCGTTGGCGACGACCCATAGCAGCGGAACCGGGTCGACGCCATCCGGCGTATCGGCCGATTCCGTTCGGAGCTTCAACCAGGAATCGTGATTTCGGACGGCGGCGGCGATTCCTTGAGACGGCGATGCATCTCCGGATCCGAGCGCTTGAGAAGCTCAAGACGTTCCACAACCCCGCCACCCCCTGCCCCGGCGCTGTGGCAGGCGTCGAGTCGGGTGTAAGGCTTGAAGGACTGAGGCAATCCAATCACCCGCGCCCGATCCGGAGACCACTCGGTCACGGCACGCCGGTCGAGAACCATCCAACTATAAGGCAGGCTGCGCAGGTCCACGCCGGCGCGGCGGCCAAATTGAACCCACTCCCCATCGGTGAAGGCCTCGGTCGGTGCCTTGGCAAAAAAGTGGCACCAATCGGTTTCCCGGCCAGCCACCTGAAGGCCACAGGTCTGACGATGCGGGCAAGGAGCCACGATGTGGAATTCTTCCCGCAACTGCTCACGCAAGGTGATCAGGCCGCGACTGCAGGCATGGGTGCCGGGCTCCAACCACAACACGCATTGGGCCGCCCGCACGGCCGTCATCAGTCGAGGCAGATCATCCCGGTGCAACTCGTTGAGCACATGGCTGATGACCAACGTGGTGCAGGCACCCTCACCAGACGCATCCGGCTCTGCTCGAAGACCCGGGAAGCGCTCGCGGGCCCTGCGCGCGGTGAATTGCATGGCCAAGGCGGACCGATCGTGGAGGCGGACCTCGGAGAATGTCGCCGACCCAAAGGCCTCGACCACGCAACGCGAGGCCACTCCACTGCCACATCCCCAATCGAGCAACGGACCCGAAGGCGGAGCCCAGTTCAGACGCTGCAACTCGGACAAGGCCGCTCCCCACTTCCAGGCGATGCGCTGGGCGTAGGTGAAGTCGTAGCTCGCCAGGTCCGACAAGGTGCGCCAGTAGGGCTCCCGCACGGGTTCCGATCGCAGGAACAATGCCCGCAATCGTTCCAGAGAAGCCCAGTCCACTTCCTCCCAGGTCATGGCACCGTCGGGGTTTCAGGCGAAACTGGAGCCTCCGATCCGACCAACGCGAAACCCAATCGCTCCGCCAAACGCTGGCGAACGATGCCGTGGAATGCAGCGAACTCCGACACAGCGCGCACACGCGCCTCGGTGTCACCCGAGGTTTTCCGGCGGATGGCGGCGATCATCAAATTCTTGCCGGTGTGCTCGGTCGAAATGAACTCGAAGACGCGGGTGTCATAGCCGGCCCATTCGAGCAGCAGGGCCCGCAGCGCATCCGTGGCGAACTCGGCGTGCCGCTCACGGAAGATTCCGTGGCGCAGCGAGCCGGCCAACGGGGCTGGCACCGACAACTGGGGGCGCACCTCCTGATGGCAGCACGGCGAAACCAGTATCAGCGGGGCTCCCGACTGAACTCCCTTGGCCAATGCCTCATCGGTCGCGGTATCGCAGGCATGCAAGGCCATGACCACAGAAGCCGAGTCCAAGCGGCTCGAGGCGATATCTCCCGCCTCGAACTTCAACTGAGCGAATCCGCAACGACCGGCCACGGACCTCCCCTGCTCGACCAGGCCGGGCCGCACCTCGACCCCGGTGGCGGTGACTGCCCCGGTGCGGGTTTTGGAAAGGTGCTCGTAGGCCGCGAAGGTCAGGTAGGCCTTGCCGCAGCCCATGTCCACCAGGTGCAACGGCGCAGCCGGATCGAGTTGGGCCGCAACCAGCAACGGCTGCAATACTTCAACAAACCGGTTGATCTGCCGGAACTTGGCTTCCATGCCCGCCTTGACCGCACCGTCGGCGGTGGTGACACCCAATTCCTTGAGCCACACCGAATGACCCGGAACCGGACGCGGCTTGGCCCGGTCATGAGCCAGATTGGGCACTTCATCCACTTCGGGTTTACCCAAGAGCATCCGGGTGGGACGTCCTTTGCGGAACGTCAACTGGGCGGTGCCAGTGGTGGTCGAGAGGAAGCCATTGAGAAACTGCTGACCCAAGAGGTCGCGCAACAAGTCGATCGCCTCGTCGTTCGAGAAATTCTTGGTCACATCCCGCGTCGGGTGTCGGTACACGAAGGACAGCACCGACGAGTCCTTCAGGCGCACCGGGCGGATGAACACATTGCGGATGCCGTCGGGCTGGATCGACGCGCCGAGGTTCAGCCGGACCAAGGTCCCGTCCTGAGCGCTCTTGCGCACGTGGTCCAGGAAATCGTCCACCGTCTTGGAACTCATGTGCGCAAACCTTAACCGGTTACGGGTGCCGGGGACAGAAGGGTTTCCGAAGGCAGCGGACCTGCGAGGCGAAGATCGGCCACACATTCGACATGCTGGGTCTGGGGGAACATGTCCAGCGGGATGACTGTCTCCAGCCGATACCGTCCATCGGCGCACAGAATTTTCAGGTCCCGGGCCAATGTGGCTGGGTGGCAGGAGACATAGAGGATTTGCCCCGGTCCGGTCCGGCGCAGCACTTCCAGGCTGGGCGGACGGCATCCCACACGCGGCGGGTCGAGCAGCACGGCCGTCTGGGCCGGGTTCCATTTGGCTAGCAAGCTCGGGAGAACCTGATCGGTGTCACCGGCCACATAGGAACCGTTGCGGATGCCGCGGGATTCCTGGTTGCGGCGGGCCGCTCGGATGGCCGGCGCATCAAGTTCGACGCCGACGAAACTCTCAACCGCATCGGCCACCTCGATGCTGAAGAAGCCCACACCGCAGTAGGCGTCCACCAGATGCTGGGCACCGTGGTTGCGCAGGCGCTCCTTCACCACCCGCACCAACTCGGGCAAGAGCAGGAAGTTGTTCTGGAAGAAGGAATGCTCCGGCACTTCCCAACCCGGGGCTTCCATGCGGAGCACCGTCTTGATCCCACCCTTCGGAGGCGGATTGCGCCGCCACTGCGTGATGGCCTCGTTGAGCGACGGTTCGGCGATGGCGCAGGATTCGATGTCGCACACGAGGCCACAGTCGGTCCGCATGAATCCCAGGTTCAACTTCTGGGCCGGCTTGTTCCACTGGCTGCGAACCAAGATGCGGTTTCGGTAATGGTAGGGGTTCGGGCACGGAATCACCCCTTGGACGACGGACGGATCAAAGCCGCCGACGCGCCGGAACAGTTCGCTGATTTGCCGGTGCTTCCAGCGGAGCTGGGCCGCGTAGTCGATGTGCTGGTACTGGCAACCACCACATTCACCGAAGTAGGTGCATTTCGGCGTCACCCGCTCGGCAGAGCCGGTAATGATCTTCACCAGTTCAGCCCGGCCGAAACTCTTCTTCACCTCGGTGAGTTTGGCCTCCACGACATCGCCCGGAGCGGTGAACGGAATGAACACCACAAATTCACCCACCCGGCCGACGCCTTCACCGCCAAAGGCAAGATCGGTGATTTCCAGGCGTAGCCGCTGGCCGGCGACGGGCAGTCCGTTGGACAAGGTTTCCACCCCGCCGAATTGCCACGAATCGGGCCTCCGACAAAAGGACGGACTTGAGCGAAGTGACTATTCGCCGTTCGGATAGGATCCCAGAATCTTCACGAAACTGCAGTGCTGACCCAGCATTTCGATGGCCTTGGCGACCTTGGTGTCCTCGGCATGGCCGTCGATGTCGGCAAAGAAGAAATACTCCCAGGCCTTCCGCTTCGAGGGCCGCGACTCGATCTTGGTCATGTTGATGCGGAAGCGGCGGAAGGGAGCCAGTGCCCGATGCAATGCCCCGGCCTCATCGCGCAGACTGAACATCAGGCTGGTGCGATCGGCCCCGGAGCTGGGACCACACTGGCGGCCCAGCACCAGGAAGCGGGTGGCGTTGGCCGAGTTGTCTTGGATGTCGCGTTCAAGGATGGGGACCTTGTAGCGCTCGCCGGCCAGCTCACCAGTGATGGCCGCCGCGTATTTTTCCTTCGCAGCCAATTCGGCCGAGCGGGCGTTCGAACTGGTCTCGACCACCTCGGCCTGCGGCAAGCTGCGATGAATCCAACCCCGGCACTGAGCCAAGGTCTGCGGATGGACGTAGAGTTTGCGAATGTCTTCTCGACGCCCCTTGGCGGCCAGGCAGTGGGAAATCTTGAGAACGATTTGCGAGACGATCTTCAAGTCGCTGTCCACGAACATGTCCAGCGTGTGGGTCACCACGCCCTCGGTGGAATTTTCAACAGGCACGACCCCGTAGTCGGCCTGCTGACGGGACACCTCGTTGAACACATCGGCGATGGTCCTCTGAGGAGCATAGGCCAGCGACGCACCAAAGCGGCGCAGGGCGGCCTGATGGGTGAAGGTCGCTTCAGGCCCGAGATACGCGATGGTCAGGCTCCGCTCCAAGGACAGAGCGCAGGACATGATCTCACGGTAAATGGCCCGGAGTCCTTCGTTTGTGATCGGTCCCTGATTGTGGCGAAAGACCTTTTGGAACACGGCTCGCTCCCGGTGCGGTGCATAGATTTCCTGGCCGTGACGGGTCTTGATCGCCCCGATCTCCAGCACGTGACGCGTACGCTCGTTGAGCAGGCGCACGATGTCGGCGTCCAACGCATCGATGGCCTGACGGTGTTCCTGCAAGGACATGGCTCGGGGCACGATGCCGGAACTCGCGAGCGGGGCGAAGGAGGTTTTTCACCGTCCAGTCGGGAAAAACCTGTCGATCGAAGCAATCGATGAGTCAGGAACGCCAAGGGAGGTGTGGCGGGCCGGTTTCCACGATCTATCGATCGTATCAGGGCTCAATCCACCCCGAAATCAAACCTTCTCCGCCATGAAGACCTCTCAAGCCATCACCCTCAAACACCATCTCCTGACCTGTGCATTGGGTCTGTTGCTGGGAACCAGCCAAGGATCCGCCCAGGACCGTTTCCGCTGGCCAGGAACCGGAGGGTGGTCGGCCACCTCGCCGTATGTGCGGCAGTTCGACACCAATTCGTTGGTCACGCTGCGCGGTTGGGTCGTTCGGTTGGAGTCCTTTCGACCGGGCGGCGGAGCCTCACCCGGATTGCGTGCCATCATTCAATCGGGTTCAGACAAGGTCACCGTCCACTTGGGACCACGCTGGTATCTGGAACGTCAGGAAATGCAGCTCCAGCCCAAGGATCCGGTGGCCATCGAAGGATCCCGGATTCCCATGGGTGGCAGCTCGGTGGTGATCGCCCGGACGATCAGCATGGGCGAACGCTCGTTGGTGCTTCGCGACGCGGTGGGAACACCCACGTGGTCGGCCGATCAAATCCGACCTCCTGGCACACGCCCCACGGTGCTGGCGCCGGATAGCGGATCGACTTGGACCCTCCAGTTGCCCGAAGGCAAGGCAAGCCGCGGTCGCGCCGCCTTCAACATGATGTGGTGCCACGGGTGCCACGTGGTGAAGGGATACGAGAAGGAGTTCGAGACGCCCTATGCGCAACCCGCGGTGCCCGTGATTCTGGGCGCCGAGCAGCACAAACCCAGTCGCATCGAGCTGGTCAACTCGATCATCAACCCCTCGCACCGCATCGAGCCCGGCTTCCAAAAGGATTTGGTGTCCCAAGGCAAGTTCTCACGAATGGGGGACTACAATGAAATCATGACCTTGCAGCAATTGAGCGACTTGGTGGCATTTCTGGAATCGCTGCCTCGCTGAACATCCCGCACTCCCGCAATAAAAACGGCCCTCTGGATCGATGGATCCGGAGGGCCGTTGCTGTCTCAGAGCTTCAGGGATAAACCCGAAGGTGAGTGATTTTTTCAGTCAAAAGCGTGCCCGGCGCAGCAGAGGACGTTGCGCAACTTGTGGCGCACGAGCTCCTTCACCGCCTTGCGGGCCGGCGCGAGGTACTTGCGGGGATCGAACTCCTTGGGCTTGGTCACCAAGACCTCGCGGATCGCGGCGGTCATGGCCAGGCGCAAGTCGGTGTCGATGTTGACCTTGGTGCAACCCACGCGGCGGGCCACCTCGATATCGGCTTCGGAAACACCGGCCGTCTCTTCGCCGAGGTCGCCGCCGTACTTGTTGATCTTCTGGGCCAGCTCCTTGGGAACCGAAGAGGCTCCGTGCAACACCAGCGGGTAGTCACCCATGCCGGCTTCGAGCAAGGCCTTCTTGATGGCCTTGAGGCGTTCGAGGTCGAGGTGCTGCTCGCCCTTGAACTTGTAGGCGCCGTGGCTGTTGCCGATGGCGACGGCCAACGAGTCCACGCCGGACTGCTTGACGAACTGGACGGCCTCATCGGGGTGGGTGTAGGCCCCGCCCTTGGAGTAGCTGCCGCCTTCTTCGCCGTCGTCGTGCTGAGCGCCGACGAGCATGCCGAGTTCGCCTTCGACGACGCAGTTATGCTTGTGGGCGTACTCGACGACCTTGGCGCAAACCTCGACGTTCTTGTCGAAGGGGTCGTGCGAAGCGTCGATCATCACGCTGGTGAAGCCCTCGTCGATGCACTGCTTGCACAACTCGAAGCTGTCACCGTGATCGAGGTGGACAGCGATGGGGATGGTGGACAGCTTGACCGCGGAGTCGATCAGCCCCTTGAGGTACACCGGATGGGCGTAATCGCGGGCGCCCTTGGAGATTTGCAGCATCACCGGAGCTTTTTCTTCCTCGCAAGCCTCGATGATGGCTTGGAGAAGCTCCATGTTGTTCACGTTGAAAGCACCGAGGGCGTATTTGCCCTTCAAGGCCTTCGCGAACAGGTCGCGCGTGTGGGTCAATGGCATAAGTCTAAATGTGTTGCAGAGCGGTTCGTGAGAACGAAATGAGAGGACACACTAGGAAAGTGCGTTACGGCTGGGAACTGGTTTTTTGCCCTTCCCAAAACCCGTGATCACCACCAGGGACCATTGACGTCCACCTTTTGGCTGACGTCCGTCGGGTCGTAATCCTTTGGAAAGCGGAACAGGGCAACATGACCGTCACCGTAGGCCATGTTCCATCCACGCTGGCCGCGGTTGTTGTGCCAAAGACTCCGATCCCGGCTCGCCCCGCTCACCCGACCATCCCCGGAATCGCGGCTTCCATGCCACGGCCAGTCGCCCTGAAGGATCTTGGTGGCCGGAGCCAGGGCGATCTCAGAGTTTTTGATGGGCTTAGAGTCACCCGCCACCGTCGGCGAGGCGAGATTTCCAGTGATGTGCTTCACCCCGAACCAATCCACGGCCCACATCACGAGGTAACTGTTGCCCCAAGCCGGATAGCACCCTTTCTTGGACTCCGCCGCCCAGTAACTGTCGCCCTTGTCGGAGGGACAGCGAAAAGCCTCCGGTGCCGGAACGTAAGCGTTGAGGGGACGATTGGTCTCCCAAGCGTTGAGATCATGCACAATGCTGACCTTGGCCTTGCCTGGCGCGGCCCGAAGCGGAACACCCGCGGTCCCGGACCAAATCTCGCCACCCACCGTGGCCCAGTCGCCATGGGCCGGCATGAAATCCTGATTATCCGACGAATACATGGCATAGCCCAGATACTGTTGCTTCTGGTTGGCCACGCAGCGGGTGGCGTTGGCCTTCACTTTGGCCTTGGCGAGAGCAGGCAGAAGCATTCCTGCCAGGATTGCAATAATGGCAATGACCACCAGCAGTTCGATGAGTGTGAACCCTGCGCGCGCGGCATTGGCTTTCATAGAGATAGAAACCCCATACACCACCCCCGCAAGGCACGCCAGAGAAGGTTTGAGGAGCTTCCCTGCGGGCGCAGGACCCATCCCTCAACCAAAAGTACTCCAGCGGAGCGGGATGGGTCCGAAGCCCGCTTTGGAAGCGATCATCCCTACCCCTCGCGCGCAGCGCGAATGCTGAACCTCGCCAGAGCTTCCCTGCGGGCGCAGGACCCATCCCGCGGAGCGCCCCATGCATCGCGGGCCTCAAGCAATGAGCTTTTGAACCACCTCGCCGAACACATCGGTGAGTCGGAAATCACGCCCCTGAAAACGGTAAGTCAGCTTCTCATGGTCGAAGCCCAGAAGCCGCAGGATCGTGGCATGCAGGTCATGCACATGGACCTTGTCCACCGTCGCGTTGAAGCCGAATTCGTCCGACTCCCCCAAAGTCATTCCGGGACGAATCCCGCCGCCAGCCATCCACATGGAGAAACAATTCGGATGATGGTCACGACCGTCATCGCCGCCTTGCACCATCGGCGTCCGGCCGAATTCGCCGCCCCAGATCACCAAGGTGTCGTCCAGCAAACCCCGGGCCTTGAGGTCCTGGATTAATGCGGCGTTGGCCCGGTCGGTGTCGGCACAGTTGCGCTTCAGATCGCCCGATAAATTTCCGTGCTGGTCCCAAGCCTCATGGAAGATCTGCACAAACCGAGTACCCCGTTCGACGAGGCGGCGAGCCAAAAGGCAGGCCGTGGCATAGGTGGTCTTGCCGGGCGTGGCTCCATAGAGATCCAAGATGTGCTGAGGCTCCTGACGGATGTCCATGAGTTCGGGCGCACTCGACTGCATCTGGTAAGCCATCTCGAAGGAGTTGATCCGAGTGGCGATCTCGGGGTCACCCACCCGACCCAGACGCTGGCGGTTGAGTTCTTGGATGGCATCCAGTGTCTGCCGCTGGGAGGTGCTGTCCACGCCCTTGGGATTGGAGAGGTACAGAACTGGATCACTCCCACTGCGAAAAAGGACCCCGTTGTAGACGCTGGGCAAGAAACCCGCACCCCAGTTGGAGGCGCCACCGCTGCTCCCCTTGCTGCCAGTGGAGAAGACGACATAAGCCGGCAAATTGCTGCTCTCGCTGCCCAGACCGTAGGTCGTCCAGGCACCCAGGCTCGGTCGACCGAATTGCTGGGAACCCGTGTTCATGAAGATTTGCGCCGGCGCGTGATTGAAGGCGTCGGTGTGCATCGATCGCACGATGGCGATGTCATCGGCTACCCGAGCCAAGTGAGGCATGAGCTCGGAGATTTCCTGACCCGACTGGCCGTGACGGGCGAACTTGAACTTGGGCCCCAGCAATTTGGCATCCGGGTTGATGAAAGCCGACCGATACCCCTTGAGCAGTTCGGCCGGGGGAAGTTTTCCGTTCCACTTCGTCAACTCCGGCTTGTGATCGAAGAGCTCCAAGTGGCTCGGAGCCCCGGCCTGGAAGAGGTAGATGACCCGCTTGGCCTTGGCCGGGAACGGCGAAGATTTGGCCGCCAACGGACCCGAAACGGACACTCCCGATCGGGCTGGGCCGGCCTGCGCCGAATCCCCCAGAAGTGCATGCAGGGCCGCCATGCCCAAGCCCACACCGCAATCCCGGAAGAACCACCGCCGGGTGAGGTGTGCCTGATGCTGGGACAACGCCTGTTGAAGAATGGATTGAGGGTTCATGGGGTTCACTCCTTGGTGAAGGTTTCGTCGAGATTCAAGAGGGCCCGGGCCACGGCGGCATGGGCAGCAAGGGTTGCCGGCGTGACTCCCGCAGGGAGCCCGGTCACCGGTTCGGATCGACCAATAGCCATCTCGGCCGCGTTCAGCCAACCCTCAGCAATGCGCGCCCGCTGCTGCTTCAGAAGACGCCTGAGCGCCCGCAACTCCTCCGGTTGCGGCGACCGGCTCAAAACTTGTCGAAACGCAAAGGCAATCCGCTGCTCATCGGTCTTGCCGCCCTCATTCACCGACTTCCGCGCCAAGGCTTGGGCGGCTTCCACGAACTGCGGTTCATTGAGCGAAGTGAGCGCCTGCAACGGCGTATTGGAACGCAGGCGACGCACACACGAGGCATCGCCGTTGGGCGCGTCGAAGGCCTGCAACACCGGATACGGGATGCTGCGGAAGCGGAAGGTGTACAAGGATCGCCGGTACCGCTCGGGCCCCTTCTCCTCGATCCAAGTCTTGGGGCCATAGCTCGCTGGCGGCTGAAACAAGAACTCAGGAGCCGGAGGATACACCGCTCGGCCTCCGAGTGCGGGATTGATCAAACCAGACACGGACAACGCGATGTCCCGAACGATTTCACCCTCGACCCGGAAGCGCGGCCCCCGAGCCAACAGCCGGTTGTTGGGATCGCGCTCGAGCAAAACAGGATTCACCCGACTGGCTTGACGGTACGTCGCCGAATTCACGATGAGACGGTGCAAGTGCTTGAGGGACCACGGAGCCACGCCCGGTTCGGAGGGCTGCATGAACTCAACGGCCAACCAATCGAGCAATTCCCGATGGGAAGCCGGGGGCGACTGCGTTCCGAGGTCTTCAACGGTCTCCACCAAACCCACTCCGAAGTACTGCTGCCACAGGCGATTGACCGCCACCCGCGCGGTGGTGGGAGAACGCGGATCCACCAACCAACGGGCGAGCGTCAGGCGCGAATCATCCGCACCCGCGGGCAACGGAGGCAGAAACGCCGGAGTCCCATGAGTCACTTCGCGATCGGGTTTCAACCAGTCTCCCCGCCGGAACAGGCGAGTGGCCATGCGGCTTTCGCCCGGGCCCTGCCCTTGTCGCGCGGCGAAGACCAGCGCCGGAGCGCCCTCTGGCCATTGCTTCCACAGCGCCTCGATCCGGGAATTCACCTCGGCAAAGTTTGTCTGGGTGGTGCGCCAGTAGGAAAACACCGCCGCATTCTGGGCTGGGGTCCGTCGATCCGTCGGAACCTTCATCACGATCTCCCGCACCGCCGCGGGCAACGGATCGGCCACGGCGTTCGTGGCCGGGCTGACCGAGAAACGGAACCGCCCGAGATTGTGGGTCTGCAAGTCGTCGGAGTTCCAACCACCGTGTTCCTGATGGAGCTCAAACTCCAGGATCGCCCCCTTCGGAAAGGTCACCGGCTTTTCGGCCACGAAGACCGCCTTGCGGGATTGGTTCCGGCGACCAGGGCCGGCATCGATGCCCCAGGCCGTCTCCGTCTTGCCATCGATGGCGTGGGCCACTGGTCCGTACGTGCGCTTCTTGGTGGAAGGGTCGTCGAATTCGGCCTCCAACGGTTTCTCCGCATTCGCGAAGTCGGCGGTCGCCTGAACGAATTTTACCGAGACCTTGTTGGTAGGGTTTTCCCGATCCGTGGCAGTCACCTTGAACTCGCTGAGTGCCGCCATGCCGCGGATAGATCGACCGGGCCCCTGACAAGGCAGGTTCGGATCGGTCAATTGCTCGAGACGAAACGAGGCGATGGAGTCGAGTGAGTTCGTGCCCCGGAAGTGGGGAGCCCACTGAGTGGGAGCGTAACTGGCGGCACGGATCGAACCATCTTCATACTGGTAAAATCGCTCACCCCGTTCCCCGACATGCTCGCAGCGCACGACCGTCCATTCGGGTTGGTCGCCGCGCACTGAGGCTTCCCACGCCGCCATGCTTGCCTCCCAATCCGGAGTGGTGTGACGGAGTTTCTCCTCTTCCTCGCGGATTTGCCGGGCCAACTGGTCGCGCAGACGCTGCTCGGAGGGGCTGTAGGCCACCATCGACGATTCGTGGTCGTTGTTGAGGAAGGCAAAGAGGCGGTAGTACTCCTCCTGCGAAATGGGGTCGTATTTGTGATCGTGGCACTGGGCGCACTGAATGGTAATGCCCAGCACCGCCTTGCCGATGCAGTCCATGCGGTCGATCAAGCCATCGATGCGGAACTGTTCCGGGTCGGCACCGCCTTCTTCATTGAGCATCGCGTTGCGTAGGAATCCGGTTGCCACACGCTGTGAGTCGGTGGCCTGGGGCAATTGATCTCCGGCGATTTGCTCGATCAAGAATTGGTTGTACGGCAAATCACGGTTCAAGGCGTCCACCACCCAGTCCCGGTAGGCCCAGACAAACCGGGGCTTGTCCTTCTCGAAACCGTCCGAGTCGGCGTAGCGGGCCGCATCCAACCAATGCCGCCCCCAGCGCTCACCGTGATGGGGAGAGGCGAGCAGACCCGACACCGCGCGGTCCCCGGCATCGGGAGCCTTGTCAGCAAGGAACCGATCCACTTCGGCCGGGGTCGGCGGCAACCCGGTCAGATCCAGATGGAGACGGCGCAACCAAGTGATCCGGTCGGCCTCCGTGGAAGGCTTGAGGCCTTCGGCTTCGAGGCGGGCCAGAATGAACCGATCGATGGGCGTCCGGACCCAGTCCGCGCTGCGTACGTGAGGCAATTCAGGCCGTACCGGAGCCTTCCAAGCCCAATGATCCCGGCGTACAGCATTTGTCGATGCAGCCCAGGCAACTCCCCCGACCCAAAGCCATGCCAAAAGAAGGATCCGAAACCCAGCGTGCACCGGAGAAAGGGAAGAGGCGGGGGAGTTCACAACATGACCACTCTGCCCCGTGTCCCATCGATGGTCCAATCGGATTTGCGCCTCCCCCTGGCAGAGCTTCCATACCACCGATTCCAGCCCGTTTTGAAATCAGCCTTCGCAACGGGGACAGGCTCCTTCGGACGAGGGACTCAGATACGGGATGCCCAAGGCCAATCCGCGGACGATCAACAGCGCCCCTACTCCGGCGACCACCCATGGAACGACTTTTTGAAACCGGGCCCGAGAAGTCGCCCCAAGCCGCTGCCCCAGACGGTCGACGACCAGCAGCAGAGGCAGTGTTCCCAAACCAAACACCACCATCGAGAGAGCACCGGATAGTGGATTTCCCGAGGCCGCCGCCGAGACTCCTGCTGCATAAACCAGCCCACAGGGAAGGAACCCGTTGACCATGCCCAGAAACATCAGGGAACCGGTCGTCTTGCGTCCCATGCCCAATCGAAACAAGGCCTTCACCCAGCCCACCGACCGAACCAACCAGGCATCCAGCGACAAGCGTGAGGCCACGGCACCCCCGACCAGCAGCAGCACACCAGCCAACAGCGAGACGGCTCGCTGCCAACCGGCCACATGGAAACCACGACCCAGCAGGCCAAACACCAGACCGATGAGGGCGTAGGTAAGAAGTCGGCCCGAGTGATAAGCCACTCTGGAACGCAGGCGTGATACGGAATCGGCGCCGGAGAAAAGAGCCATCATCAACGGACCGCACATCCCGCCACAATGCAGGCTGCCTCCCAATCCAAGGACCAATGCCGAAAAGAATTCCATGAATCGAACCTTCTCCACCTCACGGGGCCGGAGCCCAGGCTACCATCGGCGGAACCACCACAGAACCTTCGGCGTAGTAGCCGGAGTCTTCGGGTCCCCAGTTTACCCGAACCTTCCAGAGGCCCGGCTTCAGAGTACCCGCATCAATACGCTGGATGCCGTCGGCACCGACCAACAAGGGAACCTCGCGATCCAAGGCAGCCTCAGATGGCCGGTAGAGGCGGACACGGCCCGGCGCATCGGCCGGCCGGGAAACCAGCGGCCAAGCGATGCGGATTACTCCTCCCTGCCCGACCGGGACAAACCCAATCACGACTCCCGAATCAGCGGAGCGCCTCAGCCGGTTGATCTGCTGTTGGTAAGCCACCTCCTGCTCATAGTAGTCAGCGCTCACCAGTTCCTCGCGATTGCGTTGTGCCACCACAGCCCACGTGGCCAGTGCGGCGATTAATACAACAAAGAAGCCTGCAATGCCGATCGGCCAGGGTTCAATCCGCGGTTGAGGGGTGTTCATGGATGGGATTTCGGAGAGAGATTTCGGGGACTGGAGAACTGGGTCGTCACGCGCTCCAACAAGCGCCCGTTGGAGTAAATGCCCAACTTCAGCTCTGTGGCTGAACCGGTCAGTTGGGCCGGATCCAGATCAACCAAGGCCGATGTCTGCAAATATTGACCGACCTGCACCACCGGATTCGTCGCGCCCATCAACCGGACGGAGCCCGGGATGTTCTCGAGGCGCACTTCCACCGGCAGGGGCTCGTGCGACTTGTTGATCATCTTCACCGAAAACAAATTCCGGATCCGTCCGTCTGGAAGGCTTTGGTACAAAGAACCCGAAACTCGGAGGAAGGTCGTCTCCACCGGTGAGCGCGAAAACACCAGCCACAGGAAGACACCAATCAGCGCCGCCAGAACGACCGAGTACAGGGCCATGCGCGGGGTGAAGTGCTGGGGCTCGCCCCGTTCCAAATTGTTCTGGGAGGCAAAGCGGATCAGCCCGGTCGGCCGCCCCACCTTGAGCATGATGGAATCGCAGGCATCAATGCACGCCGTGCAGTTCACGCACTCCATTTGCGTCCCGTCCCGGATGTCGATACCCGTCGGACACACCGCCACGCACTGACGGCAATCGACGCAGTCTCCAAAGCCGGAGGACTTCCGGGCGTCAACACCCTGATCCCGATGCAGCGTCGCCCGCTTTTCGCCCCGACAGCGATCGTAGGCCACCACCAAGGAGTTCTCGTCCAGCAACGCCGACTGGAATCGCCCATAAGGACAAATGAAGGTGCAAGCCTGTTCCCGGAACCGGGCGAAGATGGCGTAAAAGACCAGTGAGAACAGCATCATGAAGGTCAGTCCTGCCCAATGCTTCCGAGGATCCTCGAACTGGATGGCCAGGAGCTGTTCGCTGCCAATGATGTAGGCCAACAGGGTGTTCCCCACGATGAAGGAGAGGCCGAAAAACACCGCGTGTTTGAACAAGCGGCGGGCGGTCTTGGAGACGGTCCAGGGTGCCGCAGCCAAGGATCGCTGGGCGGCCGAATCGCCATCGATGAGGTACTCCACCTTCCGGAACACCATTTCCATCATGACCGTCTGCGGGCAGGCCCACCCGCACCACAGGCGACCGAAGGCGACCGTGAAGACCACGATGCCACTGATGAACACCAGCATGGCCACCGCAAACACCCCCGAGTCTTGGGGCCAGAAAATTTGACCCAGGATAGAAAAGCGCCGCTCCGCCAGATTGAACAAAAGGAGAGGGTTGCCCTGGATGCGAATCCAAGGCCCTGCGAACATCAGGACGATCAGGAACGCGGCGAACCCAGCACGCCGTCGATGCCAGATACCCGATGGGGCCTTGGGAAATAGCCAACGACGGCGTCCATCTTTGTCAGCGGTCGCGATGTGATCGCGGAAATCCCGCCAATCCACCTCCTGCAGGGTGCCGGTCTGTTCCGGGATCGAATCCGCTGTCTCTTTCGGAGACCGGTCAGTGGAAGTTTTCATGGCGAAGAGTCCTCGGACGGACCCCGGATCCTTCTTCACTCGAAATCCATGGGAACAACCGGCTTCGAGGGATCTTCCGGGGGCTTGGGATCCGGGGGATTGCTGCCGCGCAGCGTGTAGATGTAGCTGGCCACCGCCTGGATCTCGGCCGGCTTGAGCACCCCGCGCCAACTGAGCATCCCTTTCTCGGCAACGCCATTGATGATCACCTGGACCGTGTCCACGTAATTGGACCCATGGCTCCAGACCGAGTCGCACAGGTTGGGCCCCACCAGGCCACCACCATCGGCCCGGTGGCACGGGGCACAGAGATTGGCGAAGGACTGCCTCCCCTGTTCCAAGACGGCAGCGTCCGAGACCGGCTTCAACGTCGCCAGATCGGATTCAAACCGCACCAGTGCGGCGTTCTTCAGGGCAGCGCCCTCGGCTGCCTCGGCCTGGTATTCGGCTGCCTGCAGCGGGCCCACCCGCAGCACGTGGTAATACATCATGTACCCGACGGCAAAGACTGTGCAGAGAACGAACAACCAAACCCACCAACGCGGCAGGTTGTTGTCGAGTTCACGAATGCCGTCGGCCTCGTGGTCCATCAGGAGCGGATCGTTCGGGTCCTTATTCATGGGTCTTGGATGCGGAGGGTGAGAAGGGGCGGATTTCACCGTCGTTCAGCGGGAGTTCTCCCATGTGACGGACATGGCTCGCCCGCTGGGCCAGGGTCCAGAGGACAGCGGCGGCAAACACCGCGAAGAAGAGGCAAATCGAAACGATGCCATACAGGGCGATGCCCCCGGTGTGGGTGAGGATGTTCTTGATCATGGCTGAAGGGAGGCGGTCGCCTGAGCGGTGGGTTTTGAGGCCTTGATGTCGGTGCCCAAGCGCTGCAGGTAGGCGATCAAGGCGATGATCTCGCGGTCGGGCTGGGTCTCGATCCGCGCCGTCTTGAGGCCAGTCACGACGACGGAGGCCTGCTGTTTCAGATCCACCATCGCCTGGGTTTCATAGCCCGCCGGATAGGGAACCCCCACCGAGCGCAAGGCAGCAATGCGGGGCGCGACGGCGGCCATGTCGATCTTCTGATCCAAGAGCCATGAGTAACGCGGCATCATGGACCCGGGCGAGGTGCTCCGGGGATTGTCCATGTGGTTGAAGTGCCAGGCATCCGGGTACTTGCCGCCGACGCGATGCAAGTCCGGACCGGTACGCTTGGAACCCCAGAGAAACGGATGGTCGTACACGAACTCACCGGCCTTGGAATACTCCCCATAGCGCTCGGTCTCAGAACGGAACGGGCGGACCATCTGGGAATGGCATCCGACACAGCCTTCCCGGATGTAGAGATCGCGTCCCATGACTTCGAGCGGGGTGTAGGGACGAACTCCGGTGATGGTGGGCACGTTCTCCTTCACCAGGTACATGGGCACGATTTCAACCAAACCACCCACCAGCACTGCGACGAAGGCCAAGGCCGTCATGGTCAAGGGACGGGCCTCCAGCCATCGATGTCCCCAGGCGAACTTGCCCGGTGTTCCCGTCTCGGCCTGGGAGGAAATTTTCGCGGGCACGACCACCTCGGATTCTTCCTCGAAGGATCCGGCCTGAGCGGTCTTCCACAAATTGTAGGCCATGATGAAGGCCCCGATGATGTACAGTGTCCCGCCGATAGCCCGCAGGCGGTACATCGGAAAGAGCTGGAGCACGGTCTCCAGAAAGTTCGGGTACTGGAGGAATCCGTCGGCAGTGAACTGCTTCCACATCAAGCCCTGCGTGATGCCGCTCCAATACATCGGCACCGCGTAGAACATCATGCCCAAGAGGGCGACCCAGAAATGCCAATTCGCCAGCTTCACCGAGTAGAGCTCGGTGCGGTACAACCGAGGGAATAACCAGTAGAGCATGGAGAAGGTGAAGAACCCGTTCCACCCGAGGGCCCCCGTGTGGACGTGGGCGATGGTCCAGTCGGTGTAGTGGGACAGGGCGTTGACGCTCTTGATCGCCAGCAGCGGACCTTCCAGCGTGGCCATGCCATAGGCGGTCAGAGCCACCACCATGAACTTGAGCATGGGGTCTTGGCGTACGCGATCCCAGGCACCGCGCAAGGTCAGCAACCCATTGAGCATTCCACCCCAAGAAGGCGCGACGAGCATCACCGAAAACACCATGCCCAAGGACTGCGCCCAGTCCGGCAGAGCGGTGTAGAGCAAGTGGTGCGGCCCGGCCCAGATGTAGATGAAGATCAGGCCCCAGAAGTGGATGATGGACAGGCGGTAAGAAAATACCGGGCGCTGCGCAGCCTTGGGCAAGAAGTAGTACATCAGGCCCAGGTAGGGAGTGGTCAGGAAGAAGGCCACGGCGTTGTGGCCGTACCACCACTGCACCAACGCATCCTGGACGCCGGCGCAAATGGAGTAGCTTTTAAAGAGGCCGGCCGGCACCGCCAGCGAGTTGCCGATGTGCAGCAGAGCGACCGTCACCGCCGTCGCGATGTAGAACCAGATGGCGACGTAGAGGTGCTTCTCACGGCGCTTCACAATGGTGCCCATGAGGTTGACCGTGAACGCCACCCAGACCACTGCGATGGCGATGTCGATGGGCCATTCCAGCTCGGCGTACTCCTTGCTGGAGGTAAGACCCAGGGGCAGCGTGACGGCCGCGGCGACGATGATGGCCTGCCAGCCCCAGAAGTGGAACCACCCCAGACCGTCGCTGAACATCCGGGCTTTGCAGAGCCGCTGCAGCGAATAGTAGATGCCCATGAACAACCCGTTGCCCACGAAGGCGAAGATCACAGCATTGGTGTGGAGCGGCCGCAGCCGACCAAAGGTCGTGTACTGAAGGTTGAGGTTGAGCTCCGGCAGGAACAACTGGCAGGCGATCAACAGGCCAGCCAAGAATCCAATCAACCCCCAGATGACGGTGGCGATGGCGAATGCGCGAACAATGCGGTTGTCGTAACGGAATGTATCCTGATTCATGGGAAGGTTGCCGTGTCTTG
>CAMCYJ010000046.1 GCA_945883815.1 Akkermansia muciniphila | reverse complement strand
CGAGCGGTCCGGCTCTGCGGACGTGGCGCTTTCGGAGAAATCGCCCTACCTCCGGAAGTGCGTGGGTGAGGCGGCGTTTGTCGTGGAAATCTAGGATGTGGCCCGATGAGCCTCCAATTCCGAGGAACCTCCGAGGTAGGGACCGATCTCCGAGCGGTCCGGCTCTGCGGACTTTGGACGGCCACCAGCATTTTTTAGCCCGTTGCCTCAAAAGAGAATGTTACCAAAGAACAGGTGTTCCGAGAGTAGTCATTCCCCTCCTGATTTCACGGGTTCGATTTCCTCTCGAATGCTAGCCCTGGCACGAAGCCAACCAATTGATAAATACTCATCAGAGACACAGCACTCGGTGGTGATCGTTCCCAGGCCAGGGTCCGCTTTCAAATCCCTCCACTTGACCCTTCCGGTGCAGATGGAGAGCGTTGAAGGCGCTTCCCTGTGTTCACTGCGCTTTTCCACCTACAGTCGATGTTTCGCCGCTGGGCAGCCGCGGTTTTGGCCGCCGCAGTCGGGGCGTCGATCACCCTCGCGCTCGGCGCGGACTCGGTGACTCCTGCGACCAACGCGGTGGATGGGATTCAGACCCAAATCCTGAAGCCAGGGCCGGGCGGTGGTGCGGGCTTCACCAGACTTGAACCTCGGCAGACTGGGTTGAACTTCACCAATCGCCTCGAGGGCGACGCCTTCCTGACCAATGCGGTGGCCAACAACGGCTCCGGGCTGGCCATCGGCGATGTCGATGGGGATGGCCGACCGGACATTTATTTGTGTGCGCTCCAGGGCCCCAATCGCTTGTTTCGCAACCGGGGGGATCTCCGTTTCGAGGAAGAGACGATCGGCGCGGCCGCCTGCCCGGATCAATTGTCGACGGGAGCCGTTTTGGCGGATGTGGATGGCGACGGGGATTTGGACTTGTTGGTCAATGGCATCGCTTCGGGGACACGGCTCTTCCTGAATTCCGGGAAGGGGGTTTTTTCCGAGGTCACCGATTCGGGGTTGTCCCGATCGGCAACGCCCATGTCGATGGCCTTGGCCGACATCGATGGCGACGGGGACCTGGACCTGTACTGCGCCCACTACAGCGACCTGGTCGCCCTGGCGGATCCCACGATGCAGGTCAGTGTCACCCACGAGCGGGGATTTCCCCAGATTTCTCAGGTGAATGGGCAACCGGCGACCCATCCGCGCTGGCTGGGGCGCTTCCGGGTCGGGCCGGACGGCGAAGTGCTGGAATTGCCGGAATCCGATGGCCTGTACCGCAATGATGGAGGCGGCCGCTTCACGTTGTTGACCCACGTCCCGGGGACCTTTCTCGATGATCAGGGCAAACCGATGGACCCACTCCGGGACTGGGGGCTGGGAGTTCAATTCCGGGACCTCAACGGCGACCGGTTTCCGGATTTGATCGTCTCCAATGACAATGGTTCGCCGGACCGCTTTTGGATCAACACTGGTCGCGGCACCTTCCGAGCTATGGCCGTCGATGCTGTGCGGCACGGCAGTCGTTCGTCGATGGGACTCGATGTGGCCGACATCGACCGTGACGGTCAGGATGACATCCTCATCGTCGACATGCTGGCCCGAGATCCGGCGACCCGGATGCGACATGCCGGGCGCGGCGGTCCCGGCTCCACCCCTCCGGAACCCGTGGAGGTTCGTCCGGTGTTCAATCGAAACTCGCTCTTCTTGGGACGAGGCCCGGAAAGCTACGTCGAGACGGCTTTGATGGCCGGGATTGCGGCCACCGATTGGTCTTGGTGTCCGGCCTTCATGGACGTGGATCTCGATGGCCACGAAGACCTGCTCATCACCAATGGGTTCGACCAGGATGTGCTCGACCAAGACGCCCCCGAGGCCTTTCGCCGGCGCAAATGGACTCCGGATCAAGTGCGACGCCACCGCCAGTTTTATCCGGCGTGGCGGACCCCGAACGCGGCGTTTCGAAACCTCGGGTCCGGACGGTTCGAGCCTGCCAGCGAGGCCTGGGGATTCGCCGCGACCGAGGTGGCGCACGGGATGGCGTTGGCCGACCTCGATGGCGATGGCGATCTGGAAGTGGTGGTCAATGCGTTCAATGCCCCGGCCCAGCTTTATCGCAACAATGCCGTGGCACCCCGGGTCGTAGTCCGGCTCCAGGGACGTGGGGCCAATCGGCAAGGCATTGGTTCACGATTGCTGTGGACGAGCGGGGGAGTGAGCCAGTCTCAGGAGATCATCGCTGGTGGTCGCTACCTCTCCGGTGAGCCTTCGGAACGGGTCTTTGCGGCCCTGGGTCCGGGTGGGCCAACCCACTCCCTGGAGGTGCGTTGGCGGAGCGGAGCCGTGAGCCGATTCCAGGGCCTCGAGGCCAATCGCCGCTTTCAAATTGTCGAGCCGCCACTCTCCGGCGACTCCGCCGAAAAGCCCCCCAAGTTGCCGGCACCGCACTTTGTGGAGTGGGACGGATGGTCACTGCCGGTGCACTCCGAAGCTCCCTTCGATGATGCGGCCCGACAACCGGGATTGCCCCATCACCCAAGCCGCAGCGGTCCGGTGGTCAGCGCGTATGATTTCAATGGGGATGGCTGGGAGGACTTGTTGGTCGGAGCCGGGCGGGGCGGGCGCCTGAGTGTCTTTGCCAATCAGGAGGGTCGGACGCTGGTACGGTTGGATGGGGCCGGGGCCGCCTCGGGTGACCAGACCTCGCTGGTGGGGTGGGACAATGGCGCGGGCAATCACCAATTCCTGGTGGGTATGTCGAACGAAGAATCCACCGGTGAGCAGCCCAGCCAGATCCAGGTGTTTTCACCGACGGCCGCACCGACCTTGCTTCCGGTGGGGCGCTCCAGCCTGGGGGCCATTGTCTTGGCGGATATCGACCAGGACGGCGACCTGGATGGGTTTGTCGCGGGTCGAGGGATTCCGGGGCGGTTTCCGGAGGCGGCTTCTTCGGTATGCTTGAGGAATGAGCGCGGAACCCTAGGGGTGGCCGATGATTGGAGCGGGCCCTTCCGCAATTTGGGGAGGGTCAGTGGAGCGGTGTTCTGGGATGCCGACAATGATGGCGACAGCGACTTGGCGCTTTCCTTGGAGTGGGGATCTTTGCGCTTGTTCCTCAATCAGGGTGGTCGCTTTGAGGATGTCTCCGAGGCGTGGGGCCTCCAGAAGCATACCGGAATTTGGAACTGTCTGGCCGCTGGTGATCTCGACGGCGACGGGCGCATGGACTTGGTGGCCGGCAACGTCGGGCGCAACACCGAGTACGAGGTGGTTCAGCCCGCCCGCATGGGCCTCGTTTTCGGGGAATGGTTGGGAGAAGGCAGTCTGCAGGTGATGGAAGTGTGGGAACGTCAGGGTGTCCGCCGTCCGTTTCGCGATCGGAATTGGCTATCGACGGTTTTCCCGGATCTGTCGCAGCGCTTTCCCACGCACCGGGCCTTTGGCGAGGCGACCGAGTCCGCAATTCTGGAGGGCAGGGCGGGGGTCGTGGGCCGACTGGAGGTCGCCGAGTTGGAATCGGCGGTCTTTCTGAACCGCGGAGGGCGGTTTGAGCGGCGAATCCTGCCGCGGGAGGCTCAGGAGTCTCCGGTCTTCGCCATCGGCGTGGCTGATTTCGATGGAGACGGACTGGAGGATTTGGTGCTGGCCCAGAACCGGGCCGAGCGTATCAGCCCCCTCAGCCGCGACGACAATGGGCGCGGCCTTTGGCTGCGAGGTGTCGGCTCGGGAGGTTTCCGTGCGGTTCGACCGGCAGAATCTGGGATCCACGCCGGGGGCGACCAGCGCGGTGTGACGGTGCTGGATGTGGATCAGGACGGACGGTTGGATGTGGCGATCTCGCAGAATCAGGGGCCCACTCGCCTGTACCGCAATACCCGAGCCAAGCCGGGGTTGCGCGTTCGGCTTCAGGGATCGACCGCCAACCCGTCCGGAATCGGGGCCCAGCTGCGCCTCCGATACGCCGATGGCACCGATGGCGCGGTGAAGACGGTCCTGGCAGGGTCCGGTTCGGGCGGGCAGGACGGATGGGTTCTGGTGCTCGCCTTGCCAAAGCCTGCCTCCGAGCTGCGCATCCGTTGGCCAGGTGGCCGTCAACAGACCGTTCCGGTGCGTTCCAGCGACCGCGAACTCTCCGTGAAAGGGCCTTAATCTAGGGTCAGATTTTTTGGGGCTTCCGCTCGATTTCGGAAATCGTCTTTCTTCAGGGCTTGTTTCGAGCGATATTGGCCTCGATGGATTCGAAAAAGCTGGCCCTCACCTGCAGGGCCTTGGCCGACAACAAGAAGGCGGAAAATCTGATCGTGCTGGACGTCCGGGAGGTGTCCACCGTGACCGACTTCTTCGTGATCGCCACCGGCAGCAGTGAGCCGCACCTGCGAGCGATCGAGACGGAGATCCTCGAGGGTCTGCGCAAAGAGCATGACTTGAAACCGGTGCATACCGAGGGGTCGGCGCAATCCAATTGGATCGTGGCGGATTTCTTCGATGTCATCGTCCACATCATGAAGGCCGATGTGCGTGCCCACTACGACATCGAGGGTCTTTGGGCTGACGCCGTCCCTGTCCATCCTCCGGCCGCACGAAAGAAAGCGACCAAGAAGGAGTAGCGGCGTCCGATTAGGCCCAGTCCCATGAATGCCACCGACCCCTCCATCCACGCTTGGAAGCCGATGGCGGTCCGGTCGGTGCTGTGTCTGTTGCTGGGGACCTTAGGTTGGGCGTTGGCGGGTCGATGGCCGACCGTGTCCATGGCCCTGTTCATGTTCGCATTCCTCTCCGGGGGATGGGACCTGACCCGAGAGGTGTGGATCGACCTCCGACTCCTGCGCTTCGACACGCACTTCCTGATGTTTCTGGTGGTGCCCGGTTCGGTGGCGGTGGGTGCGTTGGGTGAGGCCGCGTTGCTGTTGTTCCTGTTTTCGGCGTCCTCCGCGATGGAGAGTTTCGCCGCCGGCCGGACTCGCCGTGAGATCGATGCGCTCCTGAAGCGTGCCCCGAAGACCGCCCGGCTCTTGTCGGGAGAGTCCGAACGAGTGGTGGCGGTCGAGACTCTCAAGCCCGGCGATGTGATTCGGGTCACCGCTGGTGAACTGGCTCCGGTCGATTTGGTGGTGCTGCGAGGTCAGAGCGCCTGCGATGAATCCTCGCTGACCGGTGAGTCGGAAGCCGTGCCCAAGGCACCGAGTGATTCGGTGATGGGAGGTACCCTCAATTTGTGGGGGGTTCTGGATGGGCGCGTCTTGCGTCCGGTGGGTGACAGCGCGCTTCATCGCATCCTGAATCTCATCCTGGAGGCTCGGCACCTGAAGGCGCCCTCCCAGCGTCTGACGGATCGCTTCGGGACGTCTTATACGGTCCTGGTGCTGTCGGCCTGCCTGATCACGTTTCTGTATCAATGGCGTTGGGGCGGTCGCCCGCCGTTCTTCGATGAAGGGAATCAGTCCAGTGCCTTCTATCGGGCCATGACGCTCCTGGTGGTGCTGTCGCCCTGCGCCCTCGTCCTGTCCGTGCCGTCGGCCATTCTCTCAGCCATCGCCTCTGGGGCTCGGCGCGGTGTCTTGTTCCGCGGTGGGGCCGCCATCGAGAATTTGGCAGGTGTCCAGGTGGTGGCTTTCGACAAGACCGGAACGCTCACCGAAGGCCGATTGATTTTGGAGCGTATCGAGGTTCTGGCGGGCACGGAAATCGAGGCCTCGGAGGCTGCATCAGCGCTGGCCCGGGTCTCCAATCATCCGGTGTCGCGATCCATCGCCCGTTGGGCCGACAGTCGTGGAATCTTGGCGGAGATCGTCGAAAGTACCGAAACCGTGGCAGGCCAAGGACTCTCCGGACAGTGGCGTGGGCGTCGGATGTTTCTGGGTAACCGCGAATTTGTTTCCCACCTCCCGGGACTCCCCCCCGTGCCCCTGCCTCCACCCGTGGAAAAAGCCTCGGAAACGTGGATCGCCGGCCCGGGTCTACTGGCCCGTCTGGTGCTTAAGGACGCCTTAAGAACCAATTCGAAAGCGGTGGTGGGACAACTCCGAGCGGCGGGGCTTCGCACGGTGATGCTGACCGGGGATCGGCTGGCACCGGCCCAAGAAATGGGGGCGGCCTCGGGCGTGGATGAGGTGCGCGCGGCGCTCAAGCCGGAGGACAAGGTCGCGGCCATCCGGGATTTCCAGCGGCAGGGCAAAGGGGTGGCGATGATCGGCGATGGCGTCAATGACGCGCCGTGTCTGGTGGCCGCCGACGTGGGCGTCGCTATGGGTGCCCGGGGTTCCGACGCCGCCATCGAGCAGGCCGAGGTGGTTCTCATCAATGACCGGTTGGAGAATTTCCTGGTGGCCCGTGAATTGAGTGTTCAATCCCGTCGCATCATCCGTCAGAACATCGCCCTTTCCCTCGGGACTATTCTGGTCATGGCGGTGGTGTCGCTGACCCTCTCGCGCCTGCCCTTGTCGGTTGGCGTGGCGGTGCATGAGGGAAGCACGGTCTTGGTGGTCCTCAACAGCCTGCGTCTGCTCCGCGTCCGTGCGGTTGGATCGGTCTGATGGGGCTCTCGAGTGCCCCGATTCGTTTCGGGTCCAGGCTTGCCAAGAGCTTGGCGTACCCGATGTTGGGCCACGGTCCGGCCAACCTCGTTTTCCCATGAAGAACCGATCTTTCCTCGCCATCGCCCTCGGGCTCGCTGCCACCCTGATCGCCCATGGGGCCCAGTTGGGAGATCCCGCCAAGCCACTGAATTTGGTCAAGACCGTGAAGGGAACGCCGGTCGATTTGGCTGCCGGGAAGGGGAAGCAGGTTTACGTGGTGGAATTCTGGGCCACTTGGTGCGGACCTTGCCGGACGTCGATTCCCCACCTGACCGAGCTTCAGAAGCGCTTCAAGGATCAGGGTGTGACCGTGGTGGGCATCTCCGACGAGACGGAGGACGAGGTGCGTCCCTTCGTCGAGAAAATGGGTGCCAAGATGGATTATCCGGTCGCCTTGGATGACAACCGTAAGACCTCTCAGAACTACATGACGGCCTACCAGCAGAAGGGGATTCCTACGGCTTTCGTCGTGGACCAGCAGGGGCGCATCGCCTGGGTGGGGCATCCCATGGCCGGCCTCGACAAGGCCCTCGAGCAGATCGTGGCCGGCAAGTATGATTTGGCTGCGGCCCAGAAGGAGTTCGCGGGACGCGCCGCCCGCGAAGTCCGGATGCAGGAGTTGAACAAGGCCTTTGGCAAATACATGGAGGTCGCTGCCAAGCCCGATGCCAAGGGATTGGCGGCGCTCGGAAAGTCCCTGGTGACCCTGGCTGAAAAGGATCCCCAAATTCTCAATGCCATCGCATGGAATGTCCTGACCTCGCCGGACATCAAGACCCGGGACATGGCCTTTGTCCTTCAAGTGGCCGAAGCTGCTGTGGAGGCCTCAGGTGGCAAGGAAGCCAGCATTCTGGACACCTATGCCCGCGCTTTGTTCGACAATGGCAAGAAGTCCGAGGCGGTCCTCCAGCAGAAGAAGGCCATTGAGGTCGCTCCCGAGGCCATGAAGTCCAAGCTGGAGCAGGCCCTTCGCAAGTACGAGGGCAAGTAATCGGGCACCGACTTCGGGGCGTTGGGATCTCGAAGATGGGTTCCGAGGTTATCGGAGGGTTGCGAGGTATTCGATGAGATCACGCAGCTCGCGGGGAGTGAGTGCTGCCGCCAGCCCTTCTGGCATGGCACTGGGTCCGCGTTCACGTCGGGCGATGTCTTTTGAGGGAATCCTTCGGACGGTCAACGTTCCCTCTTCCGTCGTGGTTTCAATGGAGAGGAGTCCCTCCGATTCACCTTTGACGGTGCCGCTGACCAGGGTTCCGTCCTGAAGGGTCAAGGCCACGGTCTCGAACTGCGGCGCTATCTTCTGATTGGGCCAGACAAGGCTTTCCAGCAGGTACTCGCGGCTTTGCCGCCCTCCGATGCCGTCGAGTTTGGGGCCCACGGAGCCACCATCGGCGGCGATCTGATGGCAGCGGAGACACTGCACGGTGGGGTGTTCCCGGAACACTTGCCGGCCTCGCGACGCGTCTCCTCCGACCAGGCTGGGCCGGAAGACGGCGAGGGGGGCTGCAGATCCAGGCTCAGCGATTCTGGGCGGGAGGGCGTTGGACAGGGAGGTCCGGGCCACCGCGTCCCGGAGGTCGAGTTCCAGTTCTGGGGGGAGTTTTCCGCTTTTCCAGCGTTCGATGGCCTGACTCAAGACGGGCAGCGCGGACTCATGACCCAGCGTGCCCAGCACCGTCAGGGCGATTTGCGCGGTCTTCAGGGAATCTCCCGAGGTGGCCTGTTGCACGAGGTTCGAGAGCAAGGTTGCTGATTCGGCTCCGGCAGCGAGTCGGTCCAGGTAAGGCAGGGCGGCGGATTGGAGCCCGGGATCACGGAGGGCGACGCGGAGGGCTTCGTCGGCCTGACCTACCCGCAGTTCGGCCAAAGTCTCCACGATGGCACGGCGGATTTTCAGAGGCGTCGAGGTTTGGAGGAGCCGCTCGAAAAGTGGCGTGCTGGCTTCTCGTGTCCGCAGTTTCAAGGCGGTGGACACCACGGCCAGTTGCACCTCCACCGACGAAGGGCCGCCTCCCAGACGCAGCCCGTATTCGTCGGGAGTCTCCGGGTTCATGATTTCTCCGGCCACTCGGAGGAAGGCCCGTTTGGCCGCTTCGGTGTTGCGTTTGAAGGTCTGGGCTTCGGCGAAGTCGATCGATCGTCCCAGATCCGGTGGCAGTTGAGGCAGAGGCATCGGGGGCGAGCCCCGGCCGCTGGTGGCTTCAAGGGCGGCGGCCAGCAGTGGATTCGATGGAGCGGGCGGAGCCTTTTTCGGACTGGGTTGGACCGGAGAAAGGGGCTCTTCACCACGGCTCTGCAGGGAGCCTGAGCTGCCTGTTGGGGTCGCTTCGGTGGGGAGCTTCAACTCGAATGGAGCGGCCCCACCGAAGGCCGGTCGCCATAAGCCCACCACCGGGTCCAATTGCGGCGGATGCCCCCAATCGGCCAGCGCTTCCAGCGCTCCGATGCGGGCGAAATCGGGCGCATCCCGGCGTTTGGCCAGTTGGGCCAATTGTTGCGCGTGCTGCGGTGCGCCCAGACGGAGGCAGCTTTGGATGACTCGGGTCAGCAGGTTCGTGGGGCAATCCACCCGCGTGATGAACTGAGCCAGTGCCGGCAGGCCTTCAACGCACGGGACGTCATGGATGGTCCGGGCCGCTGCGGTCACCACGGCTGGATGACTGTCGGCAAGAAATCGCAGGAGATCTTCCGTGGGTTCTCCCGAGAAGGCAGGCTCCTCTTTGCGGATCCAGCGGATGGCACCGACGGCCAGTTCCCGGATCCTGGGGTCGGGATCGGAGGCTGCCTCGGACAGGGCGCTTCGGGATTCGCCGCGGTCGGAGCGCTCGTTGCGGAGGCACCGTTCGGCCATCGACCTGAGGAAAAGGTCGGACCCGCCATCGGTGAGCACGGCTTGGCGAAAAGCCTTCCACGGAAATTGCAGTGAGAAGGGCAGGCGCTGGGAATCGACCCGGTCCGGACGAGTGGGGGCTGTGGATTCGGCTTCGAATCGGTCCCGGCTGCGGTGGGAGCGCAGAACGCGCAATCCATCGATGGCCGTTGCGCGGCGACCGATCTCGGGCGAATCCAGCAAGGCGACCAGAGCGGGGTGTGCGGCCACGAAGCCATTGTCCGCCAGCGTCTGGGCAGCACACCGGGCCAGCACGGCATCCGGTCCACTGATCAGGGGGACCAAGGATTGCAAAGCGCGGGTCGTGGCCGAGCCGTCATCGCGACGGGCCAGTTGCCCCAAGGCCCAGACGGCGTGTCGGCGTGAGAACGCGGCTCCTTCCTTCGCGATTTTGACCAGCGGACCGAGGACGGCCGTGCCTCGGCGGGCCAGTTCCCACTGGGACTCCAGCCGGATCCGGCGGTCCGCGTGGGCCAGCAATGCGACAAGTTCTCCATCGGGTCGTTCGGCAAAGCCCTCGGACAGGAGTCGTCGGACCTGGGCCACGAGGGTTGCTTCGGCTTCCGTGGGGGCTTGGGTCGGGGTGATCCGGTAGATCCGACCGCGCGGGGTCTGCCCCCAGCCGCTGACCCAGTCCAAGACATAGGCGGCCCCATCGGGACCGAAATCCACGTCGGTTGGCCAGCAGTTCCAGAGGAACTTCTCCTTCCGATCGACGGTGAAGCTCACGCCTGAGGTCTTCACCGTGTACGCCCAGACGCCGCCCGGGAAATCTGCGTGCAGGAAGGTTCCGGCCAGACGCTCTCCGAAACCGGTTCCGGGATAGAAAGCCAGTCCGCTGGGGCCCTGACTGACGGTGCCGGCTAGCGGCAAGATCCCGTCGCGGCCGCCTCTCCAGAGTTCTTCCTTCACCCACTGGCCGAAGCCTTCCATGTGCTGGTAGCTGGTCCGCCACCCATAATCGCCGCCCTCAACGAGGTGCAGCACACGGCAGGGGTCGGCCCCAGCGGTATCGTTGTCGACCGTCCAGAGGTTGCCGTCGTCGTCGAAGGCCAATTCCTGAGGATTGCGCAGGCCTTGGCAGAAGACCTCCAGCGAACGGCCGTCGGGTTCGCAGCGAAGCACCCCGCCGCAGTCCGGAAGGTGGATGCGTCGTCCTTCGCGATTGGTCAGGCTCGCGCCCCGGTCTCCAAAGCTCATGTAGATGCGCCCGTCGGGTCCCTGGATCAGCCCATGCAGGTCGTGGCCGGAGACGCCGATGTGGACTCCGAAACCGGTGGCCAAGGGGTTCATCCGTTGGGCATTGATCGGAGTGGAAGGCCGGGAAGCGCTGGGGTAGGGCAATCGCCAGAGGCTTGGAATATTGGCGAAATAGAGACCATCGCGGGAAGCCAGCACGCCGGCTGCCGTCCCATCCACCGCATTCTGAAACCCCTGCGCGATGATTTCTGACTGATCGGCCCGTCCATCTCCATCCCGGTCGGCCAACCGTCGCACCACCTCACTCTCCCGCGTCAAAACGCTCAGGTTGGTGGCAAACGCGTTGGTCAGGAAAGCGCCCCGGTCGGCAACACTCCGAAACGCCATGTCGGCCAAGAGCCAGTTTGTTTTATGAGTGATGTCGAAGACACTGATGGCCCAACGGTCTGACTCCGCTAGATAGGCTTGTCCCTTGCCATCCAACGCAAAGGCCACGCTGTTGCTCAGCTGGGGTTCGGCGGCCCAGACATTGAGCCGGAGTCCGGGGCTCAGTTGAAAACGTTTGGTCCCCTCCGTCGCCTCGGACCACGCCGGTGCGGTGGGGGCGTGTTGGGCCAGGAGGATGCCAGCAAAGCCTAGAAACAGGGTGCCGAGGAGCCTTTGCATGGGAGCAGCCTAGCCGGGAAACCCAATCGTCACGAAAGCCAAAAGCCGCAAAAAAAACTTCATGCAACGGAGGTGTTACAAAAGATCTTTCCAGAATCGAGGGTTTCCTGCTTAAGTTTGTCTTCACGCCTTACGCGTTTGTTTACAAAAATGGAAACCTCACTGATCACCTTGGTGGTAAAACCTGGTGAAGCCGATCGACTCATTGCCGGACACCCTTGGGTTTACTCCAGCTCCATCCAACGCAGTTCTGAATCGCCCGCTGACGGTGATTTGGTGCAGTTGAAAGACCATCGCCACCGCTTCTTGGGCGTTGGTTTCTACAATTCGCGCTCCAAGATCCAAGTTCGGATGATTTCGAACGAGCGGGTCGAGGTGAACAGCGAATTCTTCGTGGAGCGCATCCGGGCCGCGTTGATAGTCCGCAAGCGTCACATGCCCGAAGCCACCTCGTTTCGCGTGGTGAGTGCAGAAGCTGATTTGCTTTCCGGACTGATCATCGACAAGTACGGCGACGTGATTGTCCTCCAGATCAGCTCTCTGGGCATGGAAAAGCACAAGGCCGACATCGTTAAGGCCATTGTGAAGGTGTTTCAGCCGCGCTCGGTGTACGAACGCAATGAGATCGCCTCCCGACAGTATGAGGGATTGCCTCCCTTATCGGGCCTCTTGGCCGGAGAGCCGGTGGAGACGGTGGATGTCACCCTCAATGGTCTGAAGTTCACTGTAGACCTGCGCGCTGGACACAAGACCGGCATGTACTTGGACCAACAGGTGAACCATGCCCGCGTCGGAGCCATCGCCAAGGACGCAGTGGTCCTCGATTGTTTCACCTTCCTGGGCGGGTTCGCCTTGCACTGTGCCCGTGGGGGTGCTCGCCAAGTCATTGCCCTGGATCAGAGCGAAGACGCCGTCCAGGCCGCCCGCATCAATGCCGAGCGGAACCGACTCTCGGGCAACACCCAGTTCGAGGTATGCAACGTCTTCGACTGGCTCAAGGCCAAGACGACCACGGGTCCCAATGAACGCCTGGTGCCGATGTTCGACCTGATCATTCTCGATCCTCCGAGCTTTACCCGGAATCGGGCCTCGGTGCCCGACGCCTTGCGTGGCTACAAGGAGATCCACGTGCGTGCGATGAAATTGCTCAAACCCGGAGGCACGCTGGCCACCTTCTGCTGTTCGCACCATGTCGATGCCCGCCTCTTCGAGGATGTTGCCCTGAGCGCGGCCTACGATCAACGTAAGCTGCTGCGTCGGGTAGCGACCTATTCTCAGTCGCCAGATCATCCGATCCTGCCGAGCATTCCCGAGACCGAGTACCTCAAGGGCGCGGCCTACGAGTTGGTGCGCTGATTCGGCTGCGCCAGGTTGCGTTTCAACCCGGGCAGATCAGGTTGGCTCCATGAAGTGGGTCTTCCTGATTTGTCTGGGTGGTTTGTTTTTGTTTATCGGATTGGGTTGCTCGGGCGTGCCCCGGGTGACCGACAGCGCTGCAACTCTCCGGGCTATCCGAGCCGAAATGGAAGCCCGACCCACGGTTGCAGTGGGGTCTCCTGCCGAACGGCAGGGGATCGAGCGCCTCAAACTCTTCCTGTCCCGCATCGATGCCGAATCGGTCCGCAACAATACTTTGTCGGTCTATGCTCCGGATGCGTACCTCAACGACACGTTGGTGAGTCGGCGCGGTTCCTCCAATATCCAGAGCTACTTCTTGGCGACTGTGGAGGCTGCCGAGAGCATTACGGCCAACATCGAGGATGTCACCCGCTCGGCCGACGGTTTCTACTACGTGCGTTGGACCATGGATGTCCGGATGAAGAAGGTGGCGGCAGGCGAGACGATCCGAACCTTGGGCATTACCCTGGTTCGCTTCGATGATCAGGGCCGAGTGCTCATCCACCAAGATTACTGGGACAGTGCCGCCGGGCTTTGGGATCATGTTCCCGGGCTCGGCCGGGGGATTCGTTGGATCAAGGGACGTCTGGAAAACTGAACTCCTTTTCGAGCACTCCTTCTCGGGCGGGCACCATCGGCTCGCCTTGGATTCATTCCTCTGCTTCGCTCACTCCGTGACCGAGCCCATCCTCGAAGTTCGCAACCTGAGCAAGGTTCACCCGACCCGTGACGGCGTTGGATTGACCGTGCTGGACCAGGTGGACCTGCGCCTGTTGCCAGGTGAGACCTGCGCCATCGTCGGCCCCAGCGGTTCCGGCAAGACGACCCTCCTGGGATTGTGCGCCGGTTTAGACTGCCCCACGGGCGGTGTGGTGCGGTTGGCGGGCCACGATCTGGGGGTGCTCGATGAAGATGGTCGTGCTCGAGTCCGCAACGAGTATGTGGGTTTTGTTTTCCAGAATTTCCAGCTCCTGCCGACCTTCACAGCACTGGAGAACGTCCTCGTTCCCGCTGAATTGAAGGGCGCTTCCGGAGCGGAGGCACGCGCTCGTGAGTTGCTCGGATGGGTCGGGCTTTCGGAGCGACTTCACCATTATCCGGCGCAATTGTCGGGAGGTGAGCAGCAGCGAGTGGCGTTGGCCCGGGCCTTCATCAACCAACCCCGCATCCTGTTCGCCGATGAGCCCACCGGCAATCTCGACCCGGCCACGGCTGAGAAGATCACCGACCTTCTGTTTGAACTCAATGCCCGTGCCGGGACCGCATTGGTCTTGGTGACGCACGATCGTGATCTGGCCGCTCGGACGGGTTCGGTTCTTCGACTGAGGGGCGGGCGTCCGGTGTCGGGCGATTGATCCTCCGTCACAGGGAGGTGAGCGTTGTGACTCGTTGGCTTGCTCCGTTGCGGGCCTTGGCCCATTGCGCCTCTTTCAGACAGAGCGTGGGCGTCGCACGACCACGGTGGGTTGGTCCACATGCTTGGCGATCATGTTCCGCGGCAGGATTCCCCGCCACGACACATTGGGATAGACGATGGAATTGCGTCCGATGATCGATCCCGGATTGAGGACCGCATTGCACCCGATCTCGGCATTGTCGCCGAGCAGGGCGCCGAATTTCCGGAGACCGGTGTCGATGGGAACTCCTTCGAAATTCACCCAGACGTTCTGGTTGTCGAGTTTCACATTCGACAGGATGGACCCCGCGCCGAGATGTGCTTTGTGGCCCATGATCGAATCGCCGACGTAGTTGAAGTGGGGCACCTGGCATTGGTTGAAGAGCACGCAGTGCTTCAACTCCACAGAATTTCCCACCACGCAGCCATCACCCACGATGACGTTTTCTCGGATGTAGGCTCCGTGCCGAATCCGGCACCCCGCGCCGATGATGGCCGGGCCGATGATCATCGCCCCCGGCTCCACGATCGTGCCGGCACCGATGAACACGTGGGGTCCCACATGAGCCGCCGCGTGCACCTCGGCACCGGCGGTGCCCGGCTTCAGGTTTTGCGTCAGGTAGCCCGCGAGCCGTTTGAGGGCGTCCCACGGGTATTGAACCCCCTCGAACAGCGCGCCGTGCGTGGTCTGGCTCAGGTCGAACAGGTCTTCCACATGGTAGGTCATTGGGATTGAAGGCTAAAATGAGGGTTCAAGGGGTCAAGCCATCGCCCTGAAACTTGCATGCCCAGAGTTCACCGTAAATTGCTTGTACAGGCAGGAATGGCTGATGCTCAAGGCGGCGAACGTCCGGGTATCGAGGGTGTGTTGGCGCGCATTTTGTCGAAGGACCAGACTTGCCTGCGGTGGCCTCTCGGCCACGTTTGTCTATCCGATGAATCTCTGCATCCGGTTGACAACCCTTCTCTTCACACTGGCCGGGTTGTGTCTGGCTGACATGGCCCCGTCGCACGACCTGTTGCCAACCAACACCCTCGCGGTGCTGAGCATTCCCGAGGTGTCCGTGGCCAAGTCGGCATGGCTGGCATCGAATCCGGGCCGCCTCTGGCAAGACCCCGCGATGGCCGCTTTCCGGAATCAGTTTGAAACTTCCTTTCGTCAGAAGTGGCTCACGGTGCTGGAGCGCGAGTCCGGGTTGGAGTTGCGGAAGCTCCTCGACCTGACCCGTGGACAGGCGACTTTGGCCGTGTTCCCACCGCTCCCGGTGGAGCCGGGTTCGGAAGATTCCGTTGCCAATTGGCTGCTGCTCCTCGACACCCGCACCGAATCAGCCGCCTTGTCCAAGGCGTTGGAGGCCGCTCGGACCCGTGTGGGAACCAATGCTCCTGCCACCGCCAAGACGCGGCAGGTGGGCGATCTTCGGTTCACCACGGTCACCCTCGATCTCCAGATGGCGGCCGCAGCGGCTGGCAAGTCGCCCAGCGCTCCAGGCGAGGCCTTGGAGGACGAGGACTTGCGTTGGGAGCTTTGCTACGGCCAGGTGGGCTCGGCGTTCGTGGCGGGGCCATCGTGGGCGGCTATCTCGAATGCACTGCCGCGACTGACCGCCACCAATGCTTCTCCGGGTCTGGGCAGCAAGGCTTCGTTCGGTCGTTTGTGGAATTCGACACTGAAGGATCGCGTGGTCTGGTCGTATGTCGATGTGGCCTCGCTCTATGAGCGGTTGTCTCCCCGGTTGGAGGGGGTCTTTGGGATGTTGTCACTGTTGGGTGCAGACCCGGCCAAGGTGGTTCCGGCTACCGGTCTGACCTCCATCAAGGCTTTGGGAGGCGGAGTGAAGTCCACCACCAATGGTTGGACCACGGAGCTGGCCATCGAGGTGCCTGCGGCGGAGCGGGCCGGCCTGACCCGGTTGATGGAGATTTTGCCAATGGAGGCGGGGTTGCTGGAAGGGGTTCCCGAGGGAGTGGCCTCGTTCCAGCGGTGGCGGATCGACGGCCCCGGCGGTTGGAAAGCCTTGGAGGCATCGCTCAAGCGAATTTCCCCGCAGCTCTCCGACTTGGCTCGTATCACGGTGGAGTCGGCCGGGCAGGTGTTTGATTCCAACTTCAATCTGCAGCGCGACCTGATGGGCGCCCTGGGCAATGATTTCATCACCTTCACCCTGGCTCCGTCAGGAACGAACCTGGTCCAACTCAGCAGCCCGGGTCGTATCCAGATGATTGGGTCTCCAAACCCGGCGCGGTTGGTCAGTGGTTGGAAGGCTTTGGAGGCATTGGTCCACATGCAGGCTGGGGCTTTGGAGTTCTCTCAGCGTCTCGGGGCAGGGGATCGCAAGGTGGTGGTGGCCACCGTGAACGCCAAAGGCGGGAGCCAGAATGCCTTCCAATTGACCACCAGTTCCAACCACGTGGTGATCGCGAGCGATGCCGTTGCCATGGATGCCTATCTCGCAGCGGCTGCCCGGGGGATTCCTGGGGTGCCGGGTTTGACCGATGCGGCCGTCGGTGCCGGAGGAACGCAGCGGGGAATGTTTGGATATTCTCAGCCTCAGATCGAACTCCGGGCTACTTGGGAAACCCTGCGCTCTTCCGAGTCGCTCGCGGCCGTGATGCCGCCCGGGACGACCAGCTTGGAGACGGTTCAAACCGTGGAATCCTGGGCAAACTTCAAGCTGCTTCCTCCATTCGAGACGGTCGCCAAGTACTGGACTCTCCAAGCCATCTCGGGCGGAACCGATGCCGAGGGATTTCGCTTCCGCTGGTTTTCTCCCAAGGCTCCCTGATGGCTTCAGCCGTAGCGACAGAGTTGGTGCCAAGGTCGACGGCATGTTTGTTAGTAGCTCCGCAGGACCGCGCCTGCGCTCGCAGGAAGGCTCAATAGGATAGGGTTTTCGCGCTGCGTGCGAGGGGATCGGGGTGTTTGCCTTCAGAGCTCGCTCCGGCCTGATCCCACTGCTGCGTTTTCTCTCGAGTCGCAGATCAGGGAGAAATGACTTGTCGGAAAAGTGCGAAAATCCATTGCGATGGATCTGCCGCCTCGGGCAATGTCTCAGGCCTTCGAGGCGGAGAGGTGGCTGAGTGGTTTAAGGCACACGCCTGGAAAGCGTGCGTAGCTAATCCCTACCGGGGGTTCGAATCCCTCCCTCTCCGCCAGATTTCTCTCCCTGAGAATTCGTGACTGACACTTGCGTCTTCCCACTGACGGGTTCCCCCACTGACGGGTTCTCCCACTGCTTTCAGCGTGGCCTCAATCATTCCGGCAATCCTTTGATTTCTGGATTTTCCGTCCTCCTCATTTTGGGTTCAGGTTTTCAGTCCTCGAGCAGTGATCTGGAAATTGAACTGAATTGAACCGAACCGAACTGCCTCGGAGTCCCACGGGTGATTAGTCGCTTACGCCCCATTAAAAGTTATCAGGCAACAGGACAGGCGTCCGTGAAAACTTGGAGAAAAGCCTTGTTCCAAAGGTCGGCATCGCAGAGTTTGTCAGCGGTGTCGCCCACGTGGCGGAATTGGCAGACGCGCTAGATTCAGGTTCTAGTGAGTAACATCGTACAGGTTCAAGTCCTGTCGTGGGCACCAATGCTTCAGTTCCATGCAGTTCGGGTAAAATCCGAAATGCTTTCGACAACTAACCCCAGTAAACACTGGGGTTTTTTAATGTCCGGGTGCGGTGTGCCGCTTCACGGGGGCGGGTCTGAAGCTTCGCCTGAGCCTCAGCCTGAACAACACTCCATTTCCCGACGCGTTGGTCCTTGGCGATTGCCAAGTTGTTAGATGGGTTCAGCCTTCCGGTCAACGTGAACGCCTTTCCGCGAGTTTCCTGGTTCACCCGATGGCATGGGTCTCAAATAGGCCCGCTCCCGGCTCACGCCTCGTTTGGCGATAGAATGCGCCGCGCCATCCCTTTCCTCACCCGGGCCTCGTTCTGGCTGAGTGGGTGGGTGTCGGGTGCGTTGTTGTGTGCCGCAGCCACGGTGGAATCATCCGCGAACCAGGCCACGAAACTCATTGCCCCCGCCGTGTCCACCGGAACCGGGCTGCTGCTGGAGCCGGCGTTGACGCTGCCGGAGTTTACCCGGGAGAAATTTGCGGCCGCTATGGCTACTGTTGGCGCAGAGAAGATTCGACGGCCCTGGACGCGTCCGGTGGTCACCTTAGCGCCGCATCCTCGCGCGGGTGTCCGCGGGCTGACGGAGGCCGAGGTGAAATCCTACATGCTGGAGGCGAGGCGATTGTTTGATCGCGGGGAAGCGGTGCCGGTGTCGGATGTGGGTTTGATCAGCACCCAGGAGGACGTGATCCGAAAACCCATGCTCAATCATATCGCGGCGTTTTCGAACTCGGTGGCTCGCGTTTACTTGCTGGTGCAGAAGACCTCCACGGACACGGGTTGGTCTCATTTTTCGATCGTTCAAGACCTCACGGTGACACCGGTTCTCGATTACTATGCCGAACTCACGTCGGCCGGACCCCGATTCGAGGGCACCAGTTGCTACAAGTGCCATTCTTCGGGCCCGCTTGCCATCCACCCGGCGCGGGAAGACCTGGTGCTCGATGCCCCGCTGGCCGCGGCGATCAGCCTGCACATCGCCGAGCAACCGCGATCCCAGTTTGTTTTCCCCAAGGACTCCCCCAAGCCGCCCACCGGCGAAAAACTGACGCTGAAATTCTGCACTCGCTGCCACGATGACGGAGGGGAGCGCGACGCGTTGTATCAGGTACACGCGCATCCGATCCGTGTGCTGGTGGACTTCGGTTACATGCCGCCGAATCGACGCCTGAAGCCGGAGGAAATCGCCGAGCTGAAAGCGTGGTTGGAGCAGAAACCATAGGCTGCCGGTGAGCCGGATTCCGATGTGGTCGGGAGAGGCGCTATCCTCGCAACCGGGAGTCGGAGGAAATGGCCTCGTGGACGACTTGGGCTCCGCCGGCGATGCCGGTGAGGCGTTCGAGGCGGCCGTTGACCTCGTAGTTCAGGGCTTCGTGTTCCAATCCCAGTAAGTGAAGGATCGTGGCGTGGAGGTCCTTCATTTGGATGGGCTTCTCGACGGCCAGTAGGCCGAGATCATCGGTGGCTCCGATGCGAATGCCGGGCCGGACACCGCCACCGGCCATCCAGATCGTGAATCCGGCCGCGTTGTGCTGGCGGCCGAGGTTGCCTTGCATCATGGGCGTGCGCCCGAATTCGCTGGCCCAGACGACGAGGGTTTCATCGAGCAGGCCCCGCTGCTTCAGGTCGGTCAGCAGGGCTGCCACGGGCTGATCGGTCCAGCGGGCGCGGGGTTCGTGGTTTTTGACCAGGTTGTCGTGAGCGTCCCAGCCGTCTTTGTCGGGCATGTCGTACACCTGGACGAATCGGACACCCCGCTCGACCAGGCGCCGGGCCAGCAGGCATTTGCGCCCAAACGCTTGGGTGCGTGGGTCGGCGTGCTCGAGGCCGTAGCTGCGACGCAGGCTTTCGGATTCGCGCTCGGTGTCTCCCACTTCGAGGGCCGAAGACTGCATCCGGTAGGCCAGTTCGTAGCTGGCGATGCGCGCATCCAATTCGGCAAATCCGGGCCGGGCCTCCCGATGCCGCACGTTCAAATCGCGGATGAGATCGAGGGTGTCGCGTTGGCCGTCGGCGAACTCGGGCGGGGGCAGCAGGTCCAAGACCGGGATGCCCTTGTCGCGCAGCCGAGTGGGTTGGAACGCCGCCGGTAGAAACCCGTTGGAATAGTTGGCCGCACCCCCGAGCGGGCCGGCGTCGAAGAGGGTCACGTATCCCGGCAGGTCGTGGTTCACGGATCCCAGTCCGTAGGTGACCCAGGAACCCAGGCTGGCCTTGCCCGGTCGGATGTCGCCGGTGTGGAGTTGGTAGCTCGCGGGCGCGTGGTTGTTGGAATCGGCCTGAAGCGAGTGCAGCACGCACAAGTCATCCGCATGCCGGGCGATATGCGGCATGAGGTTGCTGACCCACAGCCCAGACTGCCCATGCTGCGACCAGGTGAACGGGCTGGCCATCAACTCGTCTTTGCAGCCGTGGAACACATTGGCGAAGCGGGTGGCCTTGACCGCATCGCGGAACGACTCCGGCACCGGTTTTCCGTGGAGCTTCTGGAGCAGCGGTTTGTAGTCGAAGGTGTCGATTTGCGAGGGGCCACCGACCAGGAACAGAAAGATGACCGACTTGGCCTTCGGAGGCAGTGGGGCTGGCCTCGGCGCGAACGGGTTCAGAGGATCAGGCCCCGTCGGTGTGGACGCCCCTTTTGCTTCCAGTCCAGCCAACGCCTGAAGAGCGAGCGCACCGAAGCCGGTGCCCATCGATCCCAAGAAGCGTCGCCGCGTTCCCGACTGGGGCGTCACGAACATGCGTTACCTTGCCCATGGCCCGGCCCGTGCCGCAAGGAGTCCGATGGGCTTTGCCTTGGACAACGTGTGCGGTGCGGAGCGAAAGTCCCGGCGTGATTTCCCTCCGGCGCATCCAACCGATCTTCGCGATCTGGGGCTGCCTCGTGTCGCTGGCAGCGTTGACCGATGCGGCGCCGACCGGTGCCGTAGGCAATGCTTGGAAAGATCCGCGCAATCCAGTCGTCCGCACTTTTGGCGGGCAGCGGTTGGACCTTTGGTCCCTGCGGCCGGTGGTGCTTCGCGAGACTCCGTCCGCGCGGGCCGGGGTTGCCGGGAATCCAGGGGTTTCGTCCTCGGCGGTTGCCGATGCCCCGCTGGACGCCTGGCTGGGCCGCTCGAGCGCGCCCGAGGCCGATGCCCGGACGTTGATTCGCCGGGTGACCCTCGATCTCACCGGGCTTCCGCCGACCCTCGCTGAGGTTCAAGCCTTCGAGCGGGAGTGCGTTCAGGAGTCGCGGAGCGTGGGTGGCTCGGCACCATCGGCTTATGAACGCCTGGTCGATCGCCTGCTGGCTTCGCCGCGTTATGGAGAACACCAGGCGCGCCAGTGGCTCGACGTCATCCGCTACAGCGACAGCAATGGCTTCGATTGGGACGAGTTCCGGCCCCGGGCTTGGCGGTTCCGCGACTACGTGATCCGGGCCTTCAATGCCGACAAGCCCTTCGACCGGTTTATTCTCGAGCAATTGGCGGGCGATGAATTGCTGGAAGGCCCGCCGCGCACTGTCTCCGAGCAAGATGCGTTGATCGCCACGGGTTACCTGCGTCTGGGCCCTCACGACAACGCGGCCGGGTTGTTCAATGAACAGGACCGCAGCCGAGCCGAATTGATGGCCGATCTCACCGAGACGACGGGCAGTGCTTTCCTCGGACTCACGATGTCCTGCTGCCGGTGTCATGATCACAAGTTTGACCCGCTGTTGCAGGCCGACCACTTCCGGCTGCGGGCCTTTTTTGAAGGCGTGAAATTCGCCGATGACCTGCCGCTGGACCTGCCCATCGATCAGGCCGCCATTCGGGAGCACAACGCGGGTCTCGACCGCCAGCGCGACGAACTCGAGGGTCAGCGTCAGGCCCTGCTGGCACCGCATCGGGAGCGCCTGCGCGCCGAACGGTTGGCCCGACTGACTGAGGAAGAGCGGCAGTGGCTGAAAGATCCTGACGATCGGCATCCCGAAGAGCGCCGCCCGCGCGTGAAGACCTTGCGCAAACAGGTGGAGCCCAAGGAATCGGAGTTGAAGGCGGCCTTGGAGGCAGACGCCAAAACCCGGCATGCCGAACTCGAAAAACAGATCGCCCAAATCCATTCTGCGCGGCGTGAGTTCACCACGGGTCTCTTGATGACCGATCAGGAGACTCGTCCGGAGGAGACGCGGATTCTGGTGTTGGGAGATCACAAGAGGCCGGGCCAACCGGTGGTGCCGGGATTCCTTTCGATCCTCGATCCCAATCCAGCGGTGATTCCCAAACCTGCCAATCCCAAGACATTGGGTCGTCGCTTGGCGTTGGCCCAATGGATCGCGTCACCGCAAAACCCGCTCACCGCGCGGGTTTTCGTGAACCGCCTGTGGCAACAGCATTTTGGTCAGGGGTTGGTGGAGACTCCCAATGACTTCGGCTTGGCCGGAAGCCGTCCCAGCCATCCAGAGCTGCTGGACTGGCTGGCGGCGGAGTTCGTGCGCGGCGGGTGGTCGGTGAAGCGCCTGCACCGCACGCTGGTGCTCAGTGCGGCCTACCGACAGGCGGTTGGGCCAGCGGATGCAGGGTCGGATGCCTCTGCGGTTGCCGTGGGTTTCCGCCGGAGCCCCCGTCGTTTGTCAGCCGAGCAGTTGCGTGATGCGCTGCTGGCGACCGCTGGCTCGTTGCAATTGGTGAGCGGTGGCAGCCCCGTGTGGCCGGATTTGCCAGCCGAGATCCTCCAGGCCAATCCCGCCTTCCTCGATGACAACGCCACCCGAACCAAGGGTTGGTATCCGTCACCGCGGGAGCGGCAGTCGGTCCGCAGCGTGTTTTTGGTACAGAAGCGCACCGTGCGGGTGCCGTTCATGGAGACCTTCGACCTGCCCGAAAACTCCACCTCCTGCGCCCGCCGGACGGGTTCGACAGTCGCGCCCCAAGCGTTGTCCTTGCTGCACTCACCATTGGCGGTGGAGGCCTCTCAAGATCTGGCCAAACGAGTGCGTCAGGAGGCTGGAGATGGCCCCGAGGCCCAGGTGCGACAAGCCTTTCGCATCACCTTGCAGCGCGAACCGAAACCCGATGAACGCGAGGCGTGCCTGAGGCTTCTGCGCCGGCGGAGTCTGCCTGAACTGTGTCGGGCCCTGATCAATTTGAATGAATTTTCCTATGTGGATTGACGATTCGGCCAGCGAGCTTCCGGCCCGACTCGTGCGACGAGTGCTACTCCTGCGGCTTTGTGGTGACTTGCGTCAGGCGACCCGCCTTGGGGCGCTGCGCATGAAGGTCCTTCTCTCTGTCTTGGCGGTGGGGACACTTCTCGGTTCGTCGCCCATCGCATCTGCCGAATCGGGTCCTGATTTCGACGCCTGGCGCGAGGCGTGCGCCCGCTTGCCCAAGAACCGAGTCCTCGGGGGGCGATTGCCTCCGCGGGCCGTGCTGCCGTTGCCTCGGTTTGAGTCGGTGTCGGCGGTGCTCGATGCGTATTTTGCAGGAGCCACCAATGGACCGTTGAGCCAATCGGGAGCCTGGGTGGGAGAGTCTCCGAGTCCGGGATTCTTCGATGTGGCCCGCAGTTGGCATAGCACCCCGCGCACGGCGTTTGAGCCGTTTGTCCAAAAGCGCTTGGTGCCGCCGGGTTCCCAGGTGCTGCTGCAAGGCGACCTTCATGGAGACATTCACTCGCTGCTGGCGGTGCTCGGACGCCTTCAAGAGCGCGGGTTGCTCAAGGGGTTTCAAATCACCGATCCGCAGTTTTATATGGCCTTTTTGGGAGACTACACCGACCGGGGTTTGTACGGCGTGGAAGTGATTTACACGCTGCTGCGATTGCAGTTGGCCAACCCGGGTCGGGTGTTGCTCATCCGGGGCAATCACGAGGACATTTCGCTCGTGTCCCGGTATGGGTTTCTCGCGGAGGGACAAGCCAAGTACGGGGCGGACTTCGACGCGGCCAAGGTGGTGCGGTTCCACGATTTCCTGCCAGCGGCGGTGTATTTGGGAACCGGCAATGACGTCGTGCAATTGTGCCATGGCGGCGTGGAACCCGGATTCGATCCGAGGCCGTTGCTCCAGTCGGAACGGACCAATGCCTTCCAGCGCATCGTGGAGTTGAAGCAGCAGGCCTATTTGGCCGACAAGCCGGGGTGGGCAACGACTGATCCGGCGGCCGGTGCGCAGGCGGCCCAGTGGTTCCACGATTTTCGGCCGCAATCGCCCATCAGCCCATCGGTGATTGGGTTCATGTGGAATGACTTCACGGTGTTCTCGGGCGAGACCGCGTTTGCCAACAACCCGGAGCGGGCCAGCATTTATGGGAAGGCGGCGGTCACGCACATCTTGCAAACCCAGAGCGCGCCGACCACGCGGGTGCACGGCGTGATCCGAGCGCACCAGCATTCGGGCGTGCCCAATCCCATCATGCGCCGACTCATGGCCAGCCGGGGGGCTTTCCGTCACTGGCAGGAGGCGGCCGAGCCGGCGGGCGATCGGTTTGAGGTGGCGTCGTTGGAGACCGGAGCATCGCGGCCCATTCCGGAGGGATCGGTGTGGACCCTCAATGTCTCGCCCGACAGCGTGTACGGGCAGGGCAATGGATTCACCTTCGCCACGGTGGTGGTCTTGAAAACGGCCCCCGCCTTCGCCGACTGGCGTCTGTCGGTGGACACGGTGGAAGTGCCCGTGAAGTGAGTCGAAAACGCGCCGATTGAATGATCCGACCATGAACTCCCAGAACCTGAGCGGCTTCGCCCGCACGACGCGACCTGCGTGTGGCTCTCGAACCCGTTTCGCAGGTCCGAAGGCCGGGCTCGCGCTCATCGTGCTGGGGTGCGTTGGTCTCGGTGCGATGGCCCAGACCGCGGTGCCGACCTCGGGTGGGACAGCGGACCGCACCGCCAACTCCGCGGCCATCCGAGCCACACCGGTCCGGCCTGCTGTCCAGGGGGCTGCCCAGGGGGCCGCTCAGGGGGTGGCCTCATCGCCTGCTCAGCTCATCTATCAGACCGAGAGCGGGCTGGCGTACCGTCCGGACTCCGAGCCCGACGTCTATGCCCGGGAACGCTGCAAACTCGATGTGTACCATCCGGTGGGCGCTTCGGCCGCTCCGACGGTGGTCTGGTTCCACGGCGGAGGTCTGACTGGCGGCAACCGATCCGTCCCGTCGGCCTTGAAGGGGCAGGGGATCATCGTGGTGGCGGTGGACTATCGACTGAGCCCCAAGGCCAAGGCTCCGGCCTACATTGAAGACGCCGCGGCGGCGGTGGCGTGGACTTTCAAGAACATCGCCCCATACGGCGGCGACACGAACCGGATCTTTCTCTCCGGTCACTCGGCCGGCGGTTATCTGGCCAGCTTGGTAACCCTCGATCGCCGTTGGCTGGCCGTCCACGGAATGGACCCCGATCGCCTTGCCGGATTGGTCCCGTTCAGCGGCCAATCCATCACTCACTTCGCCATTCGGGAAGAGCGCGGCCTGGTCCGTACTCGTCCGCTTATCGACGACTTGGCACCGGTGTACCATGTCCGCCAGGACGCCCCGCCGATTCTCTTGATCAGCGGCGACCGCAACCACGAACTCCTCGGTCGCTACGAAGAGAGCGCCTACTTCTGGCGCATGCTCAAAGAAGTGGGACACCCCTCCGTGGAACTGCTCGAACTCCAAGGCTACGACCACGGCCAAATGGCCGAACCCGCCTTCCCACTGCTCCTGCGCTTGATCCGCCAGCAGGGGAAGTAAGCGGGGTGGCAGACTAGTAATCTGCGACTCAAATAAATTAACCCCTCCCATGGACCAATCCTCAAACACTGCCAATCGTGGGTATATCCTACTCCTCGGGGATGACGCCGACTTCGGTCGGTTGGTAGCCGGTTTTCAATTCCATACCCCTCCCATTTTATTGAGGTTTCTGTCCAAGCGGGCTGCCGGCAACGTCACCTCTGCGGCAAGCTTTGTAGAATGCTGAAGTATCGGCTGAAAGTGGCGGGTGACACCGAGTTCTTGGATGTCGCACCGGTTTTCTGCGATGGCATTGAAGCCGCGCTGGCCGTCTTTTCAGCCATCAGGCCGCTGAATGGGGGTATCAGAGGCCGTGGCGTGCTTCCTCTAGGCTAGTGGTGATGATTTCGAGCTGGGCTTTGAGCTCTTCTTTGGACGGCAAGTAGAGCTGGTATTTGGAGGCGAAGATGTTGGCGTTCGGCGGAAGAGTCGGTTCGACCAAGGCATCGTTTTTGCGATGGCAGAGAAGGATGCCGATGGTGGGCAGTTCCTCGGAAAGTTTCACGTGACGGTCGAAGTAGTTCACGTACATCTGCATCTGGCCGAGGTCCTGATGGGTAAGTTTGTCTCGCTTGAGATCGACGAGGACATAACAACGAAGGAGTCGGTTGTAGAAGACGAGATCCACACGGAAGTGGTCATTGTCGAAAGTGAAACGCTTTTGCCGGGCCTCGAAGAGGAAGCCTTTACCGAGTTCCAACAGGAAGGATTCCAGTTGGTCAATGATGGCGGATTCCAATTCGTCTTCTGAGTAGTGTGGGCGGTCTTGTAGGCCGAGGAACTCCAGTACGATGGGGTTTTTGATGAGGTCGGCGGCTTTTTCCACGACTTGCCCCTCGACGGCGAGGCGGTGGATTTCGTTCGTGTCGCGGCTCAGGGCGAGGCGGTGGTAAAGAGAACTGGCGATTTGGCGCTGGAGCTCGCGCACGCTCCATTGGTTCGAGGCGACTTCGATTTCGTAAAAACTGCGCTCGGAGGGATCATCCAGCGTGAGCAGCTCGACGTAGTGGGACCAGCCCAGGGGTAAACTGGACGCGATTTGAGTGAAGGCGGCCTGCCGCATGCTTTGAAAAGATTCGACGGACAGTGTCTGTTGGATCTTTTCAGTTGAGGCGGAATCTTGAAGGAATGACGGAGAGCCAAGTCCGGCAAGTGATGTAACGGACGTCGCCCGTTGGATCTCTGGATAGGCTTGGAAGAATTCCCTGAACTTGCGGAGATTCGTTGGCGAAATACCCTGCAATCCCTTTTCTTTGAGGCGTTTTGCCAACTTGTTGATGAGTTCTTTGCCGTACAGGTCGGCTCTACTGGCGGAAGCGTTTTCAAACTCAACAAGATACCAGCCAAACAGCCAGTTGCGAACTACCAGTGCAGAATCGACAGCGCGCGCTGAATGCCTGAGCAGCGCGTCTTGAGTAACCTGAAAGGTGGTGGCTAAATTCTCGAATTCACTCATGGCTCTCCCTTATTCGTTGAAGGAGTACTGCCACTTTGGCCGCCAGCAAGGCCACCACAGGACGGAGTCCTGGTATTGGCTGGTATCCATGCCACCGCGCAGTTGGTCACAAGAAGCCCAGAGCGAGGAGTAGAGGTCTGATTTATTGAGGGCCATGGTCGATCGACAAGATGGGCAAACGTCGTTGGCTGAAACTTGGTAGGATTTTGTATCAAGCCAGCCGCACAGTGCAGTTCAGAAACGAGGGATTTGAGGACGGTTCATGTGGACCCGCCCAGATACGCTCTTGAGGAAGCCCCGATATGTCTCGATGCGAGCCCGCGGCATGGCGCGCGCTTGGCGCCCTGACCCTAGGCAGGTAAGGTTTCATAGCCTCCTCCAAGTCCACCGCCTCCACCCTGGAACCTTTGTTCCCACGACAACCCCGATGCTGACATTCCAGGATTAGTTCTGGCGGGGTCGTCAATGGCATCGGAGGCAGTTTCTGCAGGCCGGGGCGCTGGCGCTGGGACGATTGTCTGAGCGCCCTTGGACCGGCGAAACGGTCGCCGCTGATTCAATCTAAGGTTCCGTGCTTCGCCACGCGGTGGGGTTGGGGGCGCAGGGAGAAGGGCAGGTAGAGGGGGTGAACGGGGGTTCCGTCTTGGGCCAATCGCAGATGACACAATTGCGGGTGGCGGCGCAGGAGGTCGACCACTTG
>CAMCYJ010000045.1 GCA_945883815.1 Akkermansia muciniphila | reverse complement strand
GCCAGGCTCGCGGCGTTGGTCGCCTGGAGAGCGGCTTGGAAAGCCCCGCCCAAATCCACTACGGCGTTGGTGCGGGCGATGGCATCTGGAATCAGGCTGACGGACAAGCGACCCCCGGCGTCCAGGACCGGAACGGACGGCGGCAGGCTCTGGAGGGACACCGACTCGACGGTGGCCGCCGACAGAGCCCGGAAGGCATAGGGTGTTGCCTGAATGCGCTGGCGCTCCAAAACCGCAAAGGGAGCCGTCTCTTCGGGCACCGCCGAACCCTCCGCGGGCGTGGGACGGACGCGCACCTCAATCCAGCGGTCGGCCCCGGGGAACGACGCTGGATCTAGTAGCAGCGAGGTCGAAAACACGCCGCCCTGGACGGTCAGCGTCTGCCGGATGACTCCGCCGACTGTATTCCCTGCGGTGGCGGCATCCTTCAACAAGAACTGAAAATCGTAGGAACCATTGGCCGGGGCCCCGCCATCGCCCAAGCGACCCTGATACGACACCGGACCGAGCAACGGACTTGCCGGGACCGAAGGCGGAGTAGGATCTGCCGCGAAAAGCCTCCCACCACCCAACCCGCCCCCACCGACGACCAAGGCCATCCACAACCCCAGCGTCCACAACGGAAGCTGCGCGGGACAGCACTGGCTGGGGAGAAACTTGAGAGGGGTGGAGGAGATCATCGATTAACCGGTTACCTATCCGAAAATAGATTTACGAGTTTTGTCAAAATAAATTTTTGATATTTGATTCAAGAAATAAGCAATTTTGATTTTTTTCTTATCATTAACCAGAATTACCTCAAAATAGTCTGTCGTAGGCCTGCGATTGTCTACTCAGCCGCCGGATGGCGTGTAGCACGGCCGCGGCATCGACCTGGAGAACGGCATCGACCTGGAGAACGGCATCGACCGAGAAGGATGAGCAATCGAGCGAAATCATGGGATACATCTTGGAACAGTGCTGCCCCGATGACCGGGTTGGATTCAAGGCCTCCCGGGGCGACGTTGACCCATGCGTATTTTACCTAAAAAATGGGCCACCCATTTTGATTATGGTGCCAGAAATCGCTTCTGGGACGTTTGAAAGCGGCGGCGATCGACCGGAATCCGGTGGAGTCTTTATTCGCTCCGAGGCCGCGATCTCGTCGCGGGTGGGCTCTATACGGAACCAAATGGTGACCGTTCGTGCGGTGACCTTGCCTTCGGCGGTCAATTCATTGATGACCAAGATACCCGAATTATGGGCAATTTTATTGCCAAACGAGTGAATTGAAGTTCAATGAACTGATATCGCCCGGAGCGCCCCAGTGGATGCCGCAGCACAGCACTGAACCAAACCAGGAGGTCATTTCTTGGTGGCCGCTGCCTAATTCTTCTCCTCGATGTTCCAGAGAAACGTGTCGAAGAGCAGCTATGCGGCCTTGGAGCCGATGGCCTTGACGCGATGGAGCCCCTAATTGCAAGGGTTCAGGAATTCGGTCTCGAACCTATTGAGCGGCTCGATGCACGGCGTAATTCGAAGCAAATAGTCCGAACCCTCAGCCAGCTCAACGCTTCCCAAGTCGGAAGAATCGGGATGGTACCGCTTGAGCAGGAAGAATCAGAGTCACCGGTGCGTTACTGCCCTGAGTCACGACTTCGGACACTCCAGAAACTGGGGTCCAAGATACACCCAAAACCGTGAGTTGCTCCACCTGATAGCGAGCACCGCCAATGCCGGAAACACGGAGACTCCAAGAACCGTCCGAGCGCGGGGACAGGCTGAGGGTGGGTCCCGGCGTCCCGGTGATGGCATCGCGGACGATGACATCGAACTCCAGAGGCACCGTCACGTAGCCGTCGCCGACCGTGATCCGGACGCGATTGGTGCTGAGGCCCTGCACCTCCGTCGGCCGCCAACTCACCAGTCCATTGGTGCCCAACGTCATTCCCCACGGAGCGTTGACGAGTCGGTAGGTCAGGGGTTGGGCGGGTAGGTCGGTGTCGATGGCCGAAACGGTGAACGACAAGAGAGCTCCCTCGTTCACCCGGCGCGTGCCCACCACGGTGGTCCACACCGGAGCCTGATTGAGCTCGCGCACTACAATGTCGAATTCGAGAGGCACCGACGCCAATCCATCGGAGACGCCGACACGCACCCGGTTGGTGCTGGGTCCTTGAGCTTCGGTCGGAGTCCAGGTCACCGATCCGTTGGTGGCGACCACCAACCCCGTCGGACCGTATTCCAGTCGGTATCCAAGGCGCTGGGCCGGCAGATCAGGGTCTGTGGCCTGAAGATTGAAGGACAAGCTCAACCCCTCGGTCACTCGTCGCGTCGCCGCCGTCGTCACCCAGACGGGCGGCAGGTTGGACTCGCGCACCACGATGTCGAAGGACTGCTCGGTCGAAGCAACCCCGTCATGGGCACTGACACGGACCCGATTCGTACTCGGCCCCTGCGCCTCGGTCGGACGCCAAGTGAGGAATCCATTGGTGCCCACGGTCAATCCCACAGGCCCGTCCACCAACCGATACGAGAGGGCCTGGGCAGGCAGATCGGAGTCGGTGGCCTTGAGCGTGAAAGACAGAGTCCCACCTTCGGTCATTCGCCGGGTACCAATTTCCGGCCAGACTGGCGGCAGATTGGACTCGCGCACGATCACCGTGAACTCGTGTGGCACTTGAACGAAACCGTCGCTGACGCGGACCCTGATGCGATTGGTGCTCGGTCCCTGGGATTCACCGGGGCGCCAACTGACCTGACCAGCGGATGTCACTGTGAAACCCTCCGGCCCCTCCACCAGTTGGTAGGCCAACGGTTGCGGGGGCTGATTGGCATCCACCGCCTTGAGGTTGAAGCTCATCAACAGCCCTTCGGAGACCCGGCGAAGCCCGACCTCCGTCCAAACCGGAGCAACATTCAACTCCTTGCCCACAACGATTTCCAATTGATTGGTCACCAACACGGTCCCGTCGGAAACGGAGACCCAGACGCGGTTGGTGCCCAGGCTACTGCCCAATGGCGGAATCCACGACAAGACGCCTTCACCACTGACGGTCAATCCGGCCGGCCCGGAAATCTGCCTGAAGGCCAACCGCTGGGCCGGCACATCGGGATCCAACACTTTGAGAAACCACACCAAACGCTCCAATTCACGGACCAGTATCCTCGGGGATTCGGTCAATGCCGGAGGCTGATTGTCTTCCAGGACGCGGATCTGGAAATCCGCACCGGCGGCCGACTCGCCATCGCTCACCACCACGGCGACCGTCCCAACGGTTCCTCCACTGCGCTCGTCGGGCATCCACTTCACTTCTCCCGATCGACTCACGGTCAAACCCGCAGGACCCATCACCAGACTCCAAACCAGATTCGTGGCCGACCCACTGCCCGGCAATGCCTGAAGACGGAAGGAATTGGTCGTGTTTTCAAGCCAACTGAGAGCGGGAATCGGCACAATGACCGGAGGACGGATCGCCGGCTTGAGCAGAACATTGGCTGCGATGGATCCGACCGCGGTTCCATCACTCCACTCGATGCGGAAAGCATAGGATCCCGTGGCGACATTGGTGGAGGGCTTCCAGCGCAGCAGACCGCTCGGACTCACGGTCATTCCCGGAGGTGCATTGACCAACCGACAGTTGAGAGGCTGGGCTGGCATATCCGCATCCCGGGCCGTCAATGCCACTTCCAAAAGCACTCCCTGCGCCACGGACAGTTCCGGAACCGGATCGGGCACGGGTGCCTGATTGACCTCGATGACTCGCAACTGCCATTGATTGGTGATCGAAACCACGCCATCGGAGACGGCGATGACCAATCGATTGGTTCCGGGCCCCTGGGCCTCCGAAGGCAGCCAAGCGACAACTCCATTGGAGGAGAGCGTCAATCCGTCGGGTCCCGAGAGCAGCCGCATCACCGGGGTCTGCCTGGGGAGATCGGTGTCCAACGCCACCACCTTCAGCACGACCGAACTCAACTCGGGCACCTGAACCTCCCCTTCCAGCGTCAGCGTCGGCGGAGCATTGGACTCCAAAACCACCAGGTCCACCGTGTTGGTCACCTCGATGGATCCATCACCGAAGGCCAGGGTGACCGAATAGGTGGCGGGAGCCTGGGCCTCGGTGGGCGTCCAGCTCAGGACACCGTTGGTCCGGATCACCAACCCCTCCGGACCACTCAAGCGCCGGAAGGTCAACGGCTGAGAAGGCACATCCGAGTCGGCCACCGGCAGGCTCCAGTTGAGCAGTTCTAGTTCAGTGATGGTTCGTCGGGCCTCTCCGGACCAAATGGGCACCGCATTGTCCTCGAGCACGCGCAACTGGAAGGTCTCCGCGCTGCTCAACGTTCCATTGGCCACCACCACCGTCACACGCCAAGTGGTCCCTCCCAGTTTTTCATCGGGATTCCACTCCATCAGGCCGGAAGTGCTCAGGAGCAATCCCGGCGGGCCCTGCACCAACGTCCACTGAAGATTGGGGCCCTGAGAACCCGGATCCACGGCGATGAGTTGGCGCCGCTGGAGAAGGTTTTCGGTCCACTCAAGATCACCGACCGGCGTGATGATCGGCGGAAGCTTCAGCGCTCTCACTACCACCGCCGAGGCAACCTCGGCTGCGTCCCGCCCATCGCTGACCCGCACTCGAAGGTCGTAGCGCCCGGCGGCCTGGTTGGTCGGCGGCTTCCACAGCAACAAACCATTGGTCTGAATCGTCATTCCTGCCGGAGCCTGCACCAATCGGTACTCCAAGGATTGCCGGGGCAAATCAATGTCGCGGGCTCGGACCAGTGCCTGCAATTCGAAGCCGGCAACGACCGTCAACTCGGGGATCGGATCGATGAGGGGGATTTCGTTCAACTCGGAGGCAATGGACACCAAACGGTTGGTCGCCCAGACAACGCCATCCGACACGGCGATCCAGACGTCGTTGGTGGTGGGCGCCTGACTCTCACCGGGACGCCAGAGGACCAAACCCTCCGGCGTCATGCTCATGCCGATGGGGCCATCCACCAACCGGAACTGCAGGGCTTGTTGCGGCACATCCGGATCGAGCCCCCGCACCGTGGCACGCATCTCAAAGCCCTCCACCACGCGGAGCTCCGAAGTCGGGTCGACCCGAGGCGACTCGTTGACCTCCCTCACCCGCACCCCAAATCGATTGGTGGACGACACCACGCCATCACTCACCCACCAAGAAACCCAGAAATCCCCTGGGCCTTGCACTTCCGACGGGGTCCATTTCAGGAGCCCCTCTGGGCTGACACTCATTCCGGACGGACCACTGGAAAGTCCGTAGTTCAACGATTGGACAGGGATGTCCACATCGCTGGCTCGCAAGGTCCACGTCCACGCCACCAGTTCGTCGATGGTCTGGTCTGCGACCACGAGGGGAACCGGCAGCTCATTGACCTCACGGACCTGCACCATGAATTGATTGGTCACGGCCGCAGTGCCATCGCTGACAGCGACCAGCAGCCGATGAGTCCCCGGCCCCTGGTCCTCGGCTGGCACCCAGTTCAGGAGTCCATCAGCCCCCACGGAGAGACCCGAGGGGCCACTGACCGACCGAAAGGTCAATGGTTGGAGCGGGAGATCCACATCCGAGGCTGACAGCTGAAGTTGCAAGAGAGACCCCTCCCGCAAAACCGCATCCGGGATGCGCGCCAACACGGGCGGCACATTGGCCTCCAAGACCGTGAATCGGAGAGTCACCCGGGATTCCGGTCCACCCGCCAGATCCTGGGAAACCACATCGGCCGAGAAGGTGCCCGGGCCCTGGATTTCTTCCGGGGTCCAGAACAGCCAGCCATCCGAGCGCATTTGGAGCCCGGAAGGCGCGCCTTCGAGTCGGAGCACCACCGGCCGCCCTGGAGATTCCACCGAACGGGCTTGGACCAATCCCGACCACAGCACGCCTTCGGTCAGTGGTGTGAGGGTGGGAGCCGTCAACCGAGGGGCATCGGGCACCGGAGTCACCTCCAAATTGAACGCCCACGCAATTTGTCCATTGGATGCATCGGCACGGAGCTGAAACCAGCCACTGCCATTGCGATCCAATCGGGGTCGAATCCAAAGAGTGCTACCGAGGATCTCCGCATCCACGACTCGGGAGTCCAGGGGTTGCTGCAACGACCAGCTCACCGGACCCACCGCACCCGTGAGAAGCGGGGCCAGGTCCAAGGCCAGAGGTGCGGCATCCTCGAGGAGACTCACCTGGGACAATCCGGTCACCGAATCGGTCGTCGCCCATGCGGTGGGCAAGGTGGTTGCAATCCGGGGCCCCGGACCGGCGATGAATTCCAGCGGCAAAACGACACGATTGGTCGCCCCGACCTGATCAAAAAGGTTCAGTCGGATTTGACCGGCACCCAGCGGTGAAACGGCTGGGGTCCAACGCAATTCCAACCCCGCCAATCCGGCAAAATCGCCCATCCGTCCAGAGCGGGTTGCCACCACGGGCAAGGAGACCGACGCACCCGATGCAGGAATCCATTCCGCAGTCGTCTTGGACAGGTCCAGAGAATCACTGAAGGCCTCGGTCAACCCGGGATAGACTCCCGGCAGCACGAAGGTCTGCCCTGATGCCGGAGATGGAACCTTCCATCCCCCGGACCACACCACGGCGGGAGGCAGATTCTCGGGAACGATCCGCAGACGCACCAGGATCGGATCAGACACCGACTGGTTGGGCGGATTGCTCAGGCCGTCGTCGGTGGCGGTCATCGTGAGAGTGAGTTCCCCAGACCAATAAGGGCTCAAGGCCATCGAGAGTTTCCCATCGGAATCGATGGAGGGAAGCTGTCGGAAGGCCTCTTCCCGATCGGCGCTCACGCTGAGCGTGACCCGCTGACCCGCGGCCACCTCATCGGCTGGCCCGACGGAGACCGAACGGACAAACCCCACCACCGAACGGACTCCGGTGTCGGAGGCCGCGCCCAACAGGGTCAGGTTGGTGGAAGACACGGTCACCACGGGCGGATCATTCACCGCTTGGACGACGATGCGGAACGAGTTGGTGGCGCTGCGGTTCCAACCTCCATTGGCCGTGCCCCCATTGTCCAACGCATGGACTGTGACGAGCGATTCACCCCAGGCCTGAGGATTGGGAACAAAACGCAATTCGCCAGCCTCAGAGATCCGCGGGAGTTGGCTGAAGAGACCCGGATTCTCGACTCCGACTTCGAAACTCAATGTCTGGCTGGCCGACTCATTGGTAGGCCCCACTTGGATGCCCGTCAGAAAACCCGTGACGGTGGTCTTGCTGGCCGCTGCGTCCTCATCGACCGACACCACCGTTCCCTCCGGCAGCGCCGTGAACGATGGAGCATCATTGATCGGAGTGATGGCTACCGAGAAGACCGCCGTGCTGACCTGCGCACCTCCTTTGCCCACCGAACCCAGATCACTCACCGTCAGTCGGATATTCTGTGTGCCGAAAAAATTGGTCCCAGGGCTGAAGGTTAATTCATCCAAGGCTTGATTGAGGAGATCCAGAGAGCCCCACCAACGCAAGACACCCTCCGATCCACCCACCCGCTGCAACCCCTTGGGCAGGGGGCGATCCAACCACACGGCTTCGGACTCCAACTCCAGAGTCACATCCATGGGCTGATCTCCGACATCGACATCGCTCAGGCGCATCCCCCGGGATGTGATGATCAAAGAATCCTCGATGGTGCCGGAGGAAGCGCTCGGAAGAGTCCACACGGGTGCGTCATTGACCGCTTCGACGCGCAGTAGAAACCGATCGGTCGGGCTTCGATCCATGCCACCACTGGCCACACCCCCGTTGTCGATGGCCTGCACTTGGACCCAAGTGTCTCCCGAAGCATTCGGGGCCACAGTGAACTGAAGCCGTCCATTGGCCGGATCGATGCGGGGCGGGACCGTGAAAAGCGACGGAGTGTCGGAGACGACCTCCAGCAGGACCAATTGGCGGGCGTTCTCATTGGTGGGCCCCACCTGGATGTCTTGCAGAAAGCCCGGAAACGACGTCGCGCTGGCCGGCGCGTCTTCATCGACCGTCACCACCACGCCCGCCAAGGACCGGAAACCCGGCGGATCGTTGATGCCGACCACTTCGATCGCCAAATCTCGCACACCGGTTTGCGGACCACCCGGGCCTGAGGATCCCAAATCATTGGCTCGAACCTGGATGATCTGGGTGCCGAAAAAATCAGCCGCCGGGCGAAATGCGATCAGCGCAAGGGCCTCATTCATGGGTTCGAGCGTCCCCCGAAGCCGCTGAAGGCTGGGGCTCGAAGAGGCCAACCGTTGCACTCCAACCGGGATGGGTCGGTCCAACCACTGGGCCCCAGAGGCGGCCTCCAATTCCACCTCCAAGGGGGCTTGACCCAAATCCGGATCGGATACCCGGACCCCCTCGACACGAATGATCTGGGAATCTTCCACAGCACCCACCACTCCAGTGAAGGCTGTGATAGCGGGAGTATCGTTGACTGGAAGCACCGTCACGTCGAACTGGCTTCGAGTGGTCTGGACATCGTCGGAAAGCGCCAAACGCACCACCGCAGCCCCGGAAGCCTCGGCTGCCGGGCGCAAGGTCAGGATCACATCGTTGCCCTGACGCACCGCAGAGCGATTGGCCACCGGGAACAAATCCGCGGGCTCGACCGTGACCGACAACAGCAACCGGTCGACCGGCAACTCCGGATCCCAGGCCCGAACACGCAAGATGAGCGTCTCGTCTTCGGCCACGGTCTGTGCCGGCACGAGGGACAATTCCGGGGGTAGATTGGCCACAATGGCGCTGCTGGTGGCGGGCGATCGCGCCTGACCATCAAAGACCGCCTGACAATCCAGTGTGTAAGAGCCCCGAGCCGTGGCGGGCGGGCGAATTTCTGCGGTCACCGTCCGCTCCTTGTCGTCGGTGAACAACCCCCAGACGATGCGTCGTTGGACCTCGTCCCAACGGCCCGTCCCGGTGACGGTGCCGACGGACCATCCCTCCGGAATGGATTGGGTGAGCAGATGAATGGCCACCCCGGATTCCGGCACCAGTCGCAAGGTCACCGTGAACGGGACTCCGGGCAGAAAGTAGGTCGGCAGACTTTGCTCGATCCGCCCCGACTTGGGGGGCTTCGGTGGCAGCGAGACGCCGCCGGCAATGGTCCCGTCCCCCAGGCTGGATCGAATCTTGCCCGAGAAAACCAGGTTGCCAGTGGTCTGGCTCGACGGGAGAAGCCGATAGGAAAAACTGCGGGGGCTATCGTCCAGATAGGGTCCCCAGACAATGCGCGTGCCTGAGACGGCACCGCCACCGGCCACAGAATCGACGGTGCAGCCGATCGGGATCTCCTCCTCCACCAAGTACAGGGTAGATCCGGCCAAGGGCTCGCTGGCCAACTGCACCGCAAAGGCCAAACCCGGCGAGTACTCGGCAGGCAATGTGCGGGTCGCCTTGGGTTGGGCCAGCTCCAAGGGCAGAATCTCCGTCGTGCCCGAGGTAATCACCGGATTGGAATCAAACCGTGCCACCCCGGAAAAGGCGGCCGCACCGGAAGCCCCCGCAGGAACGGTCACCGAGTAATTGAACTCCCGCGGGGTGTTGCCCGCCAAAACACCCCAAACCAATTGGCCACCACTCAAGCGTCCCTCGGAGTCCACCTTCGAAAGGGTCCAACCGGCGGGGAGCGTTTCCTCCACCACGTACAGGCCCACCGATTCCGGGGGGATCACATTGAGTCGGACATTGAGGACTTGTCCGGCCGCGTAGCGTGACGATCCCAAGGAGCGGATGACAGAACCCTGGGACTTTGCCAGCACCTGCAATTGGGAAGCTCCCTGGGTGGGAACGATGTCATCGCCCAGCGTGGACTGACCGCTCCAGGTTCCCGGAGCAGGCACTGACGGGGCCCGAAGCCGGTAGGTGATGTCCCGGGCCTGATCATCGGTCCAGGGTCCCCAGCGCAATTGGCGGTCAGACAGCACAAGGCCTCCCAGGGTGAGATCGATGAGACTCCAGCCCTCAGGGAGGGTTTCCTCGATGACCTGAAACTGAAGACCACTGCGAGGCCGGACCTCGAGGCGGACACTCGCCGTCCCGCCCGCCTCAACCGGGACCGGAAGAACCCGAGTCACGCTGCCCGGATTGGGCCGAGTCACCACCAACTGAGAAGGACCGGCGGCCGGAACCGAAACTCCGTCTTCATCCAACCAACCCTGCCAGCCCAGCAAGGTCCGAGCGGTCGGCAGACGGATCCGGTAGGTCAACGGACGCGACCGACCGTCGAAGAACAACCCCCAACGGAGCTGCCGCTGCGCGCTGGAATAGTTCGCTGCCGGATCGGAGCTGATGTACTCGACCCCCTCCGGCAAAATCTCCCGAACGCCGAAGGCCGAGGCCGATACCAAGGGCTCGGCTTGAAGCACCACCTCGATGATCTGACCTTCGTAGGCATCGGCCGGAAACCGACGGGTCACGATCCCCACGGCTTCGGATCGGAGTGCTCCCGCCAAGAACAGCATCACCATCATCACCGACTGGAGTTCCCAGAAACTCCGGCCAAGACGGGGGGGCACAGGCCATGAATGCAGGAGTCGCATAGAACACATCGTCAGGGTCGCGGCATGGGCGAAGGCGCCGACGGGGTCGTCGTGGGCACGGCCGGCGCCTTCAAGCGGGCCAAAACTGCCAGGTTGGTCTGCACCGGAACCCGACGATTCAACTCTTGGGCCAGGGCTCGCTGGAGCTCTTCTTCCCGCTGCTTGCCCATTTCTGAGCGGATTTGCGGAGCCACCTCATCCAGGGGCCGCATTTGAACCGGGCGATGACCTAAGTGCAGCAACAGCACCATCCGGGTCGGCGATTCCAGGACCGCAGACAATCGGTTGGTCGAACTCAACAGGATGGCTTCTTCGGCGACAGACTCCCCCATTCGCCCGACCAGTTGCTCTCGCTGCAACCATCCTAATTCCCCGCGGAGGTAGCGTGTGGCGGTGTCGTCGGAATGGTTGGAACACAGGATGGCGAAGGTGGCCTTGGGATCCGCACCGGCCTGGATCTCGCGACGATAACCTTCCAGACGCTCGCGCACGGCAGCCCGTCGGGCCGGCTCGGCCTTGGGGGACACGGAGGCTACCAACCAGGCGATGTTCCAAGCCGGTGGCCGTTGCCAACGCTGCGGCTGCGAGCGGTACACCGTCTCGATCTCCATCGGCCCAATCGGGACGTCCGACGAGGGCTTGGACAAACTCTTGGCTAAATTTTCCCGCACCTTGCCCGCGACCACTCGTCGAATGGCCTTCTGGAGCTCCGGATCCTCCAACAATCCCATGGGTCCGGCGGCCTGATAGGCCTGCCAGTCGCTGACCAAGGCTCCGATCACATCGCCAGCCGGAACGGGACGCTCTTGTTGAGACTGACGCTGAATCCAGTCTGCCTCAAAGGTCGCCGTGGCCACCTTCTGGGTCCCCACCTGGACGACCCATTCCGGTGTCGGTGCCGACTCGTCGGCTTTGCGACAGCCCAGGAGCATCGAGCCCATGAGAATCACAGACCCGGCTCCGAACAAAAACCCACGCCATTGAATCCGCCATGGAACAGTCATTGGAATCCTTCGTTCTTTCAGGGTCTTGAGACGGTGAGGATCCGGTTGACGGAAGAAATCGATTCCTCCCGTTCCAACCCGTCGGGCCAGCGAACCCGAACCGATTTCGGTTTCGCACTTCCAAGGCCAAAGTGGGCCACGGGAGGTGGTTGGGTCCGGAATCCCTGCTGGTCCACCAGCCATTCACGCCGCACGGAACCATCGGAAAAATTCACCGTCACTTCACTACCCCAGGGCGATACCCCGGCCTGGGGAGGAACCCGAACGGCCAACCAGTCGGCACCGGGATGCTCATTGTGGAAAACCCGCAGCACCATCTGCGGCGTGGGATACTCCTCCTGGGTGACCACCAGAAGATCCTGACGCCCATCGCCATCGTAGTCCCAGGCCACCACATTGCGGCAGTCTTCGGGCAGCGCGACGCCGCCCAGCCAGCCCAATTCCTGCCAGCCTGAACCCACCGGCACGAGCCATTGATTGCGGTGGTGTCCTCCCTCGGAGGCTCCGCTCTCCAGCTTGATCTGAGAGCGACGCTGCCAATATTCCGCACGTGCCGCGTCGGGCTCGCCTCCCCCTTGATAGACTTCGCTCGACCAATGCTCGGCTTGATAATCAAAGGCCGACTCATTGCTGATGAAGCCGTTGACCACGTAGAATTCACCCAACCCGTCGTTGTTGGAATCCAGCCAGGCCGCTCCCCAGGCCCAACCGGTCTCAGCCACCTGTCGGTCCCAGGGGGCCACGTCCCAACGTCCCCCGCCCCGATTGAGCCAAACCCGATTGCCATGGGTCATTTCACGTCGTCCCTCTCGCACCTTTGGGAATCCGGGATGATGGACACCAGCCGCCTCCATGCGAGTGGCCGGTGCGGAGTTCATCCCGATCATCATGAAGTCCGGACGTCCGTCCCGATCGAAATCACCGACGACGTGCCCCATCCCAAAACCGCGCGCCTCTCCCAGGGCTTTGGAAGTCTCCAAACGGAATGTCCCAAGACCGGTGCCACGGAAGAAATCGACACCACTCCAATCGGACACCTGCAAAAACTCCGGATGGCGATCTCCGTCGGTGTCCAGAAAGACCGCGGAAAAGGCGAACCGATCGCGGACTCGATCCAAACCGCTGGTGGACAAACACTCTTCGAACCGCCCATTGCCCAGGTTGCGCCACAACGAGGCGGGTAGTCCATTGGTGGCCCCATCGAAAGGAGTCGGCATGCGTCCAGAACCGAAGGCGGCCTCGTACTGTCCCACCCAGACATCCAAATCACCATCGCCCTCCAAATCCACCGTGGCCATGACCATCGGATCCTTGAGCGCGGCCGCCGGGGTCAGGATGGGTGGCAATTCCACCCCACCGGCACCATTGCCGCGAAACAGTTGGAATTGACGCCCACCGGGGGCCAACAAATCGAGATGCCCATCCCGGTCAAAATCGGCAACGGAGGCCGCCTGAAGATGGACATCATCGAAGGGGATGATCCGGTTGGTGGACCAGCCGCTCGCTGAATCCCAGCGGAACCAGCGGTTGGCGCCGGCCAAAATCAGGTCCTCGCGCCCATCCCCATCCCAATCCGATACGATCAACGGATCGACCATGCCGCCGCCTCGAGAAGACGGCTGGAGCTTGGCCGACCAGCGCTCGACAAACCGAGGGGTTCCAGACTTCTCCAGCCATTGGCCGGTTTTCCAAGTGGCACCGATCCATTGTGGGACCGCCGTGGGAGAGTCATTGGTCAGACTCCATTGCATCCGCCATTGACCTCGCGCCTCAGCCCGCATCAGGTCTTTGGTGCGAAGCAAATGAAGGTTCATGTCGACCTCGGTGGACACATTCGTCGCGTCGACGGTGTATCCGACCGTTCGCCACTCCGATTGGACACAAACCCAACCGGCCTCCCGAAACATCTTGGACCACGTATCGCGCTGCGCCCGAGTAGACAAGGTCGTCGAGCTTGGAACCAACGCGCGAACCTGGATGCCCTCCATCCCTGCAGGCTGGGAGGCTCCCAACTCTGGCAATTGCATCGACTGGACCTCCAAGGCCTCGAACACGGCCCAAGGATCGCCGCTCTTTCGACTCCGATCCCAAGCGGCTACGATCACCCGATCACACCGCTGGGCCAAGCGTTCGGGAGCGAGCCACCCCCGGCTCCACTCCTCATTTTGCACCTGGTACCCTTCCAGAGACGTGGGCCGTTCGGTGGAAACCGACGAAGACTCGCGGCCACAACCCCAAAAGAAGATCATTACGCTGAGCCAAAGCCCGGCGATCGCCAACTGCCTGCCGCGCCCCGGTCGAGTCTCTGGCATCAAGGCAACTCCCGAGCCATGAAGTAACCGGAGGTCTCGGTGAGGGCTCGATCATCCGTGAATTCCACCATTCCGGTGCTGTCGGCAGGCACTTGCTGCACAGGCAACCACTGGGCGAGATTGGTCGAGCGGTTCAACTCGTAGACCTTACCCGGCTGGCCCCGCAGAGTCCAGCGGCCCAGTGTGGTGCCCTGTTGAAGCACCAACCGACGCTCTTCACCCGGGAGGATGAAGATGGACTGCTGACCCTCGATCGTCACCGGAATACCGTCGTAAGCACTGGCTCCCTCCAACCCCACGAAGTCCACCGGCTTGGCAGCTTTGATGGCCTTCATCGTGTAGGTCAATTGGCGGGGCTGACGGTCGAAGAACGGACCCCATTTGACCCGCTTGTAAACGGAGTCGTAATAGCCCCCTGTGCTAATTCCAACGACCTCCCAACCCGCCGGCGGATAGTGTTCCACGGCATAGGTGCGGAGGCCGGCCAGAATCGTCACATCATTGGTCACCGTGACGAGATCGCCGGTGGTGAATGCGCTGGGGGCCATGGTGACGACCCTCATCAGGCTCTTGTCCGATTTGCCCGAGCTGGCTGCGACACCGCGCCGGGACTTCGGCAAATCGAGCACTGCCAAGGAGCCATCAACGGCCGGCTCGGCGTCCACAGAGGCCACTTCGTCACCGACGGATCCGGTGCCGGTGGTGGTCTCAGGCACCCACCACAGCGGCGCGGAGGACGCGGACTTGGAATTCAGCGTGTACTTCTCGTTACGCTCCCAGATGAAGGTGGCACGCGTCACATATTCCACCGGGATGGGCACCGGCCCGCGGGCCACCTTGGTGCCGTTGGCCAGCGTCTGTTCCCACTTGTTGGTGCCGTTGCGCCACGCGGTGTAGTAGGCCGAAACCTCTTGAATGGTCAACCGACCGTCGGCCGGATTGATGTCCGCCGGGTGGCGGGCGTCCATGACCAGAGGATTGAGTCCCAGCAGGAATTCATTCTTGTTGGTCTCACCGTCGCGGTCCGGATCGTCTTCAGGTCCACTGTCCAGACCGTAAAGATAGGCTTGTTCCCAACCATCCGGCAACCCGTCGCTGTCGTTGTCGACATTGCCGAAGTCGATTTGCCGGGCTGTCCCACGACCGCCCATGGTGTAGGCGACCTGGTCCATGACCTTGCCGTCACTCAAGACCGTGAGGTAAACCACCGTGCCCGACTCGCTCGCCTCGCTGGAGATGTTCTGTCCGGCCACTTTCTGCTCCACGCTCAGTTGCAGCGCATAGTAGTTGCCCGCTGCAGCACGAGAACCCATGCGGTAGCTGGCGAAGGCGGTGGAGGTGGGGAAGCGCCGCGCTTCGACCACGACCTTGGTGTCGGCAGCGGTGACCGTGGCGCTGCCCAACTTGATGATGCCGTACACCAGATTGTAAGGCTCTGGAATACCGGCGCCGATCGCGGGAAGCACCGCCCCGACCAGGCTCGCTGCCCACAAAAGGCAGGCCGCCAACAGCGGTCGTGTAGTTGCCTGAGTATGCATAGGTCTGGAAGAACAGTTTGATGTCGCTGACGGAATTGATGAAGGAATCGAGACCCTTGGTCTTGTCGTTCAGGAGGGTTCCACCCGGGATGACGAGCATCCACTGGGTGTTCCAAACGGAGCGGCCCACGAGGCGGCTGTCCGAAGACGCCTCGGACGGGTCGAAGTCACCGCTGTCATGGTAAGCACGCAGCGAGGAGAACTTGCGGATCTCCACGAAGGATCCTCCCAGAGAATCCAACATGGGACTGTATTTCGGATCCTGCAGCTGGCGTTGCTGGATCGGGAACGGCAAGGGGATCTTCTGATCCACCACACGCCACAAGCGGGTCTCGAAATTGGACCCATTGGGCGAACGAAGCACGTCGGCACCCACCGGAACCAGGTAGACCCGGGGCGTCATCGACATGCCGGCTCCGTCGTATCCTTCGAACCAGATGCCCGCCGATCGGATACGCGTGGCATACTGAGAGGGATCGTAGGCGCTGTCGCCACCGCTCAAGGGCCATCCGAAGAAGTTCAGGCCGAAGGTCACGGTGGTCGGGAAGCGAATCACGATGCCCGGCTGCGCCCCAGCAGACTCCGGTGCCATCGGACGGCAATACCGGCGGAATTCAGGCACCTTCCAAAGATCGTCCACCAAGGACTCCTTGAGTTTGGCCTGCCACAGGGTCGTCGAATCGCCGGCCCCATCCCGAAGACGGAACAACTCGTTGCGGACGGAGAACTTGCCGGTCTCGGTCTGCGGATTGTTGAAGCCCATCTGGGTCTTCATGACCTTGTAGTTGGCACCCATGCGGGCCATCGGATCGGCCAGACCTGGGATACCCGCAATCGGCAAGCCCTCTTGGACCACGCCGGGTGAACGGTGACGAATGATGTCCGTCAAGAAAGCCCGACCGGAGTTGCCCTCCGAGCCGATCATGTTGGACTCGTAATCGTAGGCCGTGGCCGCGAGGTAGACGTAGCGTGCGGCCAACTCGAACTGGTCGCGGTACTGACGGACGGCGTCGTTGCGGAAGATCCGGAATGCCATGTCCTTGTAGCGCAGTTCGGTGGCCCGTCCGGCGAATTGCTTCCGCCAGGCGGTGCGCGCTTCGATGATCCGCTGGCCACCCGCCAAGGTGCTCTGCACCCGGCCGGCCGCCTGCTGGACGACTTCCTTCTGGTTGTAGATCTCCAGACGCATCGGAGCCTCCTCACGCATCATGGAAGCGATCTCCTTGAGCGATTGCTGGTGCTCGAATTTCAATTGAGCCTTGGTAATATCCAAGCCGCTCTGCATGTCGGTCGTTTCAATGGCACCTTCCAGACCGTTGATGGCGATCTCGGCCACATCGGAACCGATTCCGAATACCGTGTTGGCCACGGCACTGAAACCTCCCTTGACCGCACCACGGGCCGGAGCGGCGATGTCACCTCCGACCACCACACCGCCACCGCAAGCCAGACCGCCGATGACGAAACCGCCGGCGATGAAGTTCTTGGGAATGGCCTCAGCGATGGATTCAGCCAGATCGTCCGTGAGGTCGGCACCGCGATTGAGGGCAACCTGGACGCCCTTGAGCGTGCGGGCCGCGATCATCAGGTCCGTCCTCCTCTTGTTGGCTCCCTGAGTGATGTTGATGGTCTCTTGGGTCAGATCCAGTTCCCCATCCAGGCCCCGAAGCTGTTCATCGATGTCCTTCAAGAGCTTGTCGTATTCCTTGAGCGCCTGCTTGAGGCGGGTTTCCGCCTGCACCAGGTCTGAAACGGCCTCCTGCACGCTGCCCGGAGCCCGTCGTTGACCCCATGAGGCGGGTGCCTCGAAGGCGAACCCGGTGGCCGAGAACGGATAGTTGACCGGCATGGAATCGTTTCCTGCCAAGACGTCCGTGGTCTTGGTCAGGGTCTTGTCCTGAAGACGCACATTGCCCCAGGTGCTCAACTCCGAATCCATCTTGGCCATCAAGCCCGTCCAGGCCTGATCGGCCGGAGCATTGTTGTTCCCGATCTCTCGGGTGTTGACGTACATGTAATGGAGCAAGTCCGGTCCGTCGTATCCAGAGGGGTAGGTCTTACCCGGGCCGATGTCGCCCACGTAAGGATACCCGAAGATTTCCACCAACTGGGTGGTGTAATCCCGATCCTGCATCTCCAAATCGTACTCCAGATCCTGGGCTGCATCACCAGATCCACGAATCGCCTGATTCATGCTGTTCAGGTGATTGAACGAGGAGATCGCATTGTCCAGGGCGTCCTTGGCGCGCTCCTGAACTTGCTCGAACTGCCCCTGACCATCGTCCAAGAAGGCAGGATCGATATCAAAGGGCACAACTCCCTGGGCCAAGCCCAGCGGGTTGAGACCTTGATCGGCCTGATCCATCTGGCGTTCCACCAACCCGAAGGCGGCGGAAAGATCGGTCAACTCCTTGACGGTGGTACGATCGATCTTGTCGATGCCGGTATGCGCCGGATTCGGATCCTCGGACGGGAGGATGGCGTTGGCCATCACCCAATCGAAATAGGCACCCATGCCAGCCCGGATACCCCACTCATCGACACCCCAAGCGCGGCTGGCGTCGGTGTCCGAATAGCCCTGCCATTGGCCCGAGGGTTCCTCCACATACTTCAGTCGGTAGGTGAGGTTGACGATGTCGGCGCCCGCCTTGGCCTTGGCAGCTGCGGCCAAAGCGAACTTGCGCTCATCCAAGTAGTCCACCTTCACCGGAACACCGGCCAGGACCATGTTCTCCGAGCGGGGAACCCAGGTGAAATTGGGATTCCGCAGGAGGTTGTAATAGGCCTTGGTGGCCGTCAGGTAATGACCCCAGGCATCGCCATGACCCTGAGGGTACATGATCATGCCGTCCTTCTCATCGATCTTACCGTCGGCATTCTTGTCCTTGAGGTTGTAGACCTGTGCATAGGCCACCTCGCCCTCACCCTGAGTGAAGTTCCAGAAGAGGCGGTTGTAGATCGGAGCCCCCTGCACCCCGGCCGAGCTGGCATCCCGGCCCCGCAAGAGACTCAGCTCCTCCTCGAGCAGCGAATCGAGCTGGTTTTGGAAGGCGAAGATCGATGAAGCCACGCTGCCGTAGCCATCGCTGGTGGTGAACCCAATGGTGGGGTCCGCGGCGTCCGCCATCGCCTCGTTGCCCAGCAGCGTGTAGAGATCGCTGATGCGGCTTCCCATGTAGAGCAGCGCATTGTTGGCAGGAGCGTAGTTCACCGGCGGCGATCCATCGGTGCTCAGCGAGCGTGCGCGTCGCAGAACCGTTTCATAGGCCTCGATCAAGCCGATCTTGTTCAAGTAGTTGGGATCCGGATTGAAGGCCACATCGCCTTCATAGCGACGCCCTGCCTGCTCGAGCATGGAGATCCGCGCCGAGGCCGAAGCCGTGCTGAGATCCGAAGCCCGTTCATCGAACGGATTCAACCCACGGACCACCCGCTTAACCCAACCTTCAGCCAGCATCGGCAAGGGCGTGGAAAGGCTCGACGGATCGCCGATCCACGGGCTCCAGACATTGCGGTTGTTGCCCACGTTGTAGCCGCGATACCGGGCGATGAACCAGTTGTCCGACATGACCAAGAGACCCGATTCACCATTCTCACCCAGGGTGATCATGTTTTTGCCCATGCCAGAGCCAGGGGTGTACTTGATCCAACCATTGGCATTGGCCACGGTGCCGTCTGCGTTGAGCGTCGGCAGGAGGCTCTTCTTGAAGTCGGCGGTGTCCGGCTTGTACCACCACTCGAAGTCGAACCGTTCGGGCTGACCGCCGAAGTCGCTCGACAGGCGCAGCGTCAACCGTTCGTCAAAGACATTCGCCGGCGGCAGCACCTTCATGTCGCCCCCGAACGGACCCGCACCAATGGCGATCACCGACAAGGTGACCGGCAGACCCGCCAAGCCCGGATCGTTGTTCTGCATCAAGGTGACGAATCGCGGAGGAATACCCCAGGACTGTCCGTTGACGCTTTCGGTGGTCACCGTCCCGATGGCCACCGCGGTCCCTCCGACTCCGAAGGGCAGCAGGCGGCGCTGCGGGATAGGCAAGTTGGGGTTGCCACCGTCCCAAGACCCATCCGGCAGCCTCCATCGGACCACCAAGTGATCGCTGCCGGTGGCCTCGGTGGCCACGGCCTCAATGTAATAGGAGCGGCCCGCCTTCAGGTCGACCTCGACGGATTTCTGCGAAGGGAATCGCTCCCAATCGTTGGTACCGGTCGGAGACGGGACCGAGGCCAAGCGCACCTTGTTGGCCGGATTCTCGTCCGTGGAGACGAACAGTTCAGCCTGATCGTCGGCCGCAATCCAGAAGGTGTACTTGCCCGAGAGCGGAGGCACCAAGAGCGCCTGCAACCGGATCGCCACATAGTCCAGGTTGGGGAGGCTGGGCACCGCAGCCATGCTACCCACCATCCGAAGGGTCGCCGGCTTCTGGGCGGTCCAATCGGGCATGGTGTACAGCTTGGCCAACGTTCCGGGATTCACCCCGTTGTAGGTGGACAAGGTCGCACCGAATTCTTCCAGATCCCGTCGGAAGCCGCTGACATCGGCAAATTTGTCGCCATCCAACTGGTCGAAGGACCAGTAGCCGACGAGCCCTTTCTGCCCAGCCACCAGAGTCTGGTCGCGGAAGGCCTGCAACTGCGAGGCATCACGCACCTGACCGTGCCAGATGCGAACCTCGTCAATGGATCCCTTGAAACGTCCGGAACCGGCATTGCCACCGATGCCCAGTGGTCCAGCCGCAGACCAGGAGGAGCGGGTCACGGTCAGGGCCGCGACGCTCACACCATTACGGAACAATTCCAGCTGACGGGTGGCTCCATTGAAGGTTCCTGCCCAATGATTCCACTTGCTGACGTCATCGGTGTAGCGGCCGGCCGTTCGAAGCACATCCGAACCGAGCGCGAACTCCACTTGGTTCTGCGCCGTGAAGCGGAAGGACATGGCATCGGCGTCCAGACCCCGCGAAAGAACCACGTCTTCGCGACCATTCTCACCGCGTTTCACCCAAGCTTCCCAGGTGAAGGACTCCTGAGGACCAACAGGCATCCAGTCGGAGCGGAGCCAAGTCGAACCGGCGAAGACCGCGGCCGAACCCGGACGAGGCACGGCTGGAATATTCTCACCCACAGCCGCAGTGAGTGCCTTCAGGCCCGCCGGGAGCGATTCGACAATGATGCGGGTGGTGTCGTACTCGTAACCCACGGCGGTGCCGTTGACGAAGTTGGTCTTGCTAATCGGGTATTGGTAACCGACCAAGAACGACTTATCGGCAATGTTGTCCTTATTGAGATCGAGACCATTGGGATTGCGGGTGAGCTCGTAGAGCGCCTCCACCACCTTGTCGAACTCGCTGTTGCCCGGACCGTCAAGTTGCTTGATCCGGTCTCGTTCATCCTGGGACAGAATATTGGGCAGCAACAGGGGCTCGCCGACCATGGCGTTGTCGTAGTGCCCCTTGAACCCGAGCCGATGTCCCATGGGATCATAGCTCAAGCGCAATTGGATGGGGTACGGGAGATCCCGGAAGGCACGACGGCCGGCCGGGGCGTCGATCATCCGGATCGCATCGGGCAACTTGAAGGCCTTGGCCAAAACCAAGACGCGCTCGCTCATCGGATCGTACAACCGGACCACGTTGGTCGGCGGCACGGTCAGGTAACCCGCTCCGATCCGGAACGAGTTGGTGAAGGTCGGGTTCAACGTGTCATACACCATCTGGGCAGAAGCCCAGTTGGCCACGCCCGGCAGGCCCTTCTTGGCCTCGAACAGAGTGTCGCCCACCTCAAGAATGGGTACGGCATCGGGCCAGCGAACGGTGTAGCGAACCGGGAGCGGTGTGCCCACGGTGGTGCCTGGATTGCGATCCAACCACGGAACAAAGGCCCCTTCCGCGAGATCGTTGGCTCCATTGCCATCCAAGTCATACCAGAAGCCCGGCTGCATCGGATAGAACAGGCGCAGGATCAGGTTGTTGTTGACCGCACCGGCGACACCGGCCTGTCGGGCGTAGATCTTGCCGTTGTAGTCTTCGAGGGCCAATTCATGACCCGCCGAGATGTAGTTCGCGGGCGCCACCGGCAGGATGCTCAGCGGATACGGAGGCTGGATCTCGGTGCCCGCCGTCGCCGGGTAATCGAAGAGGAACGGGCGCTGCTCGGTGATGACCTGGTACACGCGATGCCGCCAGAGTCCATCGACGGGGTGGCGGTACTTCAGGAGCACGTAGGGCTTGGAGTACTTGCGGACATCGTTCAAATCATTCCGCAGAGCATACGCGGCCTCGGCCACGCTTCCGGGAAGAATCAGAGCATGTTCCTCGTTGGGGTTGAAACCCGCCCATCCGGGAACCGGTTGGTTGTAAATGCGGGCGTCGGGATAGGTCACCGGCGTGATCGGATCGACTCCGAACGGATCCGAACCCCGGGTGCTGGCGATGACGATGCTGTTGACATCCACGGGCCAAGCAGGCGTGTAGCGCACCGGCTTGCTGGGCCAGGCCACATTGAGGTCGTTGTTCATCTTGTACCAGACGACCACCAAATCCTGATCACCAATGGGGGATTCCGGACGGAGTTCGTTGACTGGGATAATGGTTCCCGTCCGAGCCGATCGGTTGTAGGCAGCATCGGCGCCGACGGAATCCACAGCGGTCTTGGCAAAGAACAAGTAGCCGTTCCGACCCGGGTAATCGCTATGGTAAGCATCCCGGATCGGGGTGCCGATGGGCCATCCGGCATCGGTGAGCAAGGTCGGGTCATTCCACAGATGCGTCCGCACCACGTGGAAGAGGTTGGATTGCGTGGTGGAATCCTGGGTCAGATTCCCGCTCTTCAGATAACGGACCACCGAATGCCCGGTGCCCTGTTCCGAGGTATTGAACACCTTGGTGACGCTGTCCACGGTGGCCCCCGGAGTGGTGGTGTAATGGAGCGCGTAGTACGAGTAGAGGCTCTCCGGCTTGGCGGGTTCGACTTCGACCGGGGATCCAGCGATGTGGATTTCCGGAATCTTGGGCCACGTGGTGACCGTCAATCGAGGGACAACATCCAGTGCGATGGCTGCCAAGTTGTTGTTGCGGTGCCAGCGGATCGTGGCCTTGACCGGACGAATCGCAAAGAGCGCCCGCTCCACATCGCTCCAGAAGAACGCATTGGCGGCGTTGTCGCCGGGACTGGCCTCCAGAATGTCGATCAACGGATAGCGAGCGACCGTTCCCTCCGGACGGGCCACGCGCTTTCCGATCACGCTGGCCGGAGTCGCGAGGAAGGCCCGAATCTGGTCCTTGGTTCCGTCGCTGATTCGACCGGTACCCACGATTTGACCGGCCGAATTGATGGCATTGGCCCGGTCGAGCTTCCACTTGGAGCCCAAGGGCAGAATGGAGGTGAGGTCGTAGGCAGCGTCGCCGATCCACAAGAACGCCTTCCGTGATCCATCGGCCAAAGTGGCCTCGCCGACGATTTGTCCGAACGTGTTAACGGCTGTCGCCTCGCTCTGCACCCAGGTGCTGGCGAAGGTGCCGGAGGGACTCTTCCAGGCACCGGCGCGGTAGGCGATGGCCTGACGCTTGTTATCGGATTTAACCAAATATCCGACGACAACACCCGTGTCATCGATACCGGTACCCACCGTCTCCACAGCGCCACTGGGCAGCGGTAAATCGCTCAGGACTGATCCGTTGTGGGTGAAGGCACGCCTCTTGGCCGAGATCAACCGATACCCCGTCGCCAGATTGAATCGATTGATCGCCAGGGCTCGTCCGCTGATCAAGGCATTGGCTCCGTCCTTCAGAAGGTTTTCCGCCGTGATGTTGGTCCGGGTCAGGTCCAGCAACAGGGGGTATTCGGTGCCGTCGGCCTTGGTCAGGTAACCGGCCAGTGCTCCGACCGCATTGACTGCCGTGGCGAAACCCGAGCGGTAATCCGCCGGGAAACCGAGGCTGTTGGTGGTCTCGCGGATGCCAACAAAGGCATTGGCGGACGCCGCGGCGGCAGCGGCATCTTTCCGGGAGGCATCCGGTTCTGCGGCGTAGGCCTTGGAGGCGGCAGCCGTCCGGTCATCCACCAGAACGCGTGAAAACCGCCACGGTGTGGAAATGGCGTTGGTGGTGAGGAATCCGACCGCGAAATGGTTGGTCCCGTTGAGGTGCAACTTCAGGCCCGTGATCTGTCCGGCCATAGTGCCGACGTCCGCAGCGGAGCCGTTGAAGAGCATTTGCTCGTGGAAAATGGGCTTGTCGACCGCGCCGACACCGGTGCCCCGATAATACCCGGCGATGCGGTTGTAGTCATCGATGGCGGTACCAAACGATTCGGTGGCCTGGCCCGGATCGTTCACATCCATCGCTGCATAGGCCAAACGCGGGACGAAGCTGACGGTGATCGATTTCTGGATGGTATCGACGGTGTCGGTGGCGGTCACCGTCACGGTGGTCAGACCATAGGCCCCCTCATAGGGTGTCATCTCCAGGTAGCGGTCCGATCCGGTACCAGTAACGGTGACACTGGACGACGGCAGAATGCTGCCGTCACTGGATACCGCACTCACGACCACTGCCGATGGTCCATCGACGTCGTTGACCTTGAAGGGAATCCGGTGCGTCGTTTCTTCCTGGAGCACCAGGTTATCCAAGTTGGAGATCACCGGGGGATCGTTGATGTTCTCCACCTGGATCAAGACTGTGCCGGAGGCCGTCACACCGTTGGCGCTGGCCGTGTATCGGAACGAATCCGCACCGGAATAATCCGGATTGGGGGTGTAGACGTAGGCTGTGCCGCCCGCGGCTGAAGCGCGTCTGGCCACGCGACCATTGGAGGGCTGGGTCGGTTCACCCAGAGTGATTGTCTGGGACCGATCGAACTCCAAGGCGGCCACGAAGATCTCGAATCCTGCGTGGTCTTCAGGCACCACGACGGTCTTGGTGGGCGTATCGCCGTTGGTAATCCAATTCACGGTACCGGAGATCCGCAGGTTCTCCTTGGTGTCGTCCACTTCCTTGGATAGGTCGAAGGCCCAGACGCCGAAACCTTCATCGAAACGGTAATAGCCAATCAAACCGGTCTCGAAACCACTGAGAGGGCTTCGGTAGGCCATGCGCAGCTCGGTCTCGGAACGCGCAACATTCCAAACACGCAGTTCGTCCAAGTCGCCGAAGAAATTGGAGCCATCACCCCGAGCTCCGACCCGGGCATCGGTGAAACCGGCTCCCACCGCCGTCTCGTCCAACGTTTCATTACGGAGTTGTCCGTTGACGTAGATGCGAATCTTTGAGCCGTCATAAGTTGCCGCGATATGGGACCAGGCGTTGAGCGCGAGCGCACCATTGTTGGATGTATCAACAACCCAAGTCCATGGAGCGTGCTCTCGCCACACACTCACCTGCCCTAAATTGTTCAATGACAAAATGAAATTGCCATACACCCCTCCGGTGTGACGACTGATGACATCCATCCATGCGCGAGACGTGGGCCGCACCCAAGCCTCTAGAGTGAAGGATGTGCGTCCCTCGAAGGCAAAGGCGTTGTTTTGTCCCGGCACGAAGAGGAATCCGCTGCCGTTGAGGTTGACGTAACCGTCATTGCGGACCACCGGAGCGTCATCGACCGCTTCCACATTGAAGCGGATGCGTTGGCGCACCACATCCCGACCGGACGAATCCCGGATGGCGTAATCGGCCACCAGGTCGATGTCCAGGGAGTCCTGGCGATTGAAGTTGGCCAGCGGGGTGTAGTTGAAGGTGGCCACGGAACCGTTGTTCAACTCCAAGACATAGCCCAGCCCAGTGGCACCATCGGCGTCATCCCATTTGCCACCTAGGGACGGCAGGATATAGGCATAATCCTGAGATCCACCCGAATCGTTCGGTTCGCCCGTGTTCCACTTTGAAAAACCACTGGTCGTGGTGCCGCCGTTGAGCCACTTGAAGGCAGCCCCATTGCTGGCGGCTTCGACCTCGACATCGGTCGCTCCGATCCACGCTGAACCAATTGAGGCCACTGCTGTATTGGCCGCAGTGTTGTCGGCCTCGCTGGTGATGGTGGCCAAGCGACCACGTCGGGCGCGGGCATCATGGTAAGAGTCCCAGAAGGTACGAGGGCCGGAGACACCCACGTATTGCTTGGAAGCGGTGCCACCAATGCTGCTGGTGAGAGTACCTTCGACCGGCGAACGGAGGACCTGGAGGGTTTGCCCCGAAATGAGGTCGTTCAAAGTCGATGTCACGGTGAGAGCCGCGTCCTCTTGGACAGTCACCGTCTTTACCGTGGGAATACCCGGAACATACACGCCACCCACCAATGTGGATCGGCCACCGGTCACGAGGTTGACCGGGGTATTGTTGCGATCATTCAAGCTCCAGTAACCCACCAGTCCGGTCGCGTTGGAGGCCAGGGGCGGATAGGCTTGGGCAATGAGTTCCGCCGTGGACATGGCCCGATTCCAAATGCGGACCTCGTCGATCATGCCGTTGAACCGGCCGTCCGGCCAATTGCTCTTGCCGATGTAGCTGACCTTACGGTTGACCGCTCCCGGACGGTGCATGGCCACCGAACCAACCAAGCGACCATCAAAGTACAAGAACGCAGTCCCACTGCGATGCACCGCCGCTACGTGAGTCCATCGGTTCAACGGCAGTGCTTCATTGGCAGTCAAGGCATTACCCACACCAGCTCGGATGATCCCCAGTTGAGGCCTGCCACTAGTACCCTCGGTCAGTGCAAAGTAGACATTGTCCACGCCCGCTCCGTTGCCGAAGTCGAGGATACGGCTCCAACTCTCGAAGCTCCGCGGATACACCCAGCTTTCAATGGTGAAGTCCGAGTCACCGAACAGGGTGTTGTTGCCCACGTCGATGTAGTCCACATCCCGTTCGAGGGACACACCCAGTGAATCGCCCGTCTCGTCATTGAAGCGGGTTCCGTAGCGGACGTTCTCCTGATACCGGACCGCCAGATTGCCACTGGCCGTCTGACCATCGGAGTCGGTCACTCGGATTCCCAAGGTCACTGTGCCGGAAGCCGGCGCCACGTTGTTGGGCGTGGTGATGGTCACGTTGCGGAAGGCATTGCCTCCGCTGCCGGCGGTGATGGCCACCCTGGACAAGGGAATGGCGTCCGAGGTGGTCGAGATCGCCTGAACCGTGAGGTTTTGGAGAGGGGTGTATTCGTCGTTGACCTGAATCGCATTCACGAGGGTCACCGTGTGCTCGGCGCGCACCAAATCATTCTGCCGAATGGCAGGGATCGTGGGTGCCGCACCGACCCGATTGACGTTCACCCAGAAGCCATGGCTCCTCGCCACCGCTCCGTCATTGATGGTGACCGTGACGTAAGTGCTGCCGAAGGCGTTAGCCGCCGGTTGGAAGTAGACGTGGTAGTAAGAATTCTTACCGGAACAACCCGCCTGATAGACATTGACCGTACCCAGGCCCGGGTTGCTGGTGGAAGTGCTGAATCCCGGATAGCATCCGTCGGGATCCACCATGTTGATCTGATTCACCCAGGTGTTGCCGACGTTCCAGTTCATGCTGACCGCCGCGCCTCCGTTGCTCATGGAGCTGTCGTGAGGGGTGTTGTAGGTGTAGTTCCACAGCACCGAGTTGAACCAAAAGTTGTTCCACGGGCCGACCCAATAGTCGCCAACATCGGTGGCATGGTCGCGCATTACCGTCCAATTCGGCTCCCAGACAGTCACGGCCGTGTGGGCAATCACCCAGTTGCGGTCGGTGTTGTAAAATCGGACATTGGCCAAGTTCGCCCGGAAGGTGGGCCAGTCTTGGTTGACGTTGTAGAACACCGCCTCATACCAGTTCCCCCCGTAGAAGGTGCCAGCCACCTGCCACTCCTGACCAAACCCGTTGACGCGGAGGTTGTAGGCTTCGCGGCGACCACAGTTACAGTTGCCCCACCAGTTATTGCCGCAGCACCATCCTTCGGTGTCGGACACATAAATCTTGACCCGTACGTGTCCCACGGTCGGGTGAGCCACGGCGCTGCCGACACCAACCAGAAGGAACAGTGGCAGCAACCAGCGCCACAGGCAGACTGCCAGCCTCGAGGATTTCACGATGGGAGTCATGTTGAGAAACTTGTTCAAGATGCTGTAGTTGATTGGTTTGGCGTCGTTACCAAGTGGTGGGGTTGATGACGCCGAGGGTGCTGACACGCACCATTTCTACCTGTCCCTTCACTTGAATCGGAAGGCGGTGCAGCCCACGGATCACTTCCGTGTACGTCCCCTTCATCACCTCAGATCCGTTCTTGGCTCCGCCTCCGTCCTGATCCGCGTTCAGTGCCACGCTGATATCCCGGCTGAACCCGTACGACTCCTCCTGATACACCTTGAAGTCCGCCGTCAGGTTGTCGTGGTCTGGGTGGTACTTGTGGAAGAACGGATTCAACGGCGATTGCGAATCCATACCCACGGTCACCGTCACCGCATTCCCCGGC
>CAMCYJ010000044.1 GCA_945883815.1 Akkermansia muciniphila | reverse complement strand
CATCGAGGCGAGATAAAGGTCTTCATCTCGTCGGATACCCAGCTTCGGATAGGTGGCCCGGTCGAGCTTCATGGACTCCAGCACCGCAGGATCCTTGGGCTTCTCCACGAAGCGGGTGATCCGACTCTCCGAATTGACCTGCATGATACCCAGCGCCGAAGCCTCGCGGGCGGCCACCGGTATGGTCGCCACGGTCAAGTCGGCCGAGTTTTCGATGTGGGCCTGGAGGACCGCCTGAAAGTCCATTTGGTACAACTGGTCACCCGAGAGGATTAGCGCGTACTCGAAGTCGTTGTTCTTGAAGTGCTGGAGATTCTTGCGAACTGCATCCGCCGTTCCCTGATACCAACTCGTGCTGGAGAAGCTCTGCTCGGCCGCCAGCAGTTCCACGAAGCCACCACTGAAGTGATCGAACTTGTAGCTCTGGGAAACATGCCGGTGCAGCGAAGCCGAGTTGAACTGCGTCAGCAGGTAAATCCGGCGGAGCCCGCTGTTGATGCAGTTGGAAATGGGGATATCGACCAGACGGTACTTGCCCGCCAGCGGCACGGCCGGCTTGGCGCGATCCCGGGTGAGCGGGAACAAACGGGTTCCCTGACCTCCCCCCATGATGATGCTGAGGGTGCTATCGTTGAACGAGGAGGGTCGTGGAAGGGGCATGCTGGGAGAACCTGGTTTTTGTCTTTCTAGTCCCAACCCCTTGCTTTCTCAAGGTGAGATCCACCCTCGAGTCCGAGTATCCGCAATGAAGAATTTCTGTCTCCGCCAAATCCCGAGCCTCCTCTTCAGACCAACCGTTGGCCGCCACCGTCGAAGCCACTGCCATCCAGATCGATGAGAATGTCCCGCGGTTCAGCCCCTTTGCTCGGTCCAACGACCCCTCGATCCTCGAGTTCGTCCATCATGCGGGCAGCGCGCCCATAACCCAATTTGAGCCGGCGTTGCAGGAGGGAAACACTGGCCTTCTTTTCCGTACGAATCACGTCGATGCACTTCTGGAGGAGTTCGTCATCTTCGCTGCTCCCCTCGTCGTCGGGATCGAGCGGCAAGGATCCCATGCTGCTTTGGGCCTTCTGAAGGGCCTGATGAATCTCGGGCTCGTAGCTCGGTTTGCCTTGCACGCTGATGTGGTTCATCACCGCTTCGATCTCCGCGTCGGTGATCAAGGCCCCTTGAGCCCGGATCAGTCGACCGGATCCCGGTGGCAGGTAGAGCATGTCGCCCTTGCCCAACAGCTTGTCGGCACCCATTTGATCCAGAATGGTGCGCGAATCGACCTTGGCTGCCACCTGGAAAGCGATACGCGCCGGAATGTTGGCCTTGATGACGCCGGTGATGACGTCCACCGAAGGCCGCTGGGTTGCAACAATGCAATGAATGCCCGCCGCCCGCGCCATCTGCGTGATGCGGGCGATGGCCATCTCAACATCGGCCGGTGCCACCAGCATCAGGTCCGCCAACTCATCGATGATCACCACGATGTAGGAGAGCTTTTCCGGGATGACGATGTCTTCGTCGCGTGGAACAACAATTTGCTCATCGATCTCGACGGCAAATCCATCGGCACCGGGCTCGACACGTTCCTTGCGTGCGGTCAGCGGCAGTTCGGGCTCCTTGGTCAGCAGGGGTTTGTCCTTCGGCCGTTCATTGAATGACTTGATGTTGCGCACCCCGACCCGAGCAAAGATCTGGTAGCGCTTCTCCATCTCGTTCACCACCCATCGCAGAGCGAGGATCACCTTCTTGGGATCGGTCACCACGGGCACCACGAGATGGGGCAACGCGTTGTACTGCTGCAATTCCACCACCTTCGGATCGATCATCACGAAGCGGAGTTGGTCCGGGCTGAACCGGTACACCAAGGAGGCGATGATGGTGTTGATGCAGACCGATTTGCCGGAACCGGTGCTGCCGGCGATGAGCACGTGAGGCATCTCGGCCAGGTCGGCGATGATCGGATTGCCGTAAACATCCTTGCCCAGGGCCAAGGGAATACGGGCCTTCGTGCTCTGCCACTCCGGGGACTCCAGCAGGTCCCGCATGATGACCTTGGTCTTGACCGCATTGGGAACCTCCACACCCACCGAGGATTTTCCCGGAATCGGGGCCAGGATGTTCAGCCGTTCGGCCTTCATGGCTGCGGCGATGTTGTTGGTCAGGCCCGCGATCTTCTCCAGTTTCACCCCCGGTGCCGGATGCAATTCATACCGGGTAATGGTGGGTCCCTTGGTGATGTCACCGGGTGCGACCTCGATGCCGAACTGGGCCAGCGTCTGGACCATCAGCCGAGCGTTGGACATGAGCTCCTCCTTGGTCTCGGTCGGTTTGACGGAGGTGTCTGGCAGGCTCAACAAGTCAATCGAAGGCAAGCGGTAATTCCCGATGATGGGAGCGCTGGCCACCGTGATCGGCTTGATCTTGCGGGTTTGCATCACCGCACGTGGGCGAGCTGCTGCTGCGGCCAAAGGCAGCGCCTCAGCGGGTGAATGCACCGCGTCCTCGGGCCGATCCCACGGCGGAGCATCGTCGGCATCGGCGCCATCGGACTGCTCTGCGCCGGGTCTGGAGGATTCAACGGATAGGTCAACGATCTCTTCACCCTTCTCGTCCAGATCAGCACCCGGCGGACGGCCCAGGATGCGTTCGGCCACGGACTTGGGTTTCCGAGGTTCGGAAGCCGGAGTCGGTTCGTCGCCCACGGGGGCGAGCACCGCAGAGATTTCATCGGCTTGGATAACCTCGCCGGTCTGGACGGTCCGCACCTCCCGGGGTTGGGGGACACTCAAATCGCGAATGGTCACTTCGGGGATGGGCCGCAGGTCGGCTCCCAGTCCGGAGGGTTCCGCAGCACCTTCTGCCTGGGGAACAACCGCTGCGGCTGGTGCCTTGCCGCGGGCGGGCTTGGTCACCGGCGTGGAGGCCTCCGACTCCGCGGTCGCCTGCTTGGTCAACTCACGAGCCTTCTTCTCCAACGCCTTGGCCTTCTTCCCGATGGCGGCCTCCTCGGCGGCCAACTTCTCCTCGGGAGTCTTCGGGACGCGCACCCACAACTGACGGATCCACACCAACAACTGGTAGTCGGTGAGGAAGAGCAGGCTCGCCAGGTAGATGATCACATAGGTGACCGCCGCGCCCATGCGACCCACCGAATACTCGACCCAGGCATTGTTGATCTGATGCCCCAGCAGCCCTCCCGGACTGGGCCCGCTGTTCTTGCGGATTTGGATACCCGGGATCCAACGCTCGCACAAATCCAGCACACCCACGCAGGCGATCACCAGACCCACCGAGGCGATGAGCGATCGCCAACGGCGCAGGTAATTCAGGGAAGGAATGAACGAAGCGAAACCGAACCCCAACAACAGCACCGGGAGCACCCAGGTGCCGAAGCCCAGGGCCAAATAGAGCCTGTAGACCACATGGGCCCCGAAGCGACCCATCCAGTTCCGGATGGCCGTATTGGGCTCGGTGGTGTTGACGCCAAGATCCAGGCGATCGTAGGAAATGAGGGCAGCGGTCAGCACCACCGCCACCAAGATCAGCAACAAGCCTTGGCTGTCGACCCAGATACGGTCCTTGCTGGATTCCTCTGTCCGCTCTTTGGTCGCCACGCCTGACAATCTACGGACCCGCTGGAGGCCGGGGCAAGCGGGGAACCGCACCCTCGTAGAATGAGCTGGATTGGCGGTCGCCTTCAGAAGACCCACCGCTTATCTTTGCTGTCACCAGACAGAATACGGTGATTGAACCATGCCCGAACCCATCGATATCGAGATCACAGAGAGCCGCCCCGGCCTGCGCCTGGACCGCTACCTTGCGGAGCGTTTCCCAGAAACGTCGCGGGGGCGCTTCCAGCAACTAATTACCGAGGGAGCCGTGCTCGTGAACGGTTCAGCCCCGAAGTCCACCGACCATCCGCGGGTGGGTGATCGCATCGAGGTCTGCTGGCCGGAGGCCATTCCCAGCGAGGTGCTGCCTGAGAACATCCCCCTGTCCATTTTGCACGAAGACGAGGATTTGCTGGTGGTCAACAAATCCGCCGACCTGGTGGTGCACCCTGCTGCAGGGCATTCCTCCGGCACACTGGTCAACGCACTTCTCTATCATTGCCAAGACCGCTTGAGCGGCATCGGCGGAGTCGAGCGACCGGGCATTGTCCACCGCTTGGACCTGGGAACCAGCGGTTGCATCGTGGTGGCCAAGACAGATGCCGCACACGGTCACTTGTCGGCGCAATTCGCCGATCGCACCGTGGAGAAAGCCTATCTGGCGCTCGTCATTGGCACGGTCCGCCCGCTCAACGGTGATATCCGCGCCCCGATCGTCCGTCACCTGATCCAGCGTAAGAAAATGGCGGTCACGACGCCGGGCAAAGGACGGGAAGCTTGGACCGAGTACCGCTGCCTGGAGACACTGAAGGACGCCTCGTGGATCGAATGCCAATTGCACACCGGCCGTACCCACCAAATTCGGGTTCACCTGACCCATCTGGGCTTTCCGCTGCTCGGCGACGACGTTTACGGAGAGCGGGCCAACGCACGATTCTTCCAGGAACACCACTGGAAGGCGCCCCGTCAAATGCTCCATGCCGCTCGACTGGCCTTCCTGCATCCGCGCTCCGGCCAGAAGATGGCTTTTGAGGCCCCATTGCCTGCAGACATGGCGTCCTGTCTCGATCGACTGCGAATACCCCCGATCCCCGAAGTCGTGCCGCCTGCAAAAACCCGTCGAACCCCGCGTTGACCATGAGCGAGTCCCGATCGCGATTCCTTAAGCAAAGCCTTTGGATGATTGCAGCCACCCTGGGGGGCGGGGCTGGAATGGCGCTGGTCCATGGCTCGGTGTCCAAGCTCGGCGGTCCCCAAGTCTATTTTCAGTTCAAATCGTTGATGGCCATTTTCTACGTCGTCGGCGCCGCACAAGGAGCGCTTTGGACCATGGCAGCGCGACAAACCGCCATGGCGCTGTCCCGCGAGGCGATCGATGAAACCCGAGGACGACTGAAGCGTTCCGCCGGAACGGTTCTCCTCATGATGAGCTTGGTTGGGGTGGCACTCATCCCGGGGGGGCCAGCTCTCAGCCAACACTTAAAACTCCCCTCCGTGTTGCCGCTCTGGATCACTTGGGGACTCATCCTCGCGTCGCTGCTGGCGGCCATTCAGCGGGGCATTCTTCAAGGGCGGCAAGATTTTGCCGGACTAGGATCCATGTCCATCGCGGACGGACTGGGCCGATTTGCCTCGGTGGTCGCCATCCTGACGTGGGTGGGCGGAGGCGCTTCGGGTGCCGTGGCTGGGGCCTTGTTGGCGACTCTCATCGCCATGGCGGTGGGTCTTCGCGCGTTGAAACCGTGGCCCATGGAAAGCACTTCAGGCGCACCGACCACCGAGAAAGCCCCGCGGCCTGCAACCGGAACTTCTGGCAGTTTTTGGCCTCTCTTTCTCGGCGCCACTGCTTTCCAGTGCCTGAGTCAGCTCGACAATTTGTTCCTGCAGGGAGCCGTGCCCGAAGCGTGGCAGAAAGAGGTAGGATCCCGTTACTCACCGGGCGCACAGATTGGGTTTGCGCTCAGCCAATTCACTGTCCCGCTGGCGCTGGTGATGTTTCCCAAGGTGGCTCGCAGCGCCGCCGGTGGTGACGGCCATCAGGCATTCCGGTGGACCTTGATCGCTACCGCCAGCTTGGGCGGATTGGCAGCCTTGGGCTGCACGCTCCTGCCCTGGCTTCCAGTCAAGATCCTGCTCCCAGGAATCCCCACTGAACTGTCAGCCCCGCTGGTGCCGTGGTTTGCCTGGGGCATGCTGGCGTTCACGTTGGCCAACGTGCTCTTCAGCGACCGGATGGCCCATGGCGACTTCCGCTTTGTTCCTGGCGCGCTGGTGCTGGCGGCCCTGTACGCCACCAGCCTGTGGGGCTTCCAAGATTCCCTGCTGCGCGGAACGCCCGCCGAAGGGTTGCAGGGAGTTGTCCAGAGGCTCGTGGTGTTCAATGTCGTCCTGCTGGTGTGGGCGGTGGCCATCAGCGTCCTAGGCCGCCGCGGTCGTCGTGCGACGGTGTGAGCTCGTCGCACGGCGGGGTGAACCAAGAGCCTGTCAGAAAATGGGGTCCCCATTTTCAGACAGGCTCTAAACTCCCCAGCCTTCGAGGGTCGTTCTCAAGGCCTCCACAGGCAGGCCAATGACATTGGTCTCAGAACCCGACACGGACTCCACCAACCAATCTCCGTGCTGTTGGAGAGCGTAACCACCGGCCTTGTCGAGCGTGTGCACGGCCGCCAGATAGCGGTTGATGACCTCTGCATCGAGGGATCGGAATTGCACCCGCGTCACCTCCGAAAACACCTCACACCGACCGGAGTCGCCGTGCATCAGGCACACCCCGGTGACCACTTCGTGGGCCTGACCCGAAAGACTACGCAGCATGGCCTGGGCTTCGGCCAAATCGACCGGCTTTCCCAGCGGTTGTCCACCGAGCCAAACCAGCGTGTCGGCACCCAGCACCAAGTGCCCGGGATACCGTTGGGAAATGGGAGTCGCCTTGATCCGCGCATTGAGTTCGCACAACGCACGAACACCGACAGCCGCATCGTGCACCTCGGTCGCATCGCTGGGGATGACCTGAAACTCGGGGATCAACGTCCGGAGCAATTCCACCCGCCGGGGTGAAGCCGAAGCGAGGATGATCGGAAGGCGAGGCATGGGGGTCAGAAGGAAACCAGCGCCGGGGTGGTGGATCGAAGCACAGACACTTGGTTGAAGGTCGAGCAGTATTCCTTGCGAATCGCCTCGATGGCCTGCTCCGCCTCGTGCGTGGGCGGGTGAAGGATCACCACCACCTTGGTCGACAACCGTCGGATATCCCCCTGCGGCGCCCGCCATTGCCCATAAGCATCGAACACGGTGAAGCCGGCCGGAAACCGTGGAGTGATGCGCTCCGCCAAGAAGGCCTCCCATTCGGAAGCTTCGACGGCGGCGAGGTAGAGTTCGGTCCGCAACCACTGCGGCGGGATGGTGTTCGGAGCCCCGAGGATGGGTTTCTTCGCGGCAGCCGTCGAGGAGGATGCACACCCCGAAAGCATGAGGAGCAGCAACGCCGCGAGCATCCAACTCAATTTGTCCGGATTCCGTTTCACGGCGGCCATTGAGCACTGCAAACCACCCGCCTGACAACACCCCTCACATCCTCAACCCACTTCATGGCCGCTGACACTGGGCACACTGGAACGTGGAACGCCCCGACTGCATGAAACGAACAATCGGTGCTCCACAGCGGAAGCACGGCTGTCCTTCGCGGTCATACACCCAAAGCCCTCCGTCGGATGGCTCCTCGGGCACTCCCTCCTGTTGGTAGAGCATGGGGCGACCGGATTGCAGGGCCTGAAGATTCCGTTCCACGGCGGCTTCGAGGAGTTTTTGCAGCACCGCATGCAGTCGCTCGATGGCTTCACATCCCAATTGATGAACGGGCGTCGTGGGATCGATCCCGGCCAGGAACAGCGCTTCGCTGGCGTACAAGTTGCCCACCCCGGCCAACCGTGAAGGATCCATCAGGCAGACCTTGACGGGCCTGCGCCCGTGGACCAACACCTGGCCAAGCAACTCGGGCGTGAAGCCAGGATCCAACGGTTCAGGGCCCAACTCCGGCACCGCCGCGTTCCCCAACCGCAAATGCCCGAACTGGCGAGGGTCCTCCAGCACCACGCGCTGCTCGCCAAAGCCCAAGACCACCGCGGCATGTCGAGGCAGCGGCCCATGGCCCGGCAGCATCTGCCAAGTGCCGGTCATGCCCAAATGGGTCACCAGCAACTCCGACTCCCCGCTGGGGCGCACGCAATCCCACAGGAGGCACTTCCCCCGGCGGCGGAGGTTTTGGATACGCACTCCCTCCAATGCCTGCTGGAACGCCCAGACCGACACGGGACGCACCAATCGAGGCTTGAGCACCGCAACCGTATCGATGCGCCTGCCACGAACCCGTGGCAGCAACCACCGTCCAAACGCCTCCACTTCGGGCAACTCCGGCATGGCGAAAACGTAGGCCACCCAGACGGCGGAACCAACGGTGAACGCACAGCCACCCGCAAACACGACTGGTTCCGGGAGACTCGATTCCGTAGGCTTTGGCCCGTGGTTCCGCAGATCGTCATCGTCGTGCCCGTGTTCAATGAGGTCGCCAACATCGTTCCGTTGGTGACCGAGATTGCCGAAGTGTTTCGCGCTGAAACACGGGCCTGGCAATTGGTGCTCGTGGATGACGCTTCGACCGACGGCACCTGGGAAGCCATTTGCGCCCAGAAAGCCCGCGATCCCCGCGTCACCGGACTGCGACACCTCAAGAATGCCGGGCAAAGCGCGGCCATCTGGACCGGGATCTCCCGAACGGAAGCACCTTTTCTGTGCACCCTCGACGGCGACCTTCAGAACGACCCGTCGGAGCTCCCTCGAATGCTACAACTGCTCGACCGGGCCGATTTCGTGTGCGGCCACCGGGTGGATCGTCAGGACTCCTTCGTGCGCAAGGCCTCGTCGCGAGTGGCCCGGAGTTTCCGCTCATGGAGTCTGGGATGGGACTTCGCGGACACCGGTTGCGCGTTGCGCGCCTTCAAACGCAGCAGCCTGACCGGGGTTTTTCCCTTCAACGGCCTGCATCGCTTCTTGCCAATCTTGGTGGCTGGGAACGGGAGTCAGGTTCTGGAAGTGCCCGTGAAACACCGCCCGCGCACGGCCGGAGTTTCCAAGTACGGCGTCTGGAACCGGCTCGGGCGGGGACTGTTCGATCTGGTGGGCATGGCTTGGTACCAACGCCGCCGATTGCCCACCATCGACACCGAGCCGGCTCGACTCGCCTGAACGGGCCGTTCGACGCCGTCCGCGGCAACGGCTCCACCTCAGCGTCCCGCCACTGACAACTCGAGAATTCGCCCTGAAGGGCCATACGAGTCACTGCTGTTGGTGGACCGGGAATATTCGGCGATGTAGAGCTTTCCTGGCGCGCCTTGGTGGATGTCGATGGGACGCCCAAGCCCCGACAGCACGGTGTGGAAATGCCCCTCGTAGCGGCCTTCGGCATTCCGGCGCAAGGTCGCCCGGAGCACATCAAATCCCGAGTTGTCCTTGGGTGACCGGATGAAATTCCCGAACCGGGTCAGCAAGAACGTTCCCCGGTACCCCTCGGGAAATTCCTTCCCTAGGAACACGATGCCGCCAGGGCCCGAATGCGGGTCGAAGGTGAACATCGGCGTTCCATCGAATCCCCCATCGGGCCCGAGATTGGCCACCGGCAGCGTAAAGGTGAGTCCCGGCGGCGGCTCCGGGCTCGTGGGATAGGCCTTCTTGGTCCAATCGGCGAATCGATACGGGAAGCCGTAGTGCTTGCCCTCCTCGATGTGGTTGAGCTCCTCCGGGGCGTCCGCGTCCGGACCGTTCTCGGTGGCAAACATCTCACCCGCGTCGTTCCAGCAAAAACCATAGGCGTTGCGGGTCCCCCGGGCATACACCTCCAGGGTGGGCGGTTGCACTTCGGTCTTGATGCGCCAGAGGCACCCGGTGATGGGGGTCTCTCCACCGCCAAACCACTCGGAATCCGGGCTGGTCAACCCGCCATCGGTGCGACCTCCATTGCCGGCATACAAATGGCCGTCCGGTCCAAAGGCGATGTGCTCCACCGCGTGGATGTAGGCCGGGCTTCCCGGGTAATTGGTTTGGAACCAGGGCTTGAGCTCGGAGGGATGCCCGTTGGTCACGGAGGTGCTCCGATAGATGGTGACGATGTTCTGGTAGGGTCGGGTCGCCTTGTTCTGCTGATTGGACGCGATGTACATCCGCTTCTGCCGGTCGAGGGTCATCCCCAAGACGAAGAGGGGCCCACCGATGTCGTCGGGTCGGCGTTCCAGATAGCGATCGGCAGGAAGGATTTGCTTCAGGGCCGCATTCGACGGATCCAATCGCCACACGTCGCCCTGCTCGGTCAGCACATACAATCCGTGCCCACGACCATCGCTCGTCAGGCGCACCGGACGGAAGGGCAGACGTGCCACCTCCCGCAATCGGAAGCCCTCCGGAGCCTTGGGCAACGGCGGGTAGCGATTGGCCTGTTGGAGTGCTTCAAAGGTCGGATAAGCCGTGGTCGCCCGTACCTTCTTGACCTGCTCGGAAGTCACCTCAGGGCCTGCATTGCCCCAGTTGCGCAAAACGTAATTCAAGACGCTCGCTACCTCCTCGTCTTGCAAGATGGCCGGCGGCATCACACCAGCATACCGACGCGCGTTGACCGTGATCTCGCCATTCAACCCCTCGCAAATGATCCGGATGGCGCGATCGATGTCGGCCAGGAGGTAGTCGGAACCCGCCAAAGGCGGAAAGACTCCCGGGATCCCCTGCCCCCGCATTTGGTGGCAGGCAAAGCAGTTCTTCAGGTAGAGGTCACGTCCCCGGGAACTCTGGGACTCCGAAGTGGAGGAGGTCCCAGAGTTCGTACCCTGGGCCACCAGAGACGCATTCCCAAGAAGCCATCCCAAAACGGCCCATAGCCCGAGCGCCCGGAACCACCGAGAAGCCCCCGAATTGTTCAAACTGAAGTTCTTCATTCGATCACCCACCAATTCATGCCTTGGGACGGAACGTTCACCGTCATTTCCACCCGACCATCCCGCCCCACGGGCAGACGCTGTGCCGTGCCACCGCGTTCCCGCAACCGCGCCGTGCGAGTCAAACCCGTGTAGTAGAGATTGGGTTTCAAAACCTTGCGCACCGGTTCATTTAGCGGATTGAACACCACCAGCAGTCCCTTTTCTTTCAGGACGGGATTCACATGGAGCATCCAATCCAAATCCCGGGCATCGGCCCGCCGGCCATGAATCAGATCACTCTCCAGGATGTCCCGGTGCGCCTTGAACCAGTCCACTTGGCTTTTGACCATGGTCCGGGTGGCCTCGTTGTCAAAGAGGCGCGGCCCGCGATAACAAGCCTGGACACCCAGAGCCAGATTGCTCTCGAGCATGCGCCGATAGTGATCGAGGTGCTCCGACAAGGGTTCGATCGTCGCCGCGGCCCCTCCGCCCTGGTACTCGGTCAGTGGCACAAACATCCAACCCATGCTGGGAAGTTTTTCCCAAGTACCGTCGTAAATGTTCTGCCGGGTGTGGATGACTTGCTGCTCCCGTGGCAGCGACCAGTTGACCTCGCGGTAACCCATGCCGGTCTTGGTGGAACCGGCCGTGAAATAGTGGTCAGGCACGTTCAGGTAGAAGCCCTGACCCCGGCACCAACGGTAGAAATCCCGAATCTCCACCCATTGATTCCAGCGGGAATCCTCCAAACCACGGTGCCCTGGATGGTTCGTGGATGCACACGGGTCGCCCGGATACGAACCGTCGTGCTCCAACAACGTGAAACCACTCTGGCGATGGAACTCGTACAACCGGCGGAAGTAATTCGTGCCCCACTGGCTTTGCAGGCAGGGTGAATTCCCGAACACCGGCTTGAGGCCCTGGGGCATGACCACGTCATTCCCACCCCCTACGCCGCGGGAGGCTAGCAACGAATAGCTCCCGATCTCGACACCCCGACTTCGCGCATAGGCCGAGAAGGCCTGGGCTTTCCGCAAGGTTTCCGGGCGCTCGTTCTCCATGTCGAAGCCGCTGCCAAAACTGAGGATGAGCATCTCGAAGCCGGTCGCCGCGCACTGGTCGATGGCATTGGTGACCGTGGGCCCGTGCGAGGAGACCACGTGCATCATCAGCGGATTCTCGGTCACCCAGGGAGCCACGGTGCGCATCATCCGCCGCACGGCCAAGCCACACCGCTCGCGGTCTGTGCTGTCGTGCGGCAAAATCCAAGCCCGGTAGGTCTCGAAGGTCGCCCCCGGAGCCACCGCCTGGTTGGGCCCCAAATCGGGCCCTACGTCCAGCAAGCACGGAGTCTTCTTCTCGTAATTCACCTGGGAGTGAAACTCCGGATCGGGCAACCAACGGTAAGAACGCCGATTGGCCCCTGCCGCAGTCATGCCTCCGAAAGACATATCCGTCTCGACATGGAAGTTCGGTGGCATCAATCCGACAGACAACTCATCCACTTCCGAAACCCGTTCCACCGCCGCGAGCACTTCACTGGAGAACCGATTGAGCGTCACCGCCGATGCGGTTCCGTTGCTCACGGTCATCCATTTCGAATAACAGGGAATGCCGTCATACAACTCGTAGTGCACGGAAATGCGAAGCCCTCGGAGCGACGGCTCGGAGACCAACGACGCCGGCGCCTCAAAATCGAGCCTCAAGGCAACACCCCGCGGAGGCCACTGCGCTCCCGGCGCATGGTGACGCACGCGTTTCCAAGCCATGCGTTCCTGAGGGACCCCGACCTGATGGCCCACGTAGCGGAACGCCGCAGGCCGCGCTTTGAGTTGTCCTTCCCATTCGGGCCTCAAGAAGGCGTAGTTGGGCTGCCCTTCCAAGCCGCCGACCTCAAATCGGTTTCCGTTCAACTCCACCACCGCCTCGGGCTTCACCCCGCGGATCAAGGACTCGCCGCTGACCTGGTTTTCCAAAGACACCGTGGCTGCATTGGGCTCGATACGAATGACGCGCTTGAGCAAACCGTTTTCGAGGATCACCTCCGGACGATCGGATCGCACGTGCACCCGGGCCCGATACGGCGACGGATCGATGAGCCAATCCGGGCCAGAGGCACCGGCCGTGGCCGTGATGTGAACCAGCAATCCAACGATTGCTCCAAGAACAGGATTCCAACGCATGGGAAAGGTGAAGTGGACCGCCATGAAACCGGGAACATTCATGGTTTTGCAGGAACCGAAACCGGAACCGGTGCATGAGCAACGAACTCCAACAAGTCGGCCACAGCCTGCGGAGACAATCCGGAAAGCAGCCCTTCCGGCATTAGCGACTGGCCTGAACTGCGCATGGACCGCACCGCGCGCCGCTCCAAATTCAATTCCTGGCCGCCGCCCAAGCGCAGAGTCACCTGCGTCGGGGTTTCCCGCGCGATCAATGCCGAGTAGGTTTCACCATCCATCGTTTCCACGGTGAAGGCGATGGACTGCGGTGCCACCTCGGCATGGGGTTGCGCTATGCTGGTGAGAAGCTTGGCCTTGCCGGCCGTGCGCACCGTCACCAAATCGGGACCCACCGCATGCCCGTCTGAACCGGCCCGATGGCAGGCAGCACAGCGTTCCAGAAAAGTCCCTTTCCCTCGGTTGACGGAACCTTCCAACGACAACGCCGGTTGGAGTGCGACGACCACATCGGCACTGGACGGTTCCTTTGGGAGCCACGTCAGCGCTGCCTTAGCCACAGCGGTAGTGGCGTGACCCTGAAGGGTTCGGGTCGTGGCGGCCGGAATCTCGGACGGAGCCACTTCCCCACGTTCCACCGCTGTCAGCAGCGCCAGGGCACGTTCTGGACGAGAGGACAGCAAGGCCACCACAGCGGCACGATCTTCGGCACGGTACCCCTTCCATGGCTTGAGGAGTTGGCTGGCCACGCCCGGGTCATTGAATCGCCCCAAGGACTGGATGGCCGCCGCACGAACCCGGGGAGGAGACGCCGCCTCCAACCGTCGGCTCAATGGCTCAGCCACATCGGCATAGCGACCCACCGCGAGCAATTCCACCGCACGAACCCGCTCCAGCTCTGGCCCACCCTCATCGTCAGCGCGGACCCTGGCCGACTGGAACAACCGTTGCAGACGCTCGTCCGACTCCCAAGCCACGCCGGATTTGCCGGAACGGACCGACGCTTCCAGAAATGCTCGAACCATTCGCGGCGCCAGATCCGTCCATTCGGTTCGGGCCACCCGATCCAAGAAAAGCTCCCCATCCGGTCGAATCCCCTGAGAACCCATCACCCTCGCCAATGCCTCCAGGAAATCGCCACTCCTAGGGCGTTGGGAAAACCCCGGAATCTGGGTCAACGCTTGGAACACCTCGCCCGCACCACTGTTCAGGCCACTCAAGAACGCCGCCTGAACCAGCGATTGATCTCCGTCGCGCAAGAGAATGCGAACGAGCGCCTGGTTCCGCTCCGAACCCGACGCGGCTCCCAAGGTGAAGGCCAGTTCCCAGCGGACCCGCGGGGACGGATCCGCATCCAGCGTCATCAGGGTTTTCATCAAGCTCTGGGCGGCCGAATCCGAACGGCCCACCCGAGGTTCCGCCAATCTCACGGCATGCCGTCGCACCCGTTCATCCGAATCGGCGAGAGCGGGTTGCAAATGACGCACCCCATCCAAGGCCTTCAACCCATCGAGCGAATACAAGGCATGCATGCGAGCCAGCGGCACGGTGGATTTCTGGAGCAAACGCTCCAATTCCGGCACGGCGGAAGAATCCTGACGTTCATGGATGAGGCGAGAAACCGTCTCGCGCACCCATCCATTGGGGCTTTCGAGAGCGGCCACGCAGTCACGGACCGAGGCCTGACTCCAACGCCGCGGGGCCGGCCTCCGGAAGCCCTCCGGAACCACCCGCCAAATGCGGCCGCGATCATTGCCGCTGTTGAGATCCAAGTGCTGCTTGATGGCCTCCGGGATGGACCACGGGTGCTCGATGACCTCCCGGTACATGTCCACGATGTAAAGACAACCGTCCGGACCATTCTGGAAATGCACCGGACGAAACCACGTGTCCCGAGAAGCCAGAAACTCAACTCCCTGCTCATCGGCCGGACGCCGCGCCACCCAGCCCACGCCATCGGGATGCAGCTTCTTCCGGTGAACCAAATTACCCCCGGCATCGCCGATGAAAACAGAGTCGACGAAGTCCGGGCCATAGGCGTCGCCACGGTACACGGTTGCTCCGGTGGCCCCCGTGAAATAGCCGGAAACCCGCCCACCGCCCTCGACCATGCCTGGAACGACTCCACTGATGCGCCACCGGGTCCGAACAATGCGCCAGGGCTCGTCGGGACTGATCCGGAAGACTTCGGCGGCAGGCCCGTCGGCAGCGATGCTCACCCGCGGAGAAGGCAGGGCGACCCAGGGATTGCGCGAGGCATGCGGCCAGTCCAAGGCCATCCATTGGAGGTGATCGCTATTGCTGCACACGAATCGATTGCCCACCGAATCGAAGGACAGGCCGTACTGCCCGCCGCCGGTCTCCGGACGGATCGTCTCGGTCGCGGGATCGAAGCTGAAATCCGACCCGCGCAAATCGAGCGCCGACGCCTCGGAACCCGGACGGAAAACCCGATTCCCCCCATTGGGTCCCGTGGCTCCGTAGAGACGGTGATCCAACCCCCAATTGAAGGAATTCAAGAGAGCCTGAACATTGAGCCGAGCCACCCCTTGGCCGAATCCGGTGACCACCACACGTCGCTCATCGGCCTTGCCGTCGCCGGTGGTGTCTTTGAGCCACAAGATATCAGGCGATGCTCCGACATACAGGCCACCCCGGGAACAAATCAAGGCCGTCGGCCATGGCAGGTTGTCGGCGAACACCGTGGAACGATCGAAGCGCCCATCGCCGTCGAGATCCTCCAGCATCCGAATTCGTCCGGCGTGCGGGGTTTCGTCCCGGCGCTCGGAGTAATCGATCATTTCCGCCACGAAGGCGCGGCCGTCTTCATCGAAGGCCATGGTCACCGGACTCACCACCTGGGGTTCGCTGGCAACCAGTTCCATGCGAAAACCCTTCCGAATTTGGAAGGTCTCAGAGGCCCGATCCGGCGGCACCGGTGGAAATCGCACCAGTTCCCCGGCCGTGATGGAAGTCGCCTGACCGGATTTTCCGTAGGCTTCCGAATAACTGACCCGGGTCTGCGGCGAGGGCACCGGCTCGGCTCCGAGACAAGCCCATGCGGTCGCAAGGGCGACCGATGTCCTGCTCACGGCGTGCCAGCCTGAAGAGTTCACTCGGCCGAGAATGACCTCGTGGCGAGAGCAAACCCAGCCCGCAATTGCTGCTCAAGCAGCGTCCGACTCAACGCTGGCCCGCCCGCCGCAGGGCCTCGTCCACAATGCTGGCAGTCAGCACCACGGGCAGGAGCTCCGGAGCTTTGGCCGAGTCCGCGGAATACACCAAAACCAAGGGAACACCCCGACGGCCGTGCTTCTTGAGTTCGTCGGCGATGAGCGGGTCCCCATCGGTGAAGTCACCCTCGAAAACCCGGACACCCAATTCCTTGATGCGCGCCCGCGTGGCGTCGATCTCGATGGCGGTCGCCTTGTTCCACTTGCAGTTGAGACAACTGTCGGCCGTGAAATCCACCAGCACCGGATGACCGTCGCGTCGGGCTTGCTCGACGGCCGCCGGGCTCCACTTCTGCCAATCCAAGCCCTTGACCTTTTGAGCCGCCGGCGTGCGCCAGTCCAACTGACGCTCCAGGAATCCGAAATACCCCGCCAGAACCAGTAGAACGGCAATGCCCATGGCCCATCCCCTTCCACGGGTTGAACGCTGCACAAACTCCCCCCAAACCCAGGCCGCCGTCGCCAAGACCACCAGGAAGAGCCCAAACCACAGCACGCCCGTGCCGGACTCGCCCAAACGGCCCGCGGTGAACCAGAACAACCACATGGCCGTTGCCAGCATCGGGAAGCCCATGCCCACCTTGAAGCGCACCATCCAGACACCCGGCCTTGGCAAAAATCGCAACCACGCCGGTTCCCAACACAGCGCCACAAACGGCAAGGCCAGACCTGCACCAATGGCGACAAAGAACAAAAGAATGACCAACGGCGGCTGAAGGAAGGCGAACGCCAGCGCCGAGGCTAGGAACGGAGCGGTGCACGGAGTGGCCAAAACGGCAGCGAGAACACCATTGAAGAAGGCCCCACTCCATCCCTCCTTCGTGGACAGATCCGAGGCCTTTTGCATGGCCGATCCCCCAAGGGTGAGTTCGAACACACCAAAGAGATTCAACGCCACGAGGGTGATGAGCACCGTGATCAGCACCCGAAACACCGGATTCTGGAAGGGAGCGCTCCAACTGGCCGTACCACCGGCGGCTTGCACAGCCAGGGCCACACCGGCCAAAACCAAGAACGACGCCAGCACCCCGGCCCCGTACACCAAGCCAAGTGTGCGGACCCGCCGGGGCTCCTCCTTGGCCTGCTGAACGAACCCAAGCACCTTGAGCGCCAAAACCGGCAGCACACACGGCATCACGTTGAGGATGAGTCCACCCACAAAGGCCGAGAGCAATTTGATGAGCAACTCCGCGAGGGACACTGGTTCAGCCGGCGCAGTGGCTGCCGAGGGTGTCCCTGCCAAGGCCGCCACGATGGGGACACTGAATTCCACCGTCTCGGCCGGAGTAGTGGAAGCCTTAGGAACCAGCAGCCCCGCCAACCGATTCGGCCATCCCGCTTCACCCGGGGTCACCGTCTTGCGGATGCGAAGGAACCCATTCTGCGGCTCAAGCCATTCAGTTTTGACGGACACCGCTGCCAGCCCACCGGCGGCCTCGAAGGGATACACATCGAATCCTGAGACTCCTGAGAGCGGCTTCCACGAGATGAGCAACTTCCGAGGCGCAGCCCCCTCGGAAGTCTCCCAGGTCGCGGTGATCGGAACATCGGCAACTGGGCGCGGCACCCGCTGTCTGGCCGCCTGAATTTCGGCGACATGGGTGGATGCTTCGACGGTGCTGCCCACCGAAATGGAGGTCTCCACCCAGGCGCTGCCCGGAACACATTCCTCTTGGCATTCGAGCCATTTGACCTTGGCCTTGAGCGTCCAGCGACCCGACGTCTGGTTGGTGGAGATTTCGATCGGAACCAAGAGCATCACCGAACCGGAATAGGTCAGAGTGTCGAATTCTTTTTCGGTGGTTTTTTCGGGAGCCGGCCATTGGATGGGTCCGGCCGTGATGCCCGGCGGAAGGGTCCATTCCACCCGAGTCTTGAGACCCACCTCATCGCCGGGATTGCGCCAATAAATATGCCATCCATCGGCCACTTGAATGCGTATGGCTGCCGTTATGGTGGACCCTGGACGAGTTGTCGATGAGTCACTCCACAACTCAACTTGGGTGGCCGATTCCGCCCGTATTCCCGTTTGTCCGGCCATCCAGAACAGTGACAGCAACAATCCGATCCAGCGCATGGAAGGATAAAAGGGGACTCAAAGCCCCTTGTCCAATGCTTCTGCCATCTCTCTGTCTCAGTTCACGGGCTTAGACTGCAGTAGGGCCAGACGGAAATCAGCCTCAACGGCACCCATCCTCTGAGCAAGCGATGAAAAACGGTCGACTGGAAATGAAAAAGGCGCGATGGAAACCATCGCGCCTGTAAAGGGGGTAAAAGCTAAAGCTGCCGTTCAGCGGCGGTTACGGCGCAGGGCGGAGGCGCCCAAGAATGCTGCACCAACCACACCGAGAGCCACCGTGGTGGGCTCCGGAATGTTGGCTGAAACGGAAATCTTGAAGTTGTCAGCCTGACCGTTGTTCAGCTTGCGGAGAGCCCAATCGTTCGCGCCAGGGCCCGTCTTCTGCCAGAAATCATCGCCGGAAGCACCCACGTTGAGGTGAGGCCGACCCACGGTCGAGACCGCGCCACCAACGAGCAAACCCTTGTCGGCCGCCGAGGTGGCACCCGAGAAGCTCACGGTCACCGTAAAGTCTCTGGGCAACTTGAGCTCGCCATTCTGAGCGATTAGGGCAGGCGTGTAATCGAAGGTCGCCTTGTTGACACCCGAAGAGATACCGATGCCCGGGACGGACAAAAGCTTGGTGCCCGGAGATTTGAAACCGTCGACCAACGCGCCGTCATTGGCGTAGATGTTCAGGTTCATTGAGCCACCCAGCGAAGCGGAGTAGTAGTCGAAGGTCAACCCGGTGAAGCTGTAGCCCGCCGAAGGAAGAGTGATTTGATCACCGAACTCGTAACCGCGGTGGCCGTTTGCAATGCTCGTTCCCACACCATAGAACTCCGAGGTAGTTCCCGTGGTCGAGAAGATGGTTCCGGCAAAAGCCGACGAAGTTGCGAGGGCGAGAGCTGCTGCAGCAGCGAAAATCGAACGGTGAGTCATAATCAGATAAATTTGATGTTGTGACGGAGGAGAGCCCTCTTAGTGACCCGTCCTTTTGAAAGTGTTATGACCAAGACAACCAATCTGGTCAAGCGAGGTTTTAAAATATTTTGCTACCCAATTTACAACGGGTACCCCTGCCGTCTCATTGGTTCAATCCACGCCCGATTTCACGGGCTTCCGATTGAGCCTGTTCCCAAGGTTGCCCAACGGCCATTCCAGGCCTTTTGTGACCAACGAAGCTCAACGCCGCATCTTTGAGCAAGCGCTGACGGCGCTGGATCAACGCCCAGCCGTCACGCGAGTCACGTGTACGATCTACCAACTCCTCCGGGTTGAGCGCCTCCATCCAAGACCCCGTGGCACCGAGCATTCGAAGGGTTTCTCGGGCCATCAGCCAATGCCCCTGACGATTGGCGTGAACCCCGTCCCCCGACAGCGTGAACACCGGATCTTGGGCTCGTCGAGTGTCCAGGAATAGGCGCATGGGGCCATGCACATCCACCACCTGCCAACCGTTGGTCCGCTGCCCAACCAACCACTGGGAGTAGGCCGTCAACACTGCATCGTATCCCTCGAAGGGCTGAGGATAGGCTGTCAGGCCTGCGGGCAAGGTGCGCCCTGTCAACGGCTGGGCATCAAACACCGGCGGAGTCAGGTGGACCACCCGAACCCCTTCGTGGGCCGCAACCTCGTGCAATCGCCGTATTCCATCGCGGAACCTGGAAAATCGCGATTCATCCAGGGGGAAATAGATTCCGTCGTTCATCCCATAGCAGGCCAAGATCAAGTCGGGCTTCAGCCGGCTCAGCACCCGGCCCAAGCGTTCGTTCACGTCCGGCCGCGGAAAAGCGCCGCCCGCATGACCGTCCTCCGAGAGGCCTGATGCCGTCTCACTGGGCAATCCCAAGTTGATGATCTCGGGGCGATGGTCACGTTGGACCTGTCGCAAGCCGGCCTCGAGAAACTCCACCCACTCACCTGCATAGGTGATGCTGTCTCCCAGTACCACGATCCGGGAGGCGGCTCGGACCATCCGGGCAGCCTCGGTGGGCAAGGCCTCGCCCATCGCCGGCACCAAGCGGATATGGCGCAAATCCATGACCGCCCCGCCGACTTTGCGGATGGGACGCACCGCCAGCGTGTGGCGACCCGGCTTGAGCGTCACGCGACCCAGTCGGCGGATGATGAAATTCTGGAAATGCCCCGTCTCTTCGACGGTCCAGGGAATGACTTGCTCGCCGATGCGCAACTCCACTTGGCTACCGGCGGACCCTCGCCCGCAACCTTGAGTCAGCTCCACCTCGTAGGATCCGCCCGTGCCGACCTCGAAGCTCCAGTCGACCCAATCCTCGGCGCGGGCCCACCAACCGAGCGTGTCTTTGAAAGGCATCGGCTCATACCGCAGCACCGTCCCGTGCACGGAGGCTGAGCGCGAATGGAGCAGCACGGTCCCATCGGCCAAAGCGGACACAGGCTGGGCCTGATGATCCGGGTTGGCCAGGGGCCACTGGGCTCCAACGCGTCCCTGCCAATCGGCCAAGCGCCGTGCCAGTTCCATCACACGGGCAGGTTGCTCGCCGGACAAGTCGCGGGTCTCGCCCGGATCCTGCGCAAGATCGAACAATTCATGCCGACCGTCCTCATAGAACTGGATGAGTTTCCAATCCCCGGATCGGATCGCCGAATAGGGCGAGGCGCCGCCCGGGTGATAGTGAGGGTAGTGCCAGCCGATCACCTCGCGGCCAAGCCGTGCCGAGGGTTCTTTCAGGAGCGGTGTCAGACTCACTCCATCGTTCAGACTTTCCGCAGGAGTCGCCGACAAGGCTGCCGCGACGGTGGCGGCGACATCCATGGAGATCACCGGTTGCTCCACCTGCCCCTGAGGCACGGCGACTCCTGGCCACCGGACCACCAGCGGCACTCGGACCCCTCCCTCGTAAGGAGACCCTTTGCCGGAGCGCAACGGGGCGTTGGAAGTCGGTGGGTTCTGCCCCGACACGAGCCCGCCGTTGTCTGAAGTGAAAACAACTACGGTCCGTCCAGCGAGACCCGCCTCGTCGAGGGCGCTCAGCACGCGTCCCACCGCACCGTCGAGGCTCTCCAGCATCGCGGCATACACGGCGTTGGTCTGGGATCCACCGACCGACCGGGCCTTCTTGCGATATTTTTCCACCAATTCGGCCTTGGCCTGCAGCGGCGTGTGCACCGAGTGGAATGCCACCTGAAGGAAGAACGGCCGATCCTGGTGTTTGCGGATGAAGGCGGCTGCTTCTACACCCTCCCGATCGGTGAGGTATTCTCCGCGGGGACCGTCGGGAAGCTGCGGCAATCCATAGGGCGAAAAATAGGAGGGCGGCTGTCCTCGGTGGTCACCGCCCAGATTCTCATCGAAACCCTGTTGCAGGGGGCCCAACCCCTCCCCACCCAAGTGCCACTTGCCAATGTGGGCTGTGGCACGGCCCGAGGCTTTGGCCCGTTCAGCCAGGGTCTGCTCGGCCAGCGGCAGCGCCTTCACCCAGTCCAACGGGGGGCGCAGCTTCGCCTTGGGGGCATCGTGGCCGGCGATCCAATCGGTGATCTTGAGTCGGGCGGGATACTTGCCGGTCATCAATGCCGCCCGTGTGGGTGAGCATACCGTGCATGCCGAATAGGCTTGATTGAAGCGCACTCCCTCCCGTGCCAACCGGTCCAAATGAGGTGTCTCGTGGAACCGGCTGCCGGTGACGGCCAGGTCGTGGGCCCCCAGGTCATCGGCCACCATCAACACCACATTGAGCGGCGGGGCGTCGGCTGCATGGAGCCAATTCAAGGCCACAAACAGGCATGCCCACAGACCGGATCGAGGAATCATGCTCCGAAGACTGACCCGAGCCGGCCCGATGGGGAAGCGCGGAGAGAATTCTAATCGGAGTGCTCCATTGGCACGCTGAACATCCGCTCGCCAATGCTCCCAATGCAATCCATGCACCTCGACAAAGGCATCCCCAAGGTCGCACTCCCGACGCGGGCCTTGGCGGGATCGTCATCTGCCCGTGCCTTGCGGACGTTGGATGCCGAGAGTGAATCCCTCAGCCCACGAACCGCTTGCCGATGACGATCGCGTTGTGGCCTCCGAATCCGAACGAATTGTTCAGGAAGGCATCGATCTTCATGGGCCGCGGGGTGTGGGGGATGTAGTCCAGATCGCACAGCGGATCCGGATTCTCCAAATTGATCGTCGGCGGAGCGATCTGGGCTTCCAAAGCCTTGCAGCACAGGAGCGATTCGATGCCGCCGGCCGCGCCGAGCATGTGTCCGGTCGCCCCCTTGGTGGAACTGATCGCCAGCTTCCGGGCATGGTCACCGAAGACCCGTTTGATGGCCTGGGTCTCGCAAACATCCCCGACCGGAGTGCTGGTGGCGTGGGCGTTGACGTAATCGATCTCCTCGGGACGCATCCCGGCGTGCTTGAGCCCCATCTGGATGGCCCGTGCCGCGCCAGCGCCCTCGGGATCGGGCGAGGTCATGTGGTTGGCATCGCAGGTGTTGCCGTAGCCCATAATCTCGCAATAAATGCGGGCCCCACGCTTCTTGGCATGCTCCAACTCCTCCAGCACCAGCACCGCCGCGCCCTCACCCATCACGAAACCGTCGCGGTCCCGATCAAACGGGCGACTGGCATGCTGAGGGTCATCATTGCGGGTGGACATGGCCTTCATGGCCGCAAAGCCGCTCATGCCCAACGGCACGACGGTGGCCTCGGTGCCGCCAGCGAACATGACCGACGCATCGCCGCGCTTGATTGCCCACCAAGCCTCGCCAATGGCGTGATTGCTGGTGGCGCAGGCCGAGCAAGTGGCGAAGTTAGGGCCGCGCAAATTGTTGTAGAGAGCGAACAAGCCCGAAGACATGTTCAAGATGAGCATCGGGATCATGAACGGGCTGACACGACCCGGCCCCTTGGCCAGCAAAATCTTGTGCTGCTCCTCGGTGGTGTGCAGACCTCCGATGCCTGAACCGATGTACACGCCAATTTCGTCCCGGTTCTCGGTCTCCAGATTCAAACCCGAATCCTTCAAGGCACCCCAGCCAGCGTAGACACCAAAGTGAGTGAAGCGGTCGGAACGGCGGACCTCTTTGGGACTGGGGAATGCGGGAACCGGATCAAAACCCCGGACCTCTGCCGCGATCTGGCAGTCATAGGCTGAGATGTCGAAGGCACTGACGCGCCCCACACCGCATTTTCCAGCAAGGATGTTTTTCCAGACGGTATCGGCATCCAGCCCCAGCGGGGAGGCACAACCCAGACCGGTCACAACCACGCGGCGTTCAGACCAAGCATTCGACATAGTTCGGGGACAGGTTACCCAGCCATTGAGGACAAACAAGTGCGCGTCAACCTGGGTGCGGGTTGTTGTTTACGGAGTGATTGCAACGAAAAAGGGCAGCTCCGGAAGCCGGGCTGCCCTGACGAAAGGGGTTGCAGGGTTACTTGGCCTGAGAGTCCTCGACGTGCTTGATGACGTCGCCAACGCTCTGGAGCTTCTCAGCCTCGTCGTCCGGGATTTCCAGACCAAATTCCTCCTCCAAAGCCATCACCAACTCGACAGTGTCGAGGGAGTCAGCGCCCAAGTCCTCGATGAACTTGGCTTCGGGAGTCACCTGGTCGGCGGTCACGCCCAGTTGCTCGATGATGATGTCTTTGATCCGCTGCTCGATGGTTTTTTCAGCCATGGTAAATGTCTCGTTCGGGCGCCTGTCTAGGCGTGAGACCTCTGACCGTCAAGCGCCCGTTCAGGAATTCTTCTCCACGGATGGAGATGAAGCAAGAGGAACATCGATCTCAACAGAGTCTTCACGCCGAGCCAAAGTGCCCAACTCACGACCGGTGCACGACATCCGCTCGCAGACCACCGATCGCGGGGGACGAGTCTGCCGCAGGCACTTCAAGAGGTGCTGCAACTCCCTCGAAGAGATGTCGGAAGGCACCTGAATCTGGAAATCGCCGTCCGGCTGGTCTTGGAAATCCAGCACGTCAAACCCCGCCAATGGCAACCGCGGACGCACCAGATTCCACCGGGCCCGGGCATCGATCAGGAACACCAACGGCCGTTGTTCCCACGCCAGGCTGGCGACGCGCCGTCGATCTTCAGGACTCAATCGCAGCAGCCACTCCGGCTTGGGCCCTTGGACGTCAGGCGGAGACGGGGTTTCCGGCTCCGGAGAGCGGCCCCAGTCCAGAGGGAATTCCCCCTGCTCCGATGATGGGCCCTGCGAGCTCACATCACCATACCCCCATCAACCGTCAGCACCTGACCGGTGACGTAACGCCCTCCGGGACCGGCCAGGTACAACGCAGCCTCAGCGATGTCCGAGGCCTGACCCAAGGATCCCAGCGGAATTTGCCCCAGGATCGCCTGTTTCTGGGCCTCGTTGAGGGTCGCAGTCATGTCTGTTTCGATGAATCCGGGGGCAATGGCGTTGCAGGTCACGCCGCGGGAACCAAATTCTTTGGCCACCGACTTGGTGAACCCAATCAAACCGGCCTTGCTGGCAGCATAGTTGGCCTGACCGGCGTTGCCGATGAGGCCGATGACGCTGGCCAGATTGATGATCCGGCCGGAGCGCTGCTTGAGGAAGGTCCGGGTCAGTGCCTTGGTGAAGAGAAAAGCTCCGCGCAGGTTTGTGTTCATCACGGTGTCCCAGTCGGACTGGCTCATGCGCATCAGGAGTCCGTCCTTGGTGACGCCCGCATTGTTGACGAGGATATCCACCCGTCCGGCCTGCTCGAGCAGCGTTTCCGCCGCGGCGGCAATGGCTTCGCCATTTGAAACATCAACCGCCAAGGCCCATGCCTTGCGACCGAGTGCTCGGATTTCGGATGCAGTTTTTTCAGAGTTCTCAGCCGTGCGTGAGACAACCACCACATCGGCACCGGCCTGGGCGAAGCGGAGCGCAATGGCCCGACCAATTCCCCGACCGGCCCCCGTCACCACCGCCACTTGATTTTCCAATTGAGACATGTGCGGAGGAAAACCCTTCACCCCGGCCCGGGGCAAGGAGCTTCGTCGACGTCACTGGCTGGGGCGGAACGATTTATCTGGGAGGACAGGGCTGGGTGCCGCACCCCGGCATCGGGAAGGTGACAAGCATCTGGGATCCAGAAACGCTTGGGCTCGGTGACCCCGATTTACGAACAACTCACCGGCCGAGAACTCATGGGCGTGGTCTTGGCCGGAGGACGATCCCTCCGTATGGGGCGGGACAAGGCTTGGCTCGAGTCCGACGGTCAGCCCCTGCTTCTTCGACAAATCGGGCTTCTCGAACAGGCAGGCCTGAGGAGCATCGCCATCGCCGCCGGCCCAGAAAGCCGCCCGCCCCTGCCCAACACACCCGCAGGCATTCCGCTCCTGAGAGATCGGTTTCCGGACTCAGGCCCCATGGCCGGAGTGGAGGCCGGACTCGGATGGGCCCAAGCGCGCTCCCCGAACGGATGGACTCTTTTGGTTGCTGTCGATCTGCCAGAACTGTCGGTCAATTGGCTGCAGCGACTGATGGCGCAGATCGCCCCCGACACGGGATGCGTTCCCATGCATCAAGGTCGGCTGGAGCCGTTGGCCGCCATTTATCCGAACCAGGCCTGGGCCGTCGCCCGGGAACATCTGGAGACGCAAAAGGCCTCGGTGCAGGAGTTCTGCCGCCGAGGCCTTGAAACAGGGTGGATGAGTCGGTGGGAGCTAAGCGCTCAAGACCACCACACGCTCCTCAACTGGAACACCCCTTCGGATTGGCCGGGAGGCCGCTCCAATCAGGTGCCGTGACCCACGCTTTCAGCGCTGGAGATTCTTGGCGCCGTTGACCGTGGAATTGACGCGAAGCCGCAGTCCGTTCAGACGAATGAAACCGGTTGCATCGTCTTGGTTGTAAGCCTTGGTCGGGTCTGCCTCCATCGTGGCAATGTGCGGGTTGTACATGCTGAACTGGCTCTTGCGGCCGGCGACATACATTCCGCCCTTGTAGAGCTTCACACGGACCGTCCCGGTGACATTCTTCTGGCTCTCCTCCACGTAGGCCTGCAGCGCCAAACGCTCCGGGGCGTACCAAAAACCATTGTAGACCAACTCGGCATACTTGGGCACCAACGCATCGCGCTGGTGCATGACCTCGCGGTCCATGGTGAGGCTTTCCATCTGGCGATGGGCATAGTGCAAAATGCTGCCACCCGGAGTCTCGTACACACCGCGGCTCTTCATGCCCACGAAGCGATTCTCCACCATGTCCACGCGACCGACGCCGTGCTTGCCGCCGATCTTGTTGAGCGTGCGCATGACCTGAAGCGGGTCGAGCTTCTTGCCATTGACCGCGACGCAGTCTCCCTTCACGAAGTCCAGAGTGACGAACTCCGGCTTGTCTGGCGCGTCTTCCGGCATGACCGAAAGCGTGGTGAAATAGTCCCGATTCTTGAGGTCGAAGGAATCGTACCAGGGATCTTCCAAAATACCGGCCTCGTAGGAGATGTGCAGGAGGTTCCGGTCCATGGAGTAAGGCTTCTTGGCACTGGCCTGAACCGGAATGCCCTTGGCGGCGCAATAATCGATCATTTCCTGGCGGCCCGGGAAGTCCTTGCGATAACGGGCATCCCGCCACGGGGCGATGATTTCCAACTCCGGGGCCAGAGCGGCGGCCGTCAGTTCAAACCGGACCTGGTCATTGCCCTTGCCTGTCGCTCCGTGGGCGATGGCATCGGCCTTCTCGGCCCGAGCGATCTCCACCATGCGCTTGGCGATGAGCGGACGTGCGATGCTGGTTCCCAGGAAGTATTGCCCTTCGTAAATCGCACCGGCCCGGAGCATCGGGTAGATGAAGTCTTGAGCGAACTCCTCCTGAAGGTCGTCGATGTAAATCTTGGAGGCGCCCGTCTTCTTGGCCTTCTTTTCCAGGCCTTTCAGCTCGTCTTCCTGGCCGATGTTGGCGCAGAAGGCGATCATTTCAGCGTTGCCGTAGGTTTCCTTGATCCAGGAGAGCAGCACCGAAGTGTCGAGGCCGCCGGAATAAGCGAGTACGATTTTCATTGTCACAAGAGACGCGCGAGTGAACGCCAGGCTCACCGGCGTGGGAAGACCAAAACGGACTCAGGAGGCCCAATCGGGCTTTCGTCGATGGATTGGGTTGGGCTGGGTGGGAGCGATTTCTGAGGCCCATCACGAGCGAACCACGAGGCTATTGTGGGCACGATGCATCTAGAACGACTGATCCTATGGAATCGTTCTGGCCGAGGTATTCTAAGAGCATTGGAACGGTTATAGGAGCACTCTCGAAACTCCGCGGGCAGGTCCTGGAAAACGCCAGAGACCAAGTTTCGCAAACGAGCGGGTAAGAGCCTGGCGCTCACCCGAGCCCGGCATGCCGCCACTTCGGCGCGGTAGAACGGAAAACTTGTTCCGAGGGAAGGTGAGGCGTCCGGCTGTTCCGGCGGGGAACGACCGGGGAAAATTCATCCCTAATCACCGCCACCACCGCCGCCCAAATCACGGTCAAACATTGGAATGACGAAGCGATAAACAGCGTAGCAGACCCCGATCATCACCACGACCTGATACCCGTTGAGCTTACGTTCGGCCAGTCGGTCGGGGATCTTGTTGAACCAGCGCTTGGAACGGTGCACCCACCCCGATCGACGTCGGCGCGGCGACGATACATTGATGAAAGGGGGCGGAACTCGGGGGCTAGGGGGAACTTCCTGGTCCATGGCGACCCTCCAAGCGACATTCAACCACGGGATGGGCGCAAGCTTAGATTTCAGCAAATCGGAAAACCCTACCCGTTACATCCATTAACAGATTGCACCCCAATTTTTCACTCGTAGATCCGCGTAAAACCCAGCCAAAACTGCCATTAGGATTTTTGTGGTTAGACTCCAAAAGTCTGACGGGCAATCCTCGATTCGGTCTTAAACAGCGCGCCCTGAAAAACCTCAAGGCTTTCGAGCGACAAGCCGATGCGCCGCAGAATTTTTATTTCCCGAACATGCCATTATCACCACCCAAAACAGTGTCAGAGCAGGTTAGAGCCTGTCTGAAAATGGGGAGAGGTTCTGCG
>CAMCYJ010000043.1 GCA_945883815.1 Akkermansia muciniphila | reverse complement strand
TTCCTTCAGAACGCTAAACCCGGGAACCTCTCTTCCCAGGGTTACACCCTGGGCTGGTATGCCACGCCCCGTTGGGGCTTTCCAAACACCACCCCCATGCCCCAACGGGGCCGCACATACCAGCCAAGGGTTGGCCAAAAAAGAGCGATCCATGTCCCGTTGGGGATCGCATACCAGTCAAGGATGGCACCCAGGATATGTACATCCAACCCCCATGCCCCAACGGGGCTTTCTGAATGCACCCCAAAGGACACCTTTCCAAAGTTCACTCGCCTCCCAACAACCTTGGTCCGGCTCAGATACCGCGCTCGTTGATGATTCGATTGGCGGTGTCGAGAACGATGACCTTGGGAGTCCATGCCGATGCCTGAGCTTCCTCCACCTCGGCGAAGGACATGATGGTGAGCCGATCGCCGATCTTGCCCAAATGGGCCACGGCACCGTTGAGCTCGATCACCCTGGAGCCGCGGGGGCCGCGGATGGCGTAGGTTTCCCAGCGGGCTCCATTGGCCATGTTGCCGCAGAGGATGCGCTCGTAAGGATGCAGACCCGCGCGCTCCATGAGGTCTTCGGCGATGGTAAGGCTCCCCTCGTAGTCGAGGCTGGCTGCGGTGACGGTGGCTCGGTGCAGTTTGGATTTGAGCAGATGGACAAGCATGGACAAGACGCCGGAGCGTCAGGACTGCGCCCCAGGCGGCCGGGAAAACTAGGCCGGATCGCCGCCAGGACAACAGGGAAAGAGTTCCCACGGGGCAACCTCGGCACGCCTCCCGATACGCAGGCCAGGCAGAATCGGCAAACCCTGCGTCGGCCGTTGACTCGGTTGGCGACGGCCGGTGATGTTTGTCCACGTTTCCACACGGCAATCAAAGTCGTTCAACACACATCCATCATGAGCAGAAAGATTCGTTACGGAATGGTCGGCGGCGGACGGGGCGCATTCATCGGCGCCGTGCACCGCATCGCCGCAAACATCGACGGCCAGATCGAGCTGGTCGCCGGCGCATTTTCATCGGATGCAGAGAAGTCCAAGGCCTCCGGCGCGGACTTCTTCCTCTCCCCGGATCGGGTGTACGGAAGCTACCAAGAACTCGTGGCCAAGGAGGCTGCGCTGCCGGCCGACCAGCGGATCGACTTCGTGGCCATCGTTACTCCGAATCACGTCCACTTTCCCGCGGCCAAGGCCGCCCTGGAGGCCGGATTCCACGTGCTGAGCGACAAGCCGGCCACCTTCGATCTGGCTGAAGCCAAGGAACTCGCAGCCATCGTCAAGAAGACCGGACGCCTGTACGGCCTGACCCACAACTACACCGGCTACCCGCTGGTGAAAGAGGCTCGCCACCTGGTGCACTCGGGCAAGCTGGGGAAGATCCGCAAGGTTGTGGTCGAGTACCCTCAAGGTTGGCTCGCCACTCGAATCGAGGCTTCCGGCCAGAAGCAGGCCGCCTGGCGCACCGACCCCAAGCGCAGCGGTGCGGCCGGCTGCATCGGCGACATCGGCACCCACGCCGAAAACCTCGCCGAGTACATCACCGGCTTGCAAATCAGCGAACTGGCCGCCGACCTGACCGCCTTCGTCAAAGGCCGCAAGCTCGATGACGACGGCAACGTGCTGCTCCGCTTCAAGGGCGGTGCCAAGGGCGTCCTGCACAGCTCGCAAATCTCGGTGGGTGAAGAGAACAATCTGAACATCCGCGTGTACGGAGAACTCGGTGGCCTGGAGTGGCATCAGAAGGAACCGAACACGCTGCTGGTGAAGTGGATGGACCAGCCCATGCAGGTCTATCGCACGGCCAATGGCTACCTCAGCGACGCCGCCAAGGCCGCCGGCCGCACGCCCCCTGCCCACCCCGAGGGCTACCTCGAGGCCTTCGCCAACATCTACAAGAACTTCGCCACCGCGATCCGTGCCAAGCAGGCCGGCAAGAAACTGGCCAAGGACGACATCGCCAACGACTACCCGAAGATCGAAGACGGCGTGCGTGGCATGGCCTTCATCGAGGCCGTGGTTGCTTCCTCCAAGGCCAACGCTGCCTGGACGAAGATCAGCGCCTGATCCATGCCGTGCGGTCTTCGGACCGCACCCTTTCTCAACGCCACCGGTGCCACGCGCTCAGCGCGCTCAGCGCGTACGCGCCGGAGGCGTTGGCGCATTGGTGGGCAGCGGTGCTTGGGCGTTGAGGGCCTTTCGCGGCAACGGGCGCAGAGCATTTCCCAAGGGAACCGTGGCGGGAACGGGTGCCGGAACCACCGCACTGCGGGGCGGGGTCACACTGCTCGTTCCGACTACCCGGGAGGAAAGCCATGAGCGGTATCCCATCCATCCTGCCGCCAGCACTGCCCCTCCGATCAAAATCGGAAACAACCACTGCCAGCGGACCCGCGACAGCCAGAGAGTGATGAAATCGAGAGGGCCTTTTTGACGACCGGTGAGGGGCGGTGGCGCCGAGTAATCTTCCGACTCTCCCAGCTCCGTCTCCAATTCGGACATGATCCGGGGAACGTCGAGCCGCAATTCTTTGGAATAGGTTCGTGTGAAACCACGAATGTAGACCTGCGCTCCGAAGGCATCCCAGTCACCCGACTCGAGCGCACGGATGTGGTCGGTCTTAATGTTGGTCACATTGGCCACATCGTGGACGGTGCGTCCTTGACGCTCACGCTCGGCCTTCAACTGGTCAGCAACACTGGGCACCGGGAGTTGATACCTGTCGGCCCAGACCCTCCGCAACCCTCGAAACAGGGCAATCACAGATATGGGGTCTGGCTTTTTCAGCGGTTTTCAGGAAAGCCCTACCCTGTCAGATTGCCCGCATGAAGCTCGACTCCCACCAACATTTCTGGAGATACAGCACGGCCGAATACCCGTGGATTCCGCCCGGATCGGCTCTTCAGCGCGACTGGCTGCCGGCGGACTTGGAGCGCCTGCACCGCTCCCTGGGGTTCGACGGATCCATTGCTGTCCAAGCCCGTCAGTCGTTGGCCGAATCGTGGTGGCTGCTCGGCTTGGCCGATGCCGACCCGCGCGTGAAAGGGGTCGTCGGCTGGGTGGATCTCCAGTCGGATCGGGTGGAGGAAAGCCTCGCCCCGCTGGCGGCGCATCCCCGGTTTGTCGGAGTCCGCCATGTCGCACAGGACGAGCCTGACGAGCGCTTCCTCGTCCGCTCCTCGGTGCTCCGGGGCATCGGAGCTCTCCGCCAATTTGGGCTCACCTACGACATCCTCATCTACCCCAAACAATTGCCGGCCGCCCTGGAACTGGTGGCGCGATTCCCCGAGCAGCCCTTCGTGCTGGACCACATCGCAAAACCGCTGATCCGACAAGGGCTCCTCGAACCATGGGCCTCGCAAATCCGCGAACTGGCCCAGCATCCGAATGTCTGCTGCAAGGTCTCGGGCATGGTGACCGAGGCCGATCCCCAGAAATGGCAATTCGGCGATTTTCGCCCCTACCTCGATGTGGTGTTCGAAGCGTTCCAGCCCGAACGCCTAATGTTCGGTAGCGACTGGCCGGTGTGCCTGCTCGGCGGCAGCTACGAACAAATCGAAGGCCTCGCTCGGGATTACGTGCGCCACCTTGGGCCGGAGCACGCCGCCGCTTTCTGGGGCGGAAACTGCGCCCGATTCTACCTGGAGGCCTGACTGGGTCCCACGGACTCGGGGTCAACAATCCAAAGACCCAAGCCCCGCCGAGCGCACGACTCGGCGGGGCCTGTTCTGTTGGTGGATTCACCCCTGTCCGCCCGAGACCGCGGAACCGGCTGGGGCACGCACACCAATCAAACGCGCGACGGCACTTCGAATCCCTTGCGGTATTCGCGGGTGAGCAAGTGGTTGGCGCGATCGTTGCGGATAAACTTCTCGGTCTTCACATCCATGCGGAGCGTTTCACCCAAGACCAGAGGCTGATCCTCCAGATTGATGCCATTGGCGATGAGGTGCTCGGACAACCGGGAGAAAGACTCCGCGGCATCCGTGTTGTCTTGCAACCGCTCGCGAATGGCTTCCGGCGTGAGCTTTTTGCCCAGCAGATAGCTGATGTTGCCCGTGTGACACAGGGCGCTGCTCAGATGGCCCTCCAGGATCTCGGCGTTCAAGTCCGAGGAACGCCGGCTGCGGACCGCGGCCACGAAATTGGCGTAATGATCGGCGCTCTGCTTCCAGGCCTTGATCTCGCGGCCATTCTTGTCGAAGGCCTTGGCGCTGTCGTAGGAGGGGATGACCATGTAGCCATTCTCGCAGTGGATGACCACCCCGACCTGGGCACCACGGTACTCAGGCATGCTCTTGTTCCAACGGGCATCCTGATACTCCTTCGACTTGGGCAATCCCCGAACTTCGAAGATCAAGGACGCCTTCTCGTACTGGTGATAGACGAACTGGGAATTGGGCGTGTCCCCATTGTCTTGATAGCCGGCACGCCCGCCCACGCTGAACACCTTCGGACTCAGCGTGGTCGCGCCCAGAGCCCAACGAGCGATGTCCATCTGGTGGATGCCCTGATTGCCCAGATCGCCGTTGCCAGTGATGAACTGCCAGTGCCAATCGTAATGGAGCTTGGAGCGCATCAAGGGTTTCAGGGGCGACGGGCCGCACCACAAGTCGTAGTTGATGTGATCGGGCACCTGGGTCGGCGCCGTCACATTCCCGATGCTCTGGCGCGGCTTGTAGCAAAGTCCGCGGGCCACCTGAATCTGCCCCAGGTTGCCTCCGTGGAGCCAAGCGATGGCCTCGCGCAGGCCCGGGTTTGAACGGCATTGGGTGCCGGTCTGCACGATGCGCCCATACTTGCGGGCCGCCGCGACAATTTGCCGACCTTCCCAAACGTTGTGGGAGACGGGCTTTTCGACATACACATCCTTGCCCGCCTGACAGGCCCAGGTGGCCAAGAGCGCGTGCCAGTGGTTGGGCGTGGCCGTGGACACGGCGTCGATCTCGCCGCTTTCCAGCAACTTGCGCACGTCGGTGTAGGTCTCGACCTGGATGCCGTCTTTGGCGAGGTCGGCGCGGCCCTTCTCGAGGACCTTGGAATCGACGTCGCACAAGGCCACCAGCCGCACACCCTTGAGCTTCTTGAAGCCAGCGATGTGGTCGTTGCCCCGCGAATTGAAGCCCACCACGGCGACGCGGATGTCGTCATTGGCGCCGATGACCCGCGATTTGGGCATAAAGCGGACGGCGGGAGTGGTGGTGGTACAACCGGTGACAATGGCACCGGCGGCCAACGAGGTGCTGGCAAGGAATTGGCGACGATTCATGGTGAGGGAGGTGTGATTTCCAGTTCGGCAGAGACATCGGTGCCTGAGGCACTCGGGGTGTAAATCACCCGGTAGACTACTTCAGTATCGCAGCGTTGAAGGAGCCAACGCTCGACAAATCGGGAATAGCGCCGTTCCGAGGGAACGGCGTAGGAAGAGGGAGTTCCGGATCCTGAAAAGGAAACCGACTCACTCCCACCGCGGGGATCGGCGACAGCTTCGGGTGCCTCCAGCAGGCGGGTTGTCAAGACACTGCGGGTCTTGCACTGCGGGGCCGCCTCGCGATCGCGGGCCATCACGATCGACTCGGCCTGACGATACAAAGCTCCGGTGGCCAACGCCGTGCGCCCGCCCAGGTTGAGTATTTCCGGTGCGCTGCAACCCGCCGAAAAGAGGCTCATCAGGGCCAACCCACCCGCAACCAGGATTGGAGACTGAAGACACATCACTTCAGAACTTTCTCGGCCGCGTACGAGCGGTACAACGCCTCCAACGGAACCGCCTGGGAATCACCGCGATGGAGGATGACGCGGTATCGGAAGGTCAGGCTCTGACCGGGCTCGACGGTAAGATTCCCGGTCCCGGGTGGCTTCTTTTCAAAGTCGTGAATTCCAAAGGGATTGGCCGCAAACAGACCGTAATCGCGCACATGCCACCAGGTGGGGTGCCGTGGGTTCGCGGGATGGTCGAAGATGGTGACGCCGTAGGTGGCCGTTCCGTGAGAACCAGTCACCGGCCCCGAATAATCGCACCACTCGGCTCGCTTGCCCCAGGTGTCGCCATCTCTCTGACCTCGGGAATTGAGAATCGTCCCGCCCTTGGACTTGTCCGCGCGTTTCAGGCGCATGGTTTCGGCCAAGCGGATGGCAAAGGTACCCTCCTTGGTGTCTCCGAGCACCAACGGACCACCCACCGGCCGCACCGTGATCTCGAAGTCCACCTGCCGCACATCGGCCGTCGGCGCATGAAAGACCATCCGACGCTCGTCTTCAGCGACCACCTTACCGCCCTGGGCAATCCAGCGATTGCGCGAGGCAACCACGGCTTTCTCGGCCGCGCCCGAGCCCTCGATGCCACGCTGGATAAAGGACTGGTGAACGGTCTTCCCGGCCCCGGCGACCTCGCTCCAAAAATCAGCGCCATTGGCAGCCCCATGCGACCACCACAGCGCGTGGTGATGAGGGTGATCCTTCTCCTCGCCTCCGACGTCTTCTTGCGGCCAACGCCGCGTCATGTGCACGCCATCGGGCCCCAGCAGCGGATAGAGGAACGGACGGGAGACATCCGCGTAGTGGTACTCGGACACCAGCGTCGATCCGTGGGCAATGCGAAGCACCCCATTGGTCTCCACCACCGAAAAGCCACTGCCCTCGCCTGAGCGTCGAACCGACTGACATCCGCAAAGCACCCAAGCCACCCAGACAACCGCGGCGGCTTTCAACACTGGGGAATTCACATCCCCATTTATTCCCGTACCGGAGGCTGGGGCAACCGCGAAATCTGCCTTTGCATGCCAACCGGCCGGCCCCGAGACAATCCCTACCCTTCTCGATTCTCTCCCAAGGATCGCGAACCTCCGAGCACTCAAGGGGCATGAGCACTTCAGGGACAGGCCCTGCACCCCGCGCGCTGCGCCCCACGCAATGAACCCGAAGTCCTGTTTGACAGGAGGCAGCTGGTCAGCGAACTGTCCCGGGTCAGTTCGTGGGGGGGCGTACCGGTTTCGACTAGGTGATCCTGCCCGGGATGGCATGCCGAGGATGATTCGTTGGCCTCGTAAAACATCGAATCAAAAACATAACTGCTAACGAAGAGTTGGCTCTCGCGGCCTAATCGGCTCGACGTTTCGCCCTGAACACCTGCTACGGGGACGGAACGCTATTAGCAGGCATGATCTCCGGCGGAGTCCGCGCGTCGGGGGTCGAGAAACTTCATGAGGGCTGGGAAATGTCGGTCTACGTCAGCCGGTCACGACATTTCCGAGAATAAATGGCTGACTAAGCATGTAGTCGTTTCGGGTTGAATGGCTTAGGACGCGGGTTCAATTCCCGCCGCCTCCACCATCTTTTGTTGGGGTTTTTGAAGACTCCTTGATTATTGATGACAGATTGATGACAAAAGTCGCGTGACACAACGCGGCTCAAGCCGGCCTCGGTCCTCCAAACAGGACAAGCCGATCATCATCAAACGAGGGTCCATCCGGGTTCAGATCTACCGTCAAAAGCGGGTGGTCGCCGGGGTCGAGTATCACCAGCACGTGGTCGTCTGGGTCGATGCAACCGGCAAACGGATCCGCAAAACATTTTCCGATCTCACGTCCGCTACCGCCCTAGCCGAGCAAACCGCCACTGCTCTATCCCGCGGTGACTGGGCGGCGAGCACCTTCACTGGAACCGATGCATCCATCTATGCCGATGCCTGCGAACGGGTCGCCCGCTTCCGAGTTTCCCTAACGGAAGCCATCTCCGAATTCGGAGCCGCCCGTTCAAAACTTCCATCGGGCGTCAGCCTGATCGAGGTCGTCTCCGACTACCTCCAGCGACACCCTATCGGGGCCGTACAAAAAACCGTCTCGGAGGTCCTGTCCGAGTTCATTCGAGATCGCGAGGCCGCCAAATGCTCCACAGTCCATCTTCGGGACATCCGGAGCCGCTTGGGGCAGTTTGCCGGGGCGTTCCAGATGCCGATCCAATCTCTGACGGCCTTACTAGTCCGCGATTGGCTTAGATCGCTCAAGAAACCCAACGGCGATCCCCTCACCACTCGCACCCTCAACAACCTGCTTCGGCTGATCGGATCCTTGCTGCATTTTGCCCGGCGCCAGAAATACCTGAACCGGGACCTCGTGGAGGAGATCACCGAGATCGACCTCGGGCGCAACGCCCCCACCGAAACCGGGATCTTCAGCCCGGAAGACCTCCGCAAACTTTTGGACCACTGCCCGGAGGACCTGATAGCCCCTCTGGCCATCGGAGCCTTCTGCGGACTGCGCACTTCAGAGCTGGGCCGCTTGGATTGGCGGGCCGTAGACCTCGCATCCGGATTCATCCGGATCGAAGCTAAGATCGCCAAGACCGCCTCGCGACGACTCATCCCCATCCCGGACAACTTGCGCGAATGGCTCCAGCCCATCGCCCAAAAAGAAGGCCCCATCAACCCCAGCACCGACGACCGTGGCCTGAACCACCGCCTGGTACGGGGCCCTGCCCGCTCGGCCCATGTCGCCTGGGTGAAGAACGGGTTACGCCACAGCTTCTGCTCCTACCGCCTCGCCCAGACCAACAACGCAGCCCAGGTTGCCCTCGAAGCCGGGAACAGCACCAACATGATCTTCCGCCACTACCGCGAACTGGTGACACCGGCCCAGGCCGAGGCGTGGTTTTCGATCCGGCCGAACACTTGAGGAGATCGGTTTTGGTTCTGGCAAGTCGCCCCAGCCAATATCGGTTCGCCCTGCATGAAGTAGAGTCACCTACCGACCAAGCCGCGAGGACGCGCATCGAAACTGTCACGTGACCGGCCGACGCTTCGTTTTCGGCACAGTCTTTTTTCTCGAAACCTTGCCCTGGTTTTTCTGGTCGGTTTTAAGAAGGGGTCCCAGGGCCATCGCCAGCAGCTTGAGATCCGGAAGCGAGAATTCGATACCCGTCTTAAGCCACTGGAGCGCGCTCAACTTCTTTCCGACGGTAGGCACAATATCACGCGCTCCGTTTTTCGTCTGTGAACCACCGACCGACTTAGCCGCTGCCCTGGGTTTGGAGTAATCCCTGAGGGTGCTTTTTTCTCTTTCGGTCAAACGTTCCAAGAACTGGCCTTCGTCGAACGCATCGGTCACCACGCTTCGGATCAGCAACCGGAGCAGGTCGTTGAGGCTGTCTGGGATGGCAATGGCTACGCTGAACGGAATTCCGAGGTCTTTAACCTCGAACGCCACGACCAACACGCCCACCTCGCGACCCTTGCTCTTGTTCAAGAAGTGCCGAATCCCCACACCTCGGTCGTCCAAAGACTGTTTCAAACGTTCAATAGCCTTCTTTTGGCCCACTAATTGTCGCTGAGTGACAACCACATCCTTCATACATTTTCCGCGGATCGCCTCGCGTTGGCACCCATAGAAATCCTCGAACTCCGGATTCACCCAGACCAACCGCTTCTTGTGGGTCACGCAGATCGGGAGTGGCACCTGGCAGTAGGCCGCATCCAACCATGCGGGCGGCTCGGGTAGGGGCTCTGCAGACTTGCGGCGGTTGGAAGCCATGGAAACCGGGTAACATAAACTTCCCTGGCTTCAAGGATTCTTCCCCCGCCCGGATCTCTCTCGACCTGCCCGTGGCCATTGGAGTGAACGAAAAATGGGCGGCACCACTTGCGCCAATCCGGCCGATCTCACTGGACCAACCAAAGCAATCGCCCGCCGGCGCGCGTCCATTCGGGTTGCTTGGAACAAGCAACCACAACTCCGCAGCACCCTGGTAGAACAGGAGCGTGTCTGATCGTTCGCTGCCATGCGGCAGCGCTTCGGGAGGACCTAAACCAACGCAACACCGCCCACCAAAACATGAATTCGATGAATCCCCATGCCGCTCCGCTCAGCACTGCCCACTCCGCTCCCCTCCCGGCTTGGGTGCCGGAGCACTGGAATGTGCTTCAAGGACTTCCCTACGTCGCCGCCGGAGCCGTGGGGATCGCACCCTCCGATTGGGTCGAAGGCCTCCAACTCATCGGCGTCCCTGACGCCGACCAACTTCCACAATCGCCTCTGGACCGGGCGGCCGTCCGGCAGATCTGCCGGGACACCCACAAGCCGGTCTTGTTCGGATATGCCTGCGCCATGGCGTGGGGCGGCCAGGGACTCGGGCCGACCCGACCTCATGCCCAGAGCGCCTGGGCGGCCCACGCGGACCTCAAACCCATTCTCGAACAACTCCGCAACCATTCGCTGAATCGGATCCAGGCCTACGACCTTTTTCTGAACGGCACCCGCATCCCCGGGCTTGGCCCCTCGTTCTGGACCAAGCTGCTCTTTTTCTTCGCCGAGCGGGCGGACCTGTATGTCATGGACCAGTGGGTCGCCAAGAGCGTGAACCTGTTGGTCGGGCGTACCCTCGTCCCGTTGGTCGGCGGTTGCCCGCCTCGGGACACACCGTCAGCGCTCTACAACTCCTATTGCGAGGAGATCGACCGCATCGCAAAGCACCTCGGACTGAGCGGTTCTCAGGCTGAAGAGAAGATGATGTCTCATGGAGGACACAAGCCTGGTGCCTGGCGTAGCCACGTGCTCCAGAACGAGCCGGAAATCGGAACTCAGCATTACTCCTGAGCTGAGGCGCACGACTTCCACCATCCTGCACTCCATCGAAACGCCTCGATCCATTCAATGAACACCCCTCGCTTCGGATCCGGTCAACCGCTGCCGCCTCTGCCCCTCTCCATCGACTCCACGATCCTGCTTTCCCGGATGGAGGCGATGGGACTCGGCTCAATCCGCGACACGGAACTCTTCTCGGGATCCCCCAGCGCCTCCGATGTTCTTCCTTGGTGGCTTCTGGAGGTTTTCAAGAAGGATCAATGCCGGGTGTCCTTGGCCCACCTGTCTGCGCTGATGGCCCAGCATCGATTCGGACTGCGGGCCGGCAGCTTCAACCGTCAGCCCATGCAGACCTTTTGCAGCGGTCTGCCCTTGGGCAGCCCCGAGGTGCAGGCGAAAACCCTGCACCGGCTACTCATGGGCTTGATTCATCTCGGTGAGAGCGCCGACGAGGACTATATCGTCACGCTCCTATGCGGCATCGCCCACCTGGAGACGGCCATCGGATCCAACACGGGATGGTTCTGCTCGGGCGCACGGGCCTTGGTCGAGGGCAAAACCCCTCATGAGGAAGCCCACCGATCCATCGCCCACCTCGCCACTTTGCATGGATTCGAAGACATGGACGACACCTTGGGTCGGATCCTCGAGATCGGCGAAACTTCCACCTGTCTCGAGTCCATGGCCGCCCTGCTCGGTCGAGGCAATGCCGGCCTGACGCAGATCGACCTCCACAGCGACACGGCATCTGCAGGGAATCAGGAGGCGATCCTCGCCGTGTTGGAGTGCCTTGAGACAGGCACCTTGGATTCACTGGACCCGTTTCTGAACGACAACTCGTGGCAGACACGGGCCTCGGCAGCGCGACTGGTGGGACACCTGGTCCGACGCAAGACGATCGCACCTGGACCGGCTCTCGAACTGTTGGCAGAGCGGATGAAGGTCGAGGATGACTCCGACAACTGCTGGGTTCTTTCCCAATGCCTGGGCGAGGTCATTGCCGAGGATCCGGAGGAAGGCATCGATGTGATCTTCAACCACCTCTGCGAGCTCGATGGCAAGGGCGTCACCCATGAGTTGATGGATGCCTTGTCCTTCGGAGTCAGCGAGACGGTCGATGCCCGCATGTTCGAGGAACTGCGGGACCTCTTCTCCTACGAAGACAGCGCCGGACGCCGGGCCCTCAACCGCTGCCTGACCTGGGTGGAGGGACTGCCCCCGAGCCCGCTCGACTGGGTGTGCCTCCCCGTCGTCAAGTCGCTCCAATGGGGTCGCCTGAGATTGCCACGATCGGTTGCACCCTGGTTTTCCGGGGATGGCGACATCGCCAGTCACCTGCTCACGGTGCTGTTGCAACGCGAACGCATGCCAAGCCACACCGCCAATCTGGGCATTTGGCATCTGAACCGACACCCGGAAACAATGCCGGTCTGGGAATCGCTGGTCTGCCGATCGGCCAATCTGGGCAACGAGGAGGTCTGGGAAGTCTTCAGCGGCATTATCGCCGCCTCGCGAAACGCCACCCGGTTGAGCGCCGCCGAACTACGCTGTGCGCTAGGTGGGGGTGCCCCGATGAATTTGACCGGAGATGCGGCCGGAGTTGGGCGATTGATCGCCATCGCCTCCACGCCATTGAGAACGGCCTACCGCGCCATGGACCTGCTCGCCCACGCGGGCCCCGAGATCCAGACCATCGCACGCCACGCCCTGTCGAGCCTACCCGCTGGAAACAAATGCCCGGCAGACCTGGGAGCGCTGCCACCGGCGAACGGCATCGGTCCTTCGGACAGCGATCCCGCCGTCTTGGGCCTTCCCGTCCAGACCGTGCTACGACCGGAACACTTCGACGCCGAATTCCAACCGATGTTCGGCATGAAGCCGTTGGCTTGGAAGGCGCAGGGTCGACTGCTGGAAGGGCTCATCGTCGCCTGTCAGCATCGCACCCACTGGGGCGAAACCCTTTGCGACTGGGGCGATGAACAGGAGGTCCGACGGCTCCTCGAGAGGAACCCATCGAGCCTGGTTCATGAGGCGATTGCCGCCTGCACTATCAGCGGAGTCGATCCGTTGATCGAGGTCGGTGAATCCATCGCCAGGCTGCTGCCTAATAAGCCCTCCGGCGATCCGCTCGCTGGCATCGTCGCCCTCGCCCAGGAACGACTCCAACAGCGTTTGGAGGATTCCCCTGAGCCTCCACCACCGAGTCGCTCCGACAAGAACTCCGATGCATACACGTCGGCCGATGAAGGCGTCGACCGCGGCTCCTCGTTCAAGATCCCATGAGCACCCAGACGCCCAAAAAAAAGGACTCCTCTGTCCGACAGTTGGAAGGTCGACGGATTCTGCTCCGGGGGTTCAACGCGAGCGAAGAACGGTTGGCCAAGAAAACCGTGCTGAATTCCGGCGGCACCGTCGTGCAGAGCCTCCAAGCAGCCGACCTGGTGATCCTCGGGGCCGAGGCGGCTCCCACCGTGGCCGAGTTAGCTCGGCGGAAACGACTGAAGGTCCTCCCGTGGGCCGATCTCGCATCGGATCGCCCCGAGGGACCGGAGCCTAATGACGAGCCGATCCAGGTCCGCAGCGCCGTGGAGTACGCCTCTGATCATCTGCGGATCTTGGACGTGCGCCTTCCCTACCCTGGACGCCCGCCGCAATCGGAGCCTCCTCCGGATCGGTTCAGCCATCTGTGCCTCGACGAACCATTCCTGAAGGCGGCACGCGCTGTGGCCCTCGGTGCGGCCCAGCGCCTTCCCACCGCCTTGGAAGGCATCACGGCGGCCTCTAAGACCACGGTGGTTCTTTGGGTCGCCCACCTGCTTGGTCATCCAGTCCTCCGCCTGAACCTCCATGGCCAGACCGACACAGGTGAACTGGTCGGCCGATATGTCCCGACACGGGCCGGCGAGGAATGGGATGGGGATTCCCTCACGGCGGTGCGCCCGTGGCTCAAGCCCGAGAGCCTAGCGCTGCTGGATCGCGCGGCGAACGAGGGGCGTGCCTTGTCTTTGCCGGAACGCGCTTTCCTGACGGCGCGTGAAGGCTTCCGGGATCGGACTTGGCGCTTTGCCGAAGGCATACTTCCGCAGGCCCTGCGTTCCGGAGCCTGGGTGTTGCTCGACGAACTCAACCTCGCTGAACCTCAAATCCTAGAACGCCTCAATCCGGTGTTGGAATCGCCGCCGAGCCTCCTGCTTTCGGAAGGTGACCAGACCCGATGGGGGCCGGCTGGCCTGCCGGTGCACGAGCAGTTCCGACTGTTCGCCAGCCTCAACCCCGCCGAATACGCCGGCCGTTCGGTGCTCAGCCCCGCCTTTCGGGATCGATGGTTGCAATGGTTCTCGGCGACCTCTCCGGGCGAAACGGAGTACACGGCTCAACTGAGGTTCCTCATCCACGGAATCCAGCCCTCGGTCACCATTCACCGCACCCGATACCAGGCCGCAAACGTGGAACCGTTGCTGGATCGACTTAGGGAGGTGCCCGAGGTGGATGCGTTGATCCAAGCCTTGGCCCAATTCCACACCGCCTTGGCCATGGGCGGCGGCGATTCGGGACATTCGCCGGTCCTCGGTCGCCATCGCCGCGAGCGCTACGTCTTCACCCGCCGCAGCCTGGAAGCGTGCTCCCGCCTCTGGAACGCCCTGCGTCGCGATACTCCACACGACTGTCCTCGCTCCCAACTGGCCACGGCCCTTTCCACCGTGTACCTCAACAAACTCAGCGCCGGCTCAGATCGGAAGGCCGCGATCGGAATGGCCCAGGTGGCCGGCTTGCCGGTGGAGGATGCTCCGTGAGGCCCGCGCACACACCACGAGCCAACACAAAGTTCCTCGAGGAATTGCGTCAACTGGCCTGCTTGGTCTCCGGGGAATCAGACCTGCGGCTGGTGGAAGGGGCTCCGGGTTCGGGTTGGAGCTTCACGCCGGAGTTGCGGCCGATCTCCATGGACAGCCAACGGTTGCGATCGGAGTCCTACGACTTCAATCGTGGGCTGGTGCTGCACGAGTGCGGCCATGCGGCGATCACGCGGCTGATCCCGCTGATGAAGGAGCCCGGAGTCCAACGCCCGCCGCTGTTTGCCGTGATCAACGCGGTGGAAGATTGTCGGATTGAAACGTGGCTCCAAGGCCACCTCCCGGGATCGCGCCCATGGATCCAAGAATACAACGACATCCTCCTCTCGACCGGTTATGGAGCCGAGGGCGAGAAGGTGCAGCAGGACACGGTTTTGGCTCACTTCATCGCCGGTCTGCTCAACCGGTGGTGGTTCGGGGACGCAGGGATCTCGCAAAACTATCATGTGCGAGTGCTCGTCGATCGGGCCTGGCCGCACCTGCAGGCAATTTGTCAGGCGATTCCCAGCGGACGGTTGTCCCTCGACGAGGCAACCCGGCGTTACCAGGGCCACTCGCTGTCACATCGCTACGCAGAGTCCGCACTGCCGGCAGGTCGGGAGGCCTGGGAGATGGAGGTTCGCTGGTGCCAATTGCAGATGTGGGATCACTTCGTGAACGGCATCCTTCCGATCGCTGAATCCATCTACCCACGCCTCCGAGGTGACGGGCTGAACCCACGACTGCGACGCTGGCTGGAACGGTGGTTGGTGAAGCATCACGTGGGACCTGAACCCACCCAGCCTCACGAGCCCGACCCGGCACTCACTCGCCTGATCCAACGGTTACAACCCGGAGGCCCCGGTACGCGGGGACCGGGGCCCCGCCGCGACGAAGACTCCGCGAACCGGACCGCGGGTTTCCAGCATTACCAACGCTGCCTGAAGCAACAGGCCGCCCAGATCGAGCGACTGAGCCGTCGGATTCTCGAACTCCTCGAACCCCGGACCCGCCCTCGGTGGACCGGCCATCATCGCGTGGGCAACCGATTGAATCTCAGGTCGGTGTACCGATCGGAATCCGACCCGGACTCAATCGACCGCGTCTGGCAACGTCGCCTTCCGCCTGCCGAATACGACGGATCGATCAGCCTCTTGGTGGACATTTCTGGATCGATGGCTGGCCTGAAAATTGAAGCGACCGTCCAAGCCATCGTGCTTCTTGCCGAGGTGTGCCAAAGGACGCAGATTCCATTGGCCATCTACGCCTTTTCAACTGCCAACCACTTTGAGGTGATCTTGGATTCCGGTGAACCGTTGAACGCTGAAACCCAAAGCCGAATCGGCAACCTGATCCATAAACCTTGCGGTGGCACCGAACTGGAACCCGCGCTCGAAAACGTCCGAGACCGTCTCGTCAACCTGACCACGACCGACAACCACCTGATCCTCCTGAGCGATGGTCAACACAACGACCAGGAGAACCCAGGAACCATCCTTCAAGATCTGCAGCGCCGAGGTGTCCGCGTCGTCGGCCTCGGTCTAGGCCCGACCTCGGATGCCCTGCTGAGATTTCTCCCCAACTCCCGCGTCAACCTTGAGCCTCACCAAATAGCAGAAAAGTTTATCGATATCTTGATGAATTCTGCTCACGTCGAACCAAGTTCTTGACGTTGGGAAATATGAGCAGGGAATGGCTGGAAATTGGTGATTCTCTGGTTGTGGAAAAACAAATAATCCAACCTCGGATGAAAGGCTCCTAATCCAGAATTTTTATTTCTCTTCCAGTGAAAACCCCAAGTTATTTACAATACTTCACCGTTAGCCACTGCGACAAATATGCTATCGCAGCATTCTGGCTCGTAAAGACGCGGTAGCCTAAATAACCTGTCCCACCCCCGATCCCAGCCACCCCTCCGTGTGCCGGCGCGTTATGGAAACCAGGGACTAGCCGAAAATTCCCACCCATCAGCTCAATCTCCTCCCAAAGAGCTCGATCTCCCCCAGCGTGTCTAATTTTCGAGTTAACGTAATAAGAACCGGGAACACCTTCTTGATCGAAAGATATTGCTCCAGCGTTAGCCCAGTCTCCGCAACACCATTTGAGAGACCAGAAATCTTGTTGTTTTTTAATGTACACTATTCTTTTTTTCTTAACTGCTAGTTTTGGTTCTTTTTTATCATCACTCCAAAAATCGCCTAGCCTTCCAAGCCAATCCCAAACCTCGCCCGGTTCAAAAATTCCTGGTGGAAGATTGCTGGCAGCCGCTGAATTGTTACTGTGATTTGCCGCCAATTGGCACGCGCACCCCGGCGGCCACGTTCGCATCGCAATTTTTCGAAGCATCAGTTGAAACCAAAAATAGGTTTTCAAACAATCCAAGTTGGACCAACTGGTGAAAACTCCATTTGCTTGCTGCAAGTACCCCTGATTGTTTATCAACCCAAGGTCGACCAGCTCTTGTCCGATGGGGCTCCCCAAAAGGGCATTGAGGAGCCTTGAATCAATGGGGCTGTGAAGGGCACAAAGGAACGGTGCTACCCTTGCCGACTCAGGATGATTTACAAATTGGCCCGTCTTTTGATCCCACTTGCCACCCACATGCCAGCAGGCCTGATATTTGAGGAAGAGGTTGAGGATCTTCTGCGCCATTCCAATCGTCGACAAGGCGTAGGGCTGCGCAGGGGCAGCCCCCCCAGCCAGATTCAAAGACCGACCACGAATAGCCTTGATAGTGTCCTGAATCCACTGGTCGAACACGGACAGGACGCAACCCGCAGGCGGCGGCGGTAGAGTCAAAACGAGACTCTCGATGAACGCTCGGTCCGCGGGGTGTCCCTTGAACGGGTCTCGACTCCGTTGCGGCCGGGCTGCTTTCCATGCATTTCCGAAGGCATCGTTGATCCGGTAGGGACGGCCGATGGGCATCCTGGCGGGCTGCCACAACTTCAGGTCGACGTGCAAGGCACTGATCAATTCCGAACCGAGAGCTCCTGTCGGAAGACTCGCTGCGCCTCCTACATAAGCCGAGAACCGTTGGGCATCGCTGGTGAACTGATTGGCGAATGGCCCGGCAAGGCCCGCATGGCAGCATGGCATAAGCAATGGTTTTTCTTACTTGACTGTTGTAGAGTCCGGTATCTCCGACCGTCAAGCTTTGCCGCCGCCGATCGCCACTTTCATACCCGAAGAACCGCCAGGAGCGTCCGGATCGGGAACGGGCCGACCTCCCGGGTTCAGAAGCTCCGGAGGCTGCCGGATCCCCTCACCGGCTCCGCTTTCCGGGGTTGTCCGCCTTTGATGAAACATCGCCGCGCTGCCAGATGACCCGCCGAGATCGGTTGCTTGAATCAAGCAACCCCACGGGCTGGGGCATGTGCTACAACGGGGGCTGTCGATGCGGGATACCTCGGGTCCGCGGATGCGGATTTGTGGGGGGCATCGGCAACGATCCAAAGAAAGGAACCAAACAATGATTATCGTGGGAGAGCCCAACCGTGGGGACGACAGCAACCTCCGCCAACGCCTTGCCAAGGCGGAGGCCGAGGCCGAAGCGCTGCGTGCGCAACTCGAACTGCACCGTCGAGAACACCAACAAGATACAGCGAACCTTGCGAAACGGTTGGAATCACTGCAGACAGAAATGGCCGTTCGACATCGAGACAAGGACCCCGTGGATGCGTGGGAACCTGGGCTCAGGGAATGGTTCCACCGCATCGCCCGAGAAATCCTCGATGGAGGATGGGACTGGGCCTACGGACGGTGGGTTGGGGACACGGACGGGGCCGCGACCAACACAACCGGATCCGGCGGCAGCGGGAACATCACGGTGATCCCGGGAACCGGAGATGCCTGCACCGAGACGGTTCTGGTGTTCTTGAAGAGTCGGGATTGGCCTCATGGGTTCCACCACCGACACCACGGTGAAGAGATGGAGACCCTCAAGATTCATCTGGTGGAGTGCCAGAAAGTCCGGCGGGTGATGATCATTTCCGACACGATCCACACGCCGTCGTTCGACAAGGACTACCTGCGGTGGATCCGAGCGTGGTCGGGGCGTGGCGTTGCCTTTGCGCACGCACTGGTGGCCCCTGATCAACGGACGCTGCTGCCAATCCCGCTGGGCATCTAGTCGACAGGATTAGGCGTCCCGCGTTCCCATTTGCGAAACAGATCCGGGGCACTCTTCCGTTCACGAAGAGTGCTCCGGCTACAGGGCGGCCGGTGGGCAATTGCATGGTAGCCTCTAACTGCAATCCGGATTCACGCCATGACGGACCCTGCCGAATTCAAAATCTAAACCAAAGTCAGTTGCCGTCCGAAAACGGAGCCCACACTTCTGATCATCTGAAGTACTTTTCTGGTCAGCAGCGCCCTCTTCAGAGCGTGGGCTCGCTTTCACCTCACCCGCACGCGCCAGAATCGGGCCTGAACGTTGGGGTCGGTTTGCAGGGTGACCTTCACCGGGTTGCCTGAGCCTTGGCCGGTGATGCGTTGGGTTTCAGTCCAGGCACTCAGGTCGCTGGTGGCTTCCACCGCAATCGTGGCACCTTGGGGAGCGATGATTTCCAGCTCCAGCGTTCCATCGGGCTTCGGTGGCGCGAGGGTGATGCTGGGGCGATTGTCGATGCCTCCCTGACTCCGGACGGTCAGCGAGACCGGTTCCAAAGGCCGGACATCGAATCCGCTGCCCGTGATTTCGGCCTGATCCAACCGGATCGGCCATTCAGCTTGGCCGCCAAACGCTGCACCGGGAACGAAGGTGAACACGGCCGCGACGCCCACAGCACCCGGCCACGGTGTCGATCGAATCGCCGCGAGGCTCACCTTCCCTGCCCCGTCGTTCCAAAACGGCATCGCATCGCTGGGAATAAGGCCTCCCACCTGCTTGTCGGTGAGATTCAGGCCGTTGGGGTAGTTCAACGTGAACCGCAAACCAGACAGACTTCCTTGGACGCGGTTCAGCCGGATGGCAAGTCGGTACGGTTGCCCGACAGTCGCCACCGGTCCGTCGATCGCTTCAAGAATGATCGCGTCATTGGTGTTCACCTGGGCCTTGGCCAATCCCAAGGCACTCGCCAACCGTTTGGCCTCGCTTCCCGAAGTTGGTTGCGGATCCAACCCGACTACGGCTCGAAGGGCTTTCACCACATCGCCATTGTCGATCAGTCCACTGCCATTCAGGTCATTCAGCGCGACGTCCCATGGGCGCACCTCCTCCAACTCGACCTGCAACCGACTGATCAAGACGGCGTCTCCGATATCGATCCGTTGGTTGGCGTTGTTGTCGCCTTGGATGCGTCTCGGGACGATTCGACCACTTCCGGTCACGACCGCGTTGCCATTGGCCAACAATGCTCCAGTGGAACTGCTGGCACTCACCCAGCGGGGCTCCAAATCCACCGCCTTGGCCGCGGGCACGCTACGGCCACGGAAGCTCACCGTGGCGAGGCGCTGGATTCCTCCCGGCAACGCGCTGCCCGCCATCGAGAACGTCGCCGACACCTTGCCCGCCGTCGTCGCATTCACGTTGTTCACGCTTTGCCCCACAGCAGCGCTCCATTCGATCTGAGGATCAGCCAAGAAGGTTGGATCGTACCTGAGTTCAAAGGTCAGCCCCGCGACATCACCAGGACTGGTGAGTTCCAACGGAAAAACCAGCCTTTGACCCTCTTGGGCGGAATCAGCCGCTGCTACGCGGAGGATTCGTTGAGGCATCCACACCACTTCGCGTTCGAGCCTCGCCTCATTACCCGCAGCGTCCCGGGCCACCAGGGCAAACCGATTGGTGCCCGAGGCCAGCACCAGATTCTCCAGTTTGAAGGATCCATCGGCTCCTAGGGTCAAGGGCTGTCCCAAGCCGCCATCTCGTGACCAGAGGACTGTGGCCACCGTGGAATTGTCGCTCACTTTTCCGAGCAGTCGGAACTGCTCAATACCGGTGGTTCCGGCCACGGGGAATTCCCAGATGATCGTCGGCGGCACGATGTCCTTGAAGGTGGCTACGACCGAGCGATTGGCCACCATCGATAGGCTCGCCGGATTGGCACTTCCTGTCAGATCACCCGACCATGCGCTGAAGGCAAACCCGCTGGCCGGAGTGGCCGTCAACGTGACGGTGTCTGTCGCGAGGTACTGGTCTTTCACCGGGGCCACAGCCACGGCACCGCCGAGATTCCCAGCAACAGTCACAGCAAGTCGGGTCTGTTTTCGGACGGTGAGGGTCTGATCAACGGAGGCAGACAGCCAAAGGCTGCTCCCTGGATTGATGGCTCGCACCGTGACCACGCCCTCGGCTGAGAAGACCAGTCGATCATTGTCCACCGCAGCGGGACCACTGATCACCGAGAAGGTCACCGGCAGGCCCGAGCTGGCGCGGGCCACCAACGTCACGGGGCCGACACCCAAGGTTTGGTCACCGATGGGTTCGAAGGTCACCACTTGGACCCCGCGTCCCACGGTGAATCGATTGGTGACCGGCAGAGCCGCCAGCCAGTTGGCATCGCCAGGTTGCTCCGCGACGACCACCAACGCGCCGACACCCGTCAGGCTCAATTGACCGCCGACAATGGATCCCGGTCCTGACACCACCCGATAGCCCGCCGGCAAGCCACTGCTGGCCTTGGCGTCCAAGGCGATGAGGTTGGTGCGGTAAGTCAGACTCGATTCCGGCGACCATGAAAGCGATTGCGACGCCCTCGCCACGGTCACGGTCTGAGTCACCGAAACCGCCTGATGGAGATCATTCCCAGGTTGGGACGCCTGGACCACCACGTCTCCGGCTCCGTTCAGTGACAACCGGTTGCCCACCAAGGAACCCGGACCGCTCACCACAGAAAAAGTCACCGGCAACCCGGCGCTGCTGGTGGCTGAAAGCGTGACAGGAGCATCCCCTAAGGTCTTTGAGCCGATGGGCCCGAAGACCAGCGTTTGTGGCACCTTGCTGACGACAAACGAAACCTGCCGAACAGGAGCCGGCAGGTAATTGGCATCCCCTGCCTGACTGGCAAGGATCACTACCGTGCCCACGCCGGTCACTGTCAAACGATCATTGCTGATCGCAGCGGGTCCGGAGATCACCTCATAGGTCATATCCAACCCGGAGCTGGCTTTTCCGCTCAGCGAGATCAACTCAGAACTAAAGGACCGATCCGCGATGCCATCCCACTGAATCGTCTGCGGTGCTTTGGCCACCGAAACCGCGAGATCGGCTGTTGCTGGATCGAAGTCGGCGTTGCCTGCCTGACGCCCTCGGAGCACTACCTCACCTGCTCCGGTCACTTGCAACTGATCTCCTGACACCGAACCCGGTCCCGACAACGTCAAATATTCGATCGGCAGACCGCTGCTCGCGACCGCTCTCAACCGCAAGGGCGAGCCTCCGAAAACCGCAGCGTCCATCGGTTGCCAAACGACCGTTTGAGCTGCGCGAGCAACGGTTCTCTCGAACTCCGTCTGCGCCGGTGCCCAGGTGTCATTTCCAGTCTGCATTGCACGCAATCGAATGACACCACCGCCGGTCGGAATCAGTCGCCCCAACTCCAAACGCCCGGGTCCACTGATGACCGACAAGGTGACCGGCAAACCGCTGTCTGATTTGCCTTCGATCGGAACACCCGGCCCCAGGTGGATCAATCCCAAGCCACCTGCCACGCTGAGCGTCTGCCCTTTGAGAACCGCCACTCGCACCGGCAGACCCAGAATGCTGTCGGAAAAATCAGGGCTGAAAGCTACGGGCCACACTGTTGCTGTCGCGGGCAAAACGAAGGGGTCCTGGTAGAATTTCGACGGCAGATCAGCGGTCGGCGTCTGGCCGGCCAGCGTATAAAAGACCAACCAATCCGGTCGGCCGCATCGAAAGCTGATCCACGGATTCAGCGGCGCATTGACGGCCTCCGTCACTTCGGTGCCATTCACCGCCATCACCAACTCGAAGACCTCGATGCGAACGGAGTTGGTCACACTGACGGTGCCATCCGAAACCGCCACGGAGATCTGGTTCGTGGAGGGAGCCTGGTTTCGAGTGGGTGTCCAGGCCAGTTGCCCATCATCCGAAAGCACCATAGTGGTCGGACCGCCAACGATCCGGTAGGTCAGCCGATTGGCCGGCAGATCGGCATCGGTCACGTCCATCTTCAAACTCACCGCTTGTCCGAAAACGATCCGTTGATCAGCCCAACCAGCCACCTGAGGCGGCTGATTGACTTCAGCCACAGTCACCGTGAACGAGCGTTCCGCGGTTGCGCCGCCCGAATCGGTGACGCTCACGGTCACCGGGTAGGTTCCGGGACCTTGGCTCTCGGATGGAATCCAGCGAAGTTCACCGGTGCTGGGATTAAAGGTCATTCCCGCAGGGTTTGCCTTTAACCCATAAGCCAAAGATTGAGCGGGCAAATCGGAATCTGTTGCCCGGATGCTCATCGACCAAGCCGCCCCTTCCGGCACCGTCGCATCCGCCAAAGCCGCGAGCGTTGGAGGACTATTCACCTCGGTCACCGTCAGCCGCACGGTCGTCTGGGAAACCAACGCTAGTTGCCCGTCATCGGCCACCTCAACGACAAAGTCCACAGTGCTCCCGCCATCGGTTTCTGACGGCGTCCAACTCAAGACACCGCTCTTGGAATCCACCGATGCACCGCTCGGGCCATTGACCAGGCGGAACGTGAGTCCGTTGGGCGGCAGGTCGGGATCGGAAGCTCCCAAAGCCTGAGACCACGCGGTGCCTTCCGCGACCGAGGCGGCTGCCACCGGGTTAATCACCGGCGGGCGATTCACCTCCAAGACCGTCAATATGAATTCATTGGTGGCTGTCAGCGATCCGTCCGACACTTCCACTTTCACTGTGTGCGGCATGGGGCCTTGAGCTTCATTCGGAATCCACGAGACCAATCCCTGAGGGCTCACGACCAAGCCGGTAGGCCCAAACAGCAACCGTACTGTGAGCTTCTGTGCCGGAAGATCTGAATCGGCTGTCAATAACTGTACCGAGAGTTCACTGCCCTCGGCTACTGAAGCCGCCTTGATCCCCACGAAGGCCGGCTGGGTGTTCACGGTAAGTGCGGCAAGAGCACTGATGACCGAACCGGCCGAGTTGCCTACCACCACCGAGTAGTCGCCAGAGTTCGCAGGCTGAACTTGAGTCAATGTCAGCGTGGCATTCGTCTGACCGGCCAAAACGCCGCCATTTCTGCGCCACTGGTAGGCCAGCGGAGCCGTTCCAGTCGCGACCACGGAAAACGCAACAGTGGCCCCGGCATTCACCGATGAGGCGACCGGCTGAGTGACGATGACCGGAGGTTCCACCATCGGATCGGCCGCAGCATAGATCTGAGCCACCTCATCAGCCGTCACAGCTCGAAGGTAAGTCCGCAGGTCATCGAAGCCGACTGCGGCCGGCAATGTCATGGCGGCGGTCGAGGTGCGGCTGATGGCCTTGCTCGATCGGCCAACCGCTGAGGCTGCGAGCACACCGTCCAAGTAGAGTTGTTGGACTCCGGAGTCATTGATCACCGCAGTCACATGAACCCACTGGCTAGGTCGCTTCGGGGTGGTGGCCGCCACCGACTGCCATGAAGCCGAAGTCCCTGCCCCGAGGTTAAAGGTCACCAGGGTTCCTGATGCGGCGGCGGAAGCCGTCAGATTCATTCCTGCAAACCCCGACGGGTCTTCATCGCCACCATCCAAGAGTTTCACCGAACCCGCACTGAAATCCGGGAGGCGAACCCAGACGGCCAGCGATTTGGAAGTCGAATTGGTCCGCATGAAGCCAGAATCAAACCGGGTTTCGCCACCCCGATCCGGCTTTAGATAGCCGCGCCGCGGTCCCCCAGAAGCCTCATAACCAGCCGACCCAACGGCACCCTCTGGAGCATCACAGGCCGAAACCAAGTCATCTGCATGGCCATCGAAGGAATACAACGAAGTCAGGCCTGAATCGGCAGAACCCATACCAAGGACGCCGTAATTTCCGAACCGTGGGGTCGTTCTCAGCCGATGCGGCCAAGGAGAATCAGTGGACAGTCCCGCCCCTTCGCCCTGAAGAGCCATGAGTTTGCCACCAGTATAGCCTGAGACTAATACACGCCCATTTCGGAGCACTGAATGGACATAATAAATGTCATTCCCTTTTGGAATAACCCAATTTATTCCAGCGACGCCAACCGAAGCAATATAGTCACCGTCAGAATATGCACTGGAGATTTCGGGTAAAAACGGCCAAACATTTGTTCTATAACTGTTTATTTTTACAATCCTTGACCCAGACGAAAGAATTAGTCCCCCTGAGTTGCCCGCACTCAATCCACCAAACAGTTGACCCCGAACTTGAAACTGGCTCCCTCGGTTAACACCAGTTCTTAAATCAATAAACTCACCGTACGCAGAAGTTTGGTTACGGTAATAAAAATACCGATCCAAAGTCTTATGGTTAGAGTAAAGTGTCAAACTATTCTCTCCTTCTACCCCACCACCGCTCCCCCAAATTATTTGACCGTTGAACACATTGACAGCGTAAACAGATTCAGCTTTTGAAATCAAAACCTTGTTAACACCATCAAATGACAATTGATTCACACTGAAACTTCCACCCGGATTTGAGATCCACCGAATTCCACCGTCGGATAAATTGTAAGCTACCAAACCAAAACCCTTAAAACCAGCCTGCGAATATGTAGTTATAAACAAATCTTTTAAAGGCAAATACAAATCACCACTTATAGTTACGTCACCACGCTTCCAAACAAAACCTTTTCCCATTTCATAAACACCCACACCCTCTGATGACGAAACAAGCAACTTTCGATGACTAAGGCCTCGCAACGGCCTTATGATCCAATTCTGATTTGTATAAGATCGATACGTCTTAACGCTAGGCAAACCACCATTCACTGTTATTTCAAACAAACCACTCTCATACTTTTCGACTGGAAGCACTTCATTTCGAGTATACGAGCCAAGCACAACACCATCGTCATCGATCACTGATGGAGTGAAGGAGTAAACCACATAATTGCTGTCGACAGGAATGGATGCCTTCCAAACTGTTTTACCATCATTGCCATTGATGCAGGTAACAGAACCATTGCCTCCGGCAACAATATTGCCATCCGGTGTCTCAACAAAGTTTTCTGCGATACCATCGACAGACCATACGACATTGGTTGGCGATATTGGCAGCGGATCGCTGCCGACTTGAATCGAGAACTGAGTGGTTGCCTTCAGCGCACCGTCTGAAACGGAGACCGTCACCGCTTGCACGGTGGAAATCTGGCTCAACGTCGGAGTCCAGCGTACGGCCCCACCCGAACTGACCGTCAGCCCTGACGGGCCGCTTTCCAGAGCGAAACTCAGCCCTTGAGCAGGACGATCCGGATCGCTGGCCTGCAATGTGTAGTTCAACTCAACTCCAGCCTTGGCATTGAGGGTTGGCACTGGGCTCAGGACCGGGGGTTGGTTGACCTCCCGCACCTGAACGGAGAACCGATCCGTCATCCTCGAAATCCCGTCGGTGGCTGCGATCTCGACCGAAGCCAGGCTAGGGCCTTGGTCCTCCGTTGGAGTCCAAGTCAGGACCCCGGCTGGTGAAATCGACAAGCCGCTTGGACCGCTCACCAGACTGAACGCAAGCCCAAGCTTCGTTCCGGCAGCGCTCCCCAAGTCCAACCGGAACACGGTGCCTTCATCGACGGCCTGATCCGCCACCTTGGCAAACAATGCCGGAACCACCGTGACCTGCATCGAAGTGGAATCGGCCGACGCCCCATAGATATCAAAAGCCCGGGCCATGAAGCCAAAAGTACCAACTGAAGTCATCGGAACTGAAAGGGCGAACGGCGGTTGCGAAACCTGTCCAAGCTTCTTGCCCCCCTGCCAGAACTCGACCCGATCGATGCCGTCCTGATCCACCGCCGACACCGCCAACGTCACCGAAGCACCCAAAGCCACGGATGAGCCCGACACAGGACTGGTCCAGGTGACGGTTGGTGGCTCGTTGGTCGTCCGGTACGCGCCCCGGCGGTACACCACCGCCATACTCGCCTCTTGAATCGCCAGGGTACGGGTTCCAGCCACCGGTTGGCGGTTCTTGTCCAACTTCACTTTGAACAGCGATCGCCCAGTGGCCTTCGCCGTTGGATCCGTGTCGCTGAAGACCAATGTGGAATCATCGCCATTGAATTCAGGGAAACCGAAGCCATTCCCAGTGTTCACACTTGCCACCTCGGAATGTCGATTGCTGAATTGGTCATATACCATGACCGTTGAGACGCCTGTTTTCCGGTTAATCCGTTCGTAAGTAATAAAGTTGTTGGAAGTATGCCCAAAAGCTGGGTTTCCAACATCGTAATCCTCTCCAGAATTGACGAGATGCCAAATCTGACCGGTGGCCACATCCATTAAATAAATGCTCCACAATTCACGATTTAAACCATCAGTTGATGGAACCGCAGCATCATACACCAAAAACCTGCCATCAGGAGAAAATGAAACCACGTCCGCTTTATTGATGTTGTTTAATAACACCCCTTCAGAACCAGGTGAATAAAGTTGATTAGTACGAACAACACCTGTCTTGCTCTGCCACAAAATGACCTGGTTCGAATCTTGCATTACCAAGGCAAACCCTGAACCATCTGGAGGGATTGCAACTGAATTGATCGGAACACTCATTACATAAGTCTTTAAATCTACAACTGGATTGAGGGTTGTCGTTAATCCGAGGTTGCCTTCGGATGTGACAAACACAAATTCAGCCCCATCTCCAGAGACAGCCGGTTTCGCCCTGCTGACACTTTCAAAAATCTTAGTGTAGCTTTGCATGAAGTGATCCATTTGCGCTTCTTCTCTTCTTGCCAAGCTATAACCTGATTGATTGGATTTACTAAAAAGCACCAGGTATGAGTCCGCAGCATTGACTGGCGGTAACGACCCTGGCGCCGGAGTTGGATTGCCGTCGTAAATCTCCACCGAATCAAATGCCGCCTCCACCGCTTTCTTGATGCTCGGGTCTGCTGGATAAAGGTCTTCGGCTGCTGTCACGCAACCAAGTCTGCAGTCAATGAATTTTGACTGTTTATTTAAATACTTAGTCAAGCATCTATAGTATATATTAGCAGCATTTTTCGGCAGGATTGCTTCCGAAAGATTGTAGTAAGATTTATTTATAATCCCAGAGTTGACGTGGACACCACCATCATCATAACCGTTGGTGTAAACCATGTATCGACTCATTTGTGATGGTTGCCCTTTAAGCTCAGGATTTACCATATTCCTGAGTTCAGACCCACTATTTTTACCGATCAACCAATCATTTGTACCATTTACATATAATTCAACCATTTCTCCAAAAATATCTGACATCGCTTCATTTAGCGCGCCAGATTGATTCTTATATTCTAGCTGCGCCGAGAAATCTATAACCCCATGTGTAAACTCATGACCTACCACATCTAGATCCTTTGAATATTTTCGCCCTTGACAAAAATACAAAAATTTCGATGAATAACTATAAAAAGCGTTATCAGAATCACCACCATATTGAATACAAGCAACAATGTCAGAGCCATCGCCGGTTAAACCGTTTCTATTATGCTCTTTCAAATAGTAGTCATATACCGAGCTCAAACCCGTGAAAACACTTACAGCATCTCTTGGCACCCAACCGTTTCGACTTATATTTGTAACAATGTTAACGCTGTTAGATGTGCCAGCAAAGTCAAGGATACCGATTGAACCGTTTGCGAAGGTGGAAAACGGATCCGGTACCCCATTGTAACTCGGCTTCGTGGTATCGATCATGTAGTAGACAGCACCCTTCTCCCAAACCGGGAATGTCTTGGTGACTCCAAACAAGTCGGTGCCACTGCCCATCACGCTGCCCGTGCGGGCATCGGATTGGATGGAAATCTCTCCTCCAGTCTGGGCATTCATGATGGCTGTCCAGGAGGCGTGTTCTCCAACGGAAACCCGGAACTTCCAGGCCAACCGAACCGGGGTCACCGCAGCATCAGAGTCCCAGTGCAGAATCAACTCCGGGGTAGTATTGGTGCCCCGGAATCCGCCGGGCACCTTGGCCTTGGCCCGCTCGACGGCTTTGTCAGCGTCGATTGCCGGAATCCGACTCACAGCGCTTGGGGTGGGCACGATGGATGCCGTCAGCAGGTGCAGTTCACCATCCGGCGCAATGTGCACGGTCAACCCGGTCGGCCATACCGGGACGTCGCCGAGTTTCTGGGCATAGCGGAGGTGACGGTAGCCCAGCGAGTCGGTCTCCGAGGAAACCAGCGTCAACTCGGCATTCGGATCTTCCAACTTGAGCGCCGAGCTCTGGCTCGACAAAAACGATCGGATCATCGACATCGTTTCAGTCTCGGTCCGCTTCGATTTGGGTTGTGCCAAGCCCGTGCCCACCGGTTTGCCCTTCAGCTTGATCTGCCGTGCGGTCCCGTTTTCGGCGGCCGTCACCCACCAGGTGGGCTGGGCGTTGGTGGCAGAATCCTTGACGGTGTTCACCGAGGCCTTCGGGCTCGTCCCTCTCTGAATGGCTGCCGTTCGAGCGCCACCAAGGAACCGCTGTAGGTCCCGGGTCAATTGGCCAAGATCCGGGGCACCGTTGGTCGATT
>CAMCYJ010000042.1 GCA_945883815.1 Akkermansia muciniphila | reverse complement strand
GTTCCGCCTGCGCCTCCGCCGTCTCCGCGCGCTCCTCGCCGTAATGCTCCGCCCCCATCCGCTCGCTCATTTGCGTCAACAACTCCTCCCGAAACGTCTCCTCGCCCAGACACCAGCCGCGCCGAATCGGCTTGAACTCCTCGCCTTCCACCGCCCCGCGCCGTTCCTTTACATATCAATATCAAGAACTGACCCTTTTATGACCCTTTTACTTTTACTGAGGGGAGACCGGCGAGGGCACCTTGGGCTTCTCAAGGCTGTTGAGCCACTGTGGGACCGTCATTTGCCTGCGAAGCCGCCTGGCTTCGATGGGCGGGAATGGGTGCCAGGGAATTAGGGGCCTGGACCCCGGATTTTGGCATCCGCATCGATTCTGACCCAAACCGGACACCCGTCCGACTTGAAACCGGACTGCGTTCCGATGGAAGTCGGGCTGGCGTCACGAGTTGCCATCGCGCCCCTCGTCAGCCCGGCAAGCGGTTGGGTCGATTGGATCGGGCAAACAAGTCCCCCAGCCACCCATAATACACGATCTCGAATGCGGCGGTGCCGATCGTGACCCAGGTTGCGTCGGAACCATCGCGTCCGAATCCGAAGGCACCGAGGACAATGCCGAATGCACACACCAACAGGAACAGGCGAACGGTGACCACCCAGCCCAGGCAAAAGTACTTGTAAAAGAACTCGTTGCCGTAGGAGCCGAGGTTCCGCTCCTTGAGGTGCAGCAGCCCGAACACGGTGATGACCACGGAAGCCACTCTTCCGCCGATACTCCAGACACCGGGCTGTCCGAAGCCGAAAATCCAAAGGACTGCCGTCACCGTCGTGGAGGCCATGAAATAGGGGCCCACCTCGGAGGCCTGAAACCTTCCGCTCTTGAATTGGTGAACCAGAGGTGTCGCGGAAACAAATTGCATGGTGGTAGTTTTTTAAGGGGTGGCGGTTTCCGTGGTTGCCATCGCATCTGCTGGTTCGACTGCAGCGTTAGATCAACTGCGGTGTCGCTTGTCCAAAGCCATTCAGAAACGTAAAAGTAAAAGGGTCAGTTCTTGATATTGTCTACTCCCCGCCCAGCTTCCTCCGGCGATACAAGAGATGGCTCAGATAACCGCGCGTGCCCATCGCCAGACGTTCGGCGATCCACCCCACTGTCATCGGCGTCTCCGCCCGCAATCGCGCCGCCAAAGCCACCTTCACTGGATCTCCCTCGGTGCGCTGACCCCTTTACCTTTACGTCGTAGTAGGCCGTGCGCTCCTGCTGGATTTGCGATGACAGGCTGTAGAACCGCTGCGGACTGCGTTCCGACCGCACCAGCACCAGGTCGGCAATCGCCCGCGCGATCCGCCCGTTGCCGTCATCGAAGGGGTGAATCGTGACGAACCAGAAATGCGCCAGCGCCGATCGGAGGACGGGGTCGGTGGGGGCCGGGGCGTTGAACCATTCCAGGAACCTGGCCATCTCGTCCTCCAGCCGCTCGTGTCCCGGCGCCTCGAAATGCACCGTCTCCCGGCCGTAGGACCCGGAGATCACCTGCATGGGTCCGCTGGCCTCATTCCGCCAAGCCCCGACGGTGATGCGCTGCCGGCCGCTCCGGCCGGTGGGAAACAGCGCTGCATGCCAGCCGAACAACCGTTCCGCGGTCAACGGCTGGTCGTAGGCGTGCGTCGCATCGAACATCACGTCGACGATCCCTTCTACGTTCCGGTCGACCGGCGGCAGACCACCGACTTCACCACCCATGCGGCGGGCAATGGAGGACCGCACCGATCGGGCATCCAGCGTCTCGCCCTCGATCTCGCTGGTCTTCACCACGTCCCGGGTCAGCGTCTGCAAGGCGGCCTCCTCCCGGAGCGTGAACCCGAGCGATTGCATCCGGCCGATCAACGCCCCCTGCAAATACCGCACCTCGGCAAGGGGACCGGCCAGTTTGGCTTCATCCCAACGGAGATCTGGCCAGTTCGCGTGTTCGTGAATGTACATGCAACCTCCGCACCAATTGCGGTGAATCTGCCTGGATTCTCCGCAGCGAGCGGTCGTCGAACACGGGCGCTCATCCGGGGTGTCTCGATCAGAGGGTGATAACGACAGCCCTTGCGAATCCCTTCCTCGCCGCAGAAGCGGTTACGAGATTCGGAAAACGTAGCCCGACCCCGCTTCCCGCCCTCCGGAAAGGACGGTGGCGCGGAGCAAGGTGACCAAAACTGGCTTTCAACGCCGAGCGTAGCAACGGATCGGCGGCTCGAATTTACCGCGTGGTTCGGCGAGTTATTGGTCCGCTGCGTGAATGTCCAGAACCTTGACGTGCTGGTCGGCCTCATCCACCCAATACATCACCGCGTAGTCCCCGATCACCGCGATCTGTATTCGTCGGCCGGTGGCGTCGCGGTCCAGCGCATCGGACCGCCCCAAGGGGTCACGACCCATCGAGCGAATCGCCAGCCGAAGCGCCTCCCGCGTCTTCGTCGGCAGCCGCTCGATGAACTCGATCACCTCGATGGAGACCAGCAACCGATAGGGCACCGCTCAGGTGGTCAACCGATGATCCATCTCCTCCAAGGTGACCCAATTCTCGGGTGAATCGTCGTCAATCTTCTGCGCCATGCGGGCGCGATAGTCCGCCAAGTCCTTGTGCCTCAACGAGACGAGGAGGGCGGCCAGACGCCTGCGCTCATCCGCCGGCATCGCCTCCACTTCAGCGCGGATCTCTTGGACACTCACACCATGACGGTATGCCGGCGTGGTGGCATTGGCAACGGCGGTAATTTTACCGGTCGTAGTTCATCGACGTCAAAGCTCAGCAACGGGGGGGGCTCATCCGCCTGCGGCATTGACGTTGAATCGACAGAGCCTCACTCCCACTTGTGTCAAAGTCGGAAATTGTTGCCTGACCCAGTACCCAGAGCCTGTTGGGCGTGTTCAGAGCCGCCGGGTGGCCCACGCTGCGGACCCCGAGGTGCTTGGTAGCCGAATCTCCCAGCGTGAACCGTTGGTGGTGACCGTTAGGATATCGATGCCCGCATCCGTTCGGGACGTCGCCCCCGCACGGGAGAGCTTCTCGATGTATGCGGATCTCTCGGGCAGATCGTAGTCGAATGAACCCACGCCCGTGTTCAAATCCAAGTTGTTGCGCTCCACGATCGCTTTCGCGGAATCCGGCAACAACGGTGGCAGCCACCCTCGCGCCAATGCTCCCTGCGACTTCGCGTCTGCCAGCGTGTCAAACCGTGTCGTGACCACATCGCTGCATGCCGTCAGTGCCAGCCATGTGATGATGGAGAGGACGGATCGCATGCGACGGTGTTTTTGGCCTCATTGCTTCACTAGGTCACCCGACTTGGTGATTCCAATGCGCGAACCCAGAAGCGTTGTGCCCTTGTACCACAGGATTACCTCGTTGGCGTTGGTGGTGGAGGGCGGCACGTATTCTACAGGTGCCTTGGCCGTGTCATCTCCGAAGAAAGCGTTGATCTCAGCGTTGTCCTTCGGGTAGCGCCCGTTCTTCTTCTCGAAGTCATTGAGGCTCGCCCAGTAGCCTTTTACGGTTTCCGCCATCCCGAATTCAATAAACCTCTTGTATGGCCCCAGGATGAGTCCTGAGGCCGCCAAAAGAACCCCCGCTGCTACCAGCGACGTTTTATACCAACTCACGCCCTCACCTCACTGGCCGCAGCACTTCTTGTACTTCTTGCCGCTGCCGCAGGGGCAGACGTCGTTGCGGCCGACGCGGGGGACGGCGCGCACGGGTTGGGCCTTGGCCAACACTTCGTTGGCTTCGGTGACCACGTTGCTGGATTCAGCCAATGAGGCCGGATCTTGGAACGGGGCGGCCGTCTCGTGGACGGTCGTCTGCGGCAAGTTGTGCAGGAACTGCTCGAAGGCCATGAGGCTCGAGGCGCTGCGGAAGATGTTGTGGCAGATCTCCGACTTGATGTTGACCATCAGGGCGTCGAAGAGCTTGAAGGCTTCGGACTTGTACTCGATGAGCGGATCCCGCTGGCCGTAGGCGCGCAAACCGATGGAGTTGCGCAACGAATCCATCCCGTAAAGATGCTCCTGCCAGAGACGGTCGATGGCATCGAGGATGGTGTAGCGCTCGATGTTGGCCAGGGCGTCGGCGCGCTCGAAGCTCACCTTCAGCTCGTAGGCTTCGCGGATGGACTTCGACAGGAAGTTCAGCGTCGAGAACTGCGCCTCGTTGAGGCCATCGAACATCGACCCTTCCACCGGAGCCTCCGAGCCTGCTCGCGCGGCCTTGAGGATCTCCTCTTCGGGCATGCCCAGGGGGAAGTTCAGGTTGACCCAGTCGGCCATGCCGCGGATGTCCCAGTCGCCCGGGTCCGACTCGCGGTGCGTGAACTGCTCCACCTTCTGCAGCACCACCTCTTCCATGATGTCCATGAGGCGGTCGCGGACGTCGTCGGAATGGATGATGTCGTTGCGGAAGCCGTACACGACCTCGCGCTGCTTGTTCATCACGTCGTCGTACTCGAGCGTGCGCTTGCGCTGCTGGAAGTAGTGGCCCTCAACGCGCTTCTGAGCGGTCTGGATGGAGCGGTTGAGCAGCGGGTGCTCGAGTTCCTGGCCTTCTTCGAGGCCCATGCGCTCCATGACCTTGGTGATGCGCTCGGAACCGAAGAGGCGCATGAGGTCGTCTTCGAGCGAGATGAAGAAGTGCGACGAGCCCGGGTCGCCCTGGCGGGAGCAGCGGCCGCGCAACTGACGGTCGATGCGGCGCGACTCATGGCGCTCGGTGCAGAGCACATGCAGACCGCCGAGTTCTCCGACCCCGGCCCCCAGTTTGATGTCGGTGCCGCGTCCGGCCATGTTGGTGGCGATGGTCACCGAGCCTTTTTGTCCGGCGCGGGCCACAATCTCGGCCTCCTGCTCGTGGTACTTGGCGTTGAGCACCGAGTGGACGATGCCTTCCTTCTTGAGCATCCGGCTGAGCATTTCGCTGGCCTCCACCGAAATGGTTCCCACCAAGATCGGCCGGCCTAGTGCGTGGAGCTCCTTCAGCTCTTTGAGCACGGCGTTGTACTTCTCGCGGCGGGTCTTGTAGACCGTGTCGTTGAAGTCTTTGCGGATGTTGGGCCGGTTGGTCGGGATGGTCAGCACCCCGAGCTTGTAGATGTCGAAGAACTCCTGGGCCTCGGTCTCGGCGGTGCCGGTCATGCCCGCCAGCTTGGTGTAGAGGCGGAAGTAGTTCTGGATGGTGATGGTGGCCAGCGTCTGGGTCTCGCGCTCGATCTGGACGTTCTCCTTGGCCTCGACCGCTTGGTGCAGGCCCTCGCTCCACCGCCGGCCGCTCATCAGACGGCCGGTGTGCTCGTCGACGATGATCACCTTGTTGTCTTGCACCACGTACTGCACGTCGCGCTCGTAGAGGCAGTAGGCCTTGAGCAGCTGGCTCAGGGCGTGGATGACGCCGGCCTTCTCCTCGAATTGGGCCTGGATACCACCTTTGGCTTCCATGCGGCCCTTGGCGTCGAGCTCGGGCGAGGTGTCGATTTGGTGGTAGAGCGTGGGCAGGTCGGGCAGCACGAAGGCGTCGGGGTCGTTCGGGCTGAGATGGGCACGGCCCTTCTCGGTGAGGTCGGCCTCGTGGGACTTCTCTTCGATGGCGAAGAAGAGTTCTTCCTTCTGGGCGTAGAGTTCTTTCTTGGACTGGTCGGTCAGCAGCAGGGCTTCGTAGCGTTGGACCAACTGCTGGTTGCGGGGCTCCTCGAAGAGGCGCATGAGGCCTTCGGAGCGGGGTTGGCCCAGCTTGACGCGGTACAGCAGCATACCGATCTCCTGTTCCAGATCAGCGGCGTTCTTGGGCTGCGTGCCGCCTTCAGGACGGAGCTGCGGGAGCAGGGCTTCGGCTTCGCGCAGGAAGCGGTTGCAAAGTTCCTGCTGGGCGTGGACCAGGCGTTGGATGGCCGGCTTGAACTCCACAAATTTCTGGTCCATCGAGACGACCGCGGGACCCGAGATGATGAGCGGGGTGCGGGCTTCGTCGATGAGGATGGAGTCGACTTCGTCGACGATGGCGAAGTAGTGCCCGCGCTGGACTTGCTCTTCCTTGCGAGTGGCCATGCCGTTGTCGCGCAAGTAGTCGAAGCCGAACTCGGCGTTGGTGCCGTAGGTGATGTCGCACTGGTACATCTCGCGGCGCACCGAGGGCGGTTGGTCATGCAAGATGCAGCCGACGGTGAGGCCCAAGAACTTGTACACATGGCCCATCCAGTCGGAGTCGCGCGCGGCGAGGTAGTCGTTGACGGTGACTACGTGGACGCCGCGTCCGGACAGGGCGTTGAGGTACACGGGCAGGGTGCCGACCAGGGTCTTGCCTTCGCCGGTGGCCATTTCGGCGATGCGGCCCAGGTGGAGGCCCATGCCGCCGATGAGCTGGACGTCGAAGGGGACCATTTCCCAGCGAATGGGATGTCCGCGCACTTCAACGTCGGTGCCGCAGAGACGGCGGCAGGCGTTTTTGACGACGGCGAAGGCTTCGGGGATCAGGGCTTCGAGCTCGCGCTTGAGTTCGTCGTTGTCCTGGATGGTCGACAGGCGGGCTTTCCAGGCGGCGGTCTTTTCGCGGAGCACTGACTCCGGTTGGGACTGGAGTTCCTGCTCGATCTGGTTGATCCGGGCAACGAGCGGACGGAGGCGCTTGACCTCACGGTCATTGCGGGACCCGAATATCTTACGGAAAATCAGACCGATCATGGGTGTCTCAAGTTAAAGAACGGGCAAGCTAAGTAACCCCACCCTCAGCGTCAAAGGCTTTGACCGGGGCGTTCTGGGGAGGTTGGGGGTTGTTGGTGGGCTCCGCGGGATCGGTCCTGTGCTCGCAGGGAACGTGGGGACAGGTGGGTCTTTCGCGCTTTGCGCGAGGGATTTTGGTGATCGCCTTCAATGCTCGCTTTGGACCGATCCCGCTCCGCCTGGCGTATTTGGGGGCTCCGCGGGATCGGTCCTGTGCTCGCAGGAAGGCTCGGGGGAGGATAAAGCTTTCGCGCTTTGCGCGAGGGATTTTGGTGATCGCCTTCAATGCTCGCTTCGGACCGGTCCCGCTCCGCTTGGCGTATTTGGGTGGGCTCTGCGGGATTGGTTCTGGGTTTGCAGGGTGCGTTGGGGAAAGCGGTGCTTTGGGCGTGCCCTGACTTTGATCTGGCGCGGAATTTCTCGGCCCGGGCAGCTTACCTGAATCTGCATGAAACGTTTCGTTCAACCTCTGATCTCCAGTACCATCTTGGCTTTGGCGAGCGGTTGGATTGCCAGCGGCTGTAAGCCGGCCGAAACGCCCGGGGCGGCTGCGGCCAAGGGGGGCGGAGGCATGTCTTTTCAGGTAGTGGCGGTGGAGGCTCGCCTGCAGCCCGTGGCCGAGGTGGTGTCGTTGGTGGGAACCGTGACGCCGAATGAGTCGGTGGAAATCAAATCCGAAACCGATGGGGTGGTGCAAACCATCGGCTTCTCGGAGGGTCAGTCGGTCGAGTCAGGCGCGCTGCTGGTGGCGCTGGATCACACCAAGTTCCAGACAGCTCTCCAGGAATCCGAGGCTTCGCTGGAGCTGAGTCGGGCCAATTTTGAGCGGGCTGAGCAAATGTTCCGGGGCAAGCTCATCGCCCAACAGGAGTTCGACCAGGCGTCGGCGACCTTCCGGGTCAACCAGAGTGCGGTTGAGCTGCGCCGGCGGTTGCTCAAAGACGCCCGCATCGTGGCCCCGTTCTCGGGCACCACCGGGGCTCGGCAAATCAGTCCGGGGCAGGTGATCTCCCGCAATACGCCGCTGACCACCTTGGTGGACTTGTCGGTCATGAAGGTGGAACTGAGCTTGCCGGAACGGTTCCTGGGCCAGGTGCGTATTGGGCAGAAGGTGGACTTCCAGGTGGATGCCTACCCTCAGGAGCGTTTCTCGGGTGAGGTTTATTTCATTTCGCCACAATTGGACTCAGGCACCCGAACCGCTCTGGTCAAGGCTCGGGTGGCCAATCCAGAGGCGCGCCTTCGGGGTGGGATGCTGGCGCAGTTGGGTTTGTCGGTTCGACTTCGGGAATCGGCGTTGGTCATTCCGGAGCCGGCGGTGATCGCCAGTGGCGACAGCAATATGGTCTTTGTGGTGAGCCCTCAGAACCAGGCCGTGATGCGTCCGGTCCGCCTTGGGTTGCGCTTGGCCGGCAAGGCGGAGGTGCTCAGTGGTGTGGAGCCGGGTGAGAAGGTGGTGGTGGAGGGGGTGAAGAAGATTTTCCCTGGGGCTCCTCTGAAGCTTTCGGGTCCGGAGTCCACGGCGCCCTACTTGAAGTAGCCGCCCCCGGGCGCTTTCTCGCCTGCGGCGCTGATTCGCAGAAGCGCATGCTGGAATCAAAAACGCTGGAATCAAAAACAGGTTGACCCAGGCACGGTCTTCCGGGCTTCCTGTGGGGGTTCCCCCGTTACACCGAGCATGAGCGAGGCTTCTGCCATGACCTTGCGCCAGCGTTTGGCCACTTTGCGTGCCTGTGAGCCCGCCGAAGTAAGCCGCTGGGCGTTGATGGAGTGCGTTTCTCCCTGGAAACGGCCCCAATATCGGCTCGCTTGCTGGATTCAACCCAAGGCCTTTGCTCAGGATATGAGCGTGGTGGAGGATGCCCTGAATGCGACGCGTCCGGAGCAGGTGAAGCTGGCCATCACCGACTTGCACGACCGGGCCCGTCGACGCCCGCTCTTTTGGAGGGATTCGCTGGGTCTGCGAGTCTCCGGGCGCCGGTTGTTGGCCGTAGCGCTGATGGGCTTTCAGGGCGGGTCGTCGCAGTAAGGCCTCTCGGGTATTCTCTGCGATATCGTCTCCGGTACCAATAGGCTCCGGTGGCGTGTCTTCGGGACTCCCTCGTTCCATGAGGGTGATTCGATGGAGGCGGGCTGGGTTGGGGACGCCCAAGCTGGACAGTGTTCTCCAACAAAAAAAGGCGCCTGCGTTGCCGCAGGCGCCTTGGATATTCGATGGAGTGGATTACTCCTGAGCGTCAGCGCTGCTACCGCCGTTGGCGGACTCGCTGGCGGCAGGTGCGTCGCCCGAGGCGGCCTTTTCGCGCTCTTCCATGGCAGCCTTGCGGCTGAGGCGGACGCGGCCCTTTTCATCCTGGCCGAGCAGTTTCACCCAGATCTCGTCGCCGAGTTGGACGATGTCTTCGACTTGCTTGACGCGGAAGTTGGCGAGCTCGCTGACATGCACCAGACCTTCGCGGCCCGGGAGAAACTCCACGAACGCTCCGAAGTCCTTGATGGTCACGACCTTGGCCCGATAGACCTTGCCGATCTCCAAAGGTTCGCCGGAACCTTCGCCTTCGCCACCAGCCGGGGCGTCGCTGCGACGACCACCGCGTTCGCCGCGATCTGACCGACCGCCACGGTCGGGGCCACGGTCTCCGCTACGGCCGCCGCGATCACCGCCGCGATCACCGCCACGAGGAGCACGGTCTCCGCCACGATCACCGCCGCGCTCGGGGCGCTCAGCGCGCTCCGGACGGGCTTCGCCTTCGGCGGCTGCAGGGGCTCCCTCTTCGGGGGCACCGGTGGAGGGCGGGATTTCTCCACGCTCTTCCATGGCGGCCTTGCGGCTGAGCTTCACGCGGCCCTTTTCGTCGACGCCGATGCACTTCACCCAGATGTCGTCACCCATCTTGATGACGTCTTCAACGCGGGCGACGCGCTTGTTGGACAGCTCGCTGACGTGCACCAAGCCGTCTTGGCCGGGGAACACTTCAACGAAGGCGCCGAATTCTTTGATGGTCACGACGCGGCCCTTGTAGACCTTGCCGATTTCGATCTCGGCGCTCAGCGCTTCGATCTCGCGGCGGGCGATTTCCATGCCTTCCGGGGACACGGAGAACACCTTCACGGTTCCGTCGTCCTCAATGTTGATTTCGCAGCCGGACTCTTCGACCAGGCGCTTGATGTTCTTGCCGCCAGGCCCGATCAGCGCGCCGATCTTCTCGGGGTTGATCTTCAGGGTGACGATGCGCGGGGCGTACTTGGAGATGTCGGAGCGCGGGGCCGGCAGCGTGGTGAGCATGTGGGCCAGGATCACGCCACGGGCCACGCGGGCCTTCTCGATGGTCTGCTCCATGATCGGCAGCGGGATACCCTTGAGCTTCAGATCCAGCTGGAAGCCGGTGATGCCCTTGTCGGTGCCCGCGATCTTGCAGTCCATGTCGCAGAACGCGTCTTCCCAGCCGATGATGTCGGTGAGGAGCTTGTAGCGGGAGATCTGATGATCAGCGCCGTATTCGGTGCAAATACCGATGGAGATACCAGCCACCGGGCGGGTGATGGGCACGCCGGCATCCATGAGGGCCAGGGTCGCACCGCAGACCGACGCCATGGAGGTGGAACCGTTGGATTCCATGATTTCCGCAGTGATGCGGACGGCGTAGGGGTATTCGCTGAGGGGGATCACCGGGCGCACGCTGCGCTCGGCGAGGGCTCCGTGGCCGATTTCGCGGCGGCCGGGGCCGGTGATGCGGCCCGTCTCACCGACGGAGAAGTTCGGGAAGTTGTAGTGCAGCAGGAACTGCTTCTTGGTCTCGCCTCCGGTGTAGGAGTCGAACTGCTGAATGTCGTCGCTGGTGCCCAAGGTGGCCAAGCAGACGGCCTGAGTCTCGCCGCGGGCGAACACGGCTGAACCGTGGGCGCGGGGCAGGAAGCCCACGTCGCTGGACAGGGTGCGGATCGCGTCGAAGTCACGGCCGTCGAGACGCTTGGAGTGGTCGAGGACGAGGCTGCGGATCGCTTCCTTCTGGATGTAGTACTGGGCGTCCTTGAGGACGAACTCGGTCACCTTGTCGGCGCCGAATTGGGCGACGAGCTTCTGGCCGACTTCGGCGAAGATGGCGTTGACGGCGGCTTCGCGGGCCAGCTTCTGCTGGGTGAGGAGGGCCGGGATGATGCGATCACCCGCCAGGGTCTTGGCGGCGGTGAGGATTTCTTCCGGAACGATGGTCACCGTGATGGCGCGCTTGGTCTTGCCGGCCTTGGCGGCCAGTTCTTCCTGGGCGGCGATCAAGGGTTGGCAGGCAGCCTGGGCGAACTTCAGGGCGGAGATGAAATCGGCCTCCGAGATTTCGTTGGCGGCACCTTCGTACATGACGACGTCGGTCTTGTTGCCGACGTAGACGAGGTCGAGGTCGGACTGGGCCTGCTGTTCGTGGGTGGGGTTCACCACGAACTCACCGGCGACGCGGGCGATGCGGACTGCGCCGAGCGGGCCGTCCCAAGGAATGTCGGAAACGGTCAACGCAGCCGAGGCTCCGAGGATGGAGAGGATGTCGGCGTCGTTCTGGCCGTCGGCCGAGAGCAACAGCGATTGGACCTGGACTTCGTTGTACCAGCCCTTGGGGAAGAGCGGGCGGATGGGACGATCGGTCAGGCGGCAGGTGAGGATCTCCTTCTCGGAGGGACGGCCTTCACGCTTGAAGTAACCGCCGGGGTAACGGCCAGCGGCCGCTGCCTTTTCGCGGTAATCCACGGTGAGGGGGAAGAAATCCTGACCGGGCTTGGCCTTGGAGGCCGCAACGGCTGCGGTGAGGATGATGGTTTCGCCGAGTTGAACGGTGACGGCGCCGTCGGCCTGCTTTGCAAAGCGGCCGGTTTCGATGGTGATGTGTTGACCACCGACGGGGATTTGAACGGTATGGGACATACTAGCAGTTGCCCGACCGCCCTGAGGAACTTCACTCGATCTCCGGTGGATCTTCCTGAACGGGGGAAGATTCGTCGGTGGAGAGCGAGTGAAATTTCCCGGGCGGACCGGGCGTTTCTTTCTAACTTCTTTGACGCGTCTTTTGGGTTTTGGTGCGGAGGACTTCACGCGCGCGTCGAATGGGCGCTGCCTCCGCAATTGTCCGCTTTGGACAATCCGAACAATCCTGTGGTCGCGGCAATCGTGGCCTGCAGGGTGTCCTAAAGCGAAAACCGGGTTGGTGGCCCGGTGTCGCAAAAATTACTTTCGGAGCTTCAGCTTCTTGGTCAGCGCCTGATAGCGGGCCGAATCCGTGCGGTTCAGATAATCCAACAGGCTGCGGCGCTTGCCCACCATGAGCAACATGCCGCGACGGCTGCTGTGATCCTTCTTGTTCTTCTGAAGATGCTCCGTCAGGGAGTTGATCTTCTCGGTGAGAAGGGCAATCTGGACATCGGCAGAGCCAGTGTCTTTTGCGTGGATGCGGTGTTCGGCGATGGTTTTGTTTTTCTCAGACATGATTCGGTGTCGGGAAGCCTTATACCTCCCTGTAAGCGTTTCCGTTTATCTTGAAAAACCAAATTAGGGGTTGGTGATCGATGGGGCAAGTCTGGAGTTTTCCTTGTCCGGACCCTCCTGTCCGGGCTGGTGGGTTCTTGGGTTGGGTTCTTGGGTTGGGTTCTTGGGTTGGGTCCGCGGGACTGGTCCTGCGCTCGCAGGGAACATTGGGATAGGAGGTGCTTTCGCGCTGCGCGCGAGGGGGAGCAAGGTGTCGACGTTCCTATGCTCGCTCCGGCTCAGTCCCGCTGCTTCTTTGGTCGCCGCTACTGCCAATGCCATTTCTGCCACGGCTATTATTGCTACTACAGCGTTGCTGGGGTTTTTGGGAGAAAGGGGATCAATAGGGACAGGCTCCAAGACTTCTGGTGTGGGTAGGAAGGTGGGTGGGAAGGTGGGTCGTGGGTTGGGTCCGCGGGACTGGTCCTGCGCTCGCAGGGAACGTTGGGATAGGAGGTGCTTTCGCGCTGCGCGCGAGGGGGAGCAAGGTGTCGACGTTCCTATGCTCGCTCCGGCTCAGTCCCGCTGCTGCTTCGGTCGCCGCTACTGCCAATGCCATTTCTGCCACGGCTACTATTGCTGCTCCTACTACTGCTCCCACTGCGTTGCTGGGGGGGTTTGGGAGAAAGGGGATCAATCGGGAGGATTAATAGGGACAGGCTTCCAGACGGATAGGGGTAGGATCAATAGGGACAGGCTCCGAGGCTTGCGGAAAGGGCCTGGGGTGGGAAGGGTGGGGGCTGGAGGGTTCCGGTTCTGAGCTTTCCGATGGGTTATGATCACTTACGAAGATGCGTTGGAGCGGGTTTTGAAGCCTCTGGTTCCGGTTTCTGTGGTTTCGATGTCGTTAACGGATGCGCTGGGATGCTGTTTGGCCGAGGAGGTCACGGCTCGGGTGGAGTTGCCGGGATTCGATACGGCTTCCATGGATGGGTACGCGGTGCGGGCATCGGAGGTGCCGGGGGGCGGTGTTTGCCTGCCGTGTTGTTTCGAGGTGGCGGCAGGCTGTGCTGCCGATCGGTCTTTGGGGGCGGGGGAGTGTGCTCGGATTCTGACGGGGGCTCCGATGCCGGCGGGGTCGGATGCGGTGGTGATGCAGGAGGATACGGAGCGGGAGGTCGATGGGCGGATTCGTTTCCTGGATGGGGTCCAGCCGTGGGAAAACGTGCGGTTTCGGGGGGAAGACTTCCGGGTGGGAACCCGGTTGCTGGACGTCGGACAGCGGATGGGTCCGCCTCAGTTGGCTCTGGCCGCGGCGGCGGGGCATGCCGAGGTTCGGGTGCACCGAAAGGTTCGGGTGGTGGTGGTGGTTTGCGGGGATGAGTTGCAACCGCCGGGGAGTCCGTTGGCCTCAGGGCAGATCCACGACAGCAATTCGGTGCTGCTGGCGTCGCTCTTTCGATCCGCGGGCGCGGAGGTAGTGGTGCTTCCAGTGCTTCCAGACCAGTTGGAGGCGACGATGGCTGGGCTGGATTCGGCGGTGTCCCGGGGAGATCTGGTGGTCACCGCCGGGGGCGCTTCGGTGGGGGATCGGGATTTTCTGCGACCGGCCTGGGAACGGTTGGGGGGGCAGTTCGATTTTTTCCGGGTGGCCATCAAGCCTGGGAAACCACTGTTCTTCGGATCGCTGCGGGGGGTGCCTCTCGTTGGATTGCCGGGGAATCCGGTTTCAACCTTTGTGACGGCAGTGCTAATGGCCTTGCCAGCCCTGCGTCGGCTGCAGGGACAAGCTTGTTCGGAGTCGCCGACTATCCTGGGCACGCTTTCGGCCCCGCTTTCCAATCCAGGCAATCGACGCCACTTCATGCGGGTGATTCTGGATGATGCAGGTCAGGTGTGTTCGGCCGGGGTTCAGGCCTCGCACATTTTGCTGTCCTTGTCCCGGGCCAATGGGTTGGTGGATGTGCCTCCAGGAACGGAATGGCCGGCCAGAACTCCGGTTCGGGTGCTGCGCTGGCCGGGAAGCTGATCGACGGACGACAATGGGTTGCACTTTCGCGACACGTGTGGACAGTCAGGCCCTTCAATGAAAACCGTTTCCATGATGGTGGCCGCGTCGGTGGCTGTCGGCAGTGCTTGGGCCCAGGATCGATTCGCCGCCGCGCCCTACACGGGAAACCTTGAAGTGAACACCGGCTACTCGGCCGGTTCCGATATCCGTTTGGGAACCCGCGAGTTGGGCAATCTCAATGCCACCCGCACCCGGCTGGAGTACAAGGGGGTCTTCAATCCGGCGGCCGAATTCAATTGGGGGGTCGGTGCGGCGTACGCGCGCTGGGACTTTGGACGTGATCCGGGCAATCCGCTGCCGGCCAATTTGCAGTCGGTGGCTCTCCCGATCTCGGTGTCGTGGCGTTTTCGTGAGGGTTGGCAGGCCTTTGGAGAGGTGTCCCCGGGTCTTTATTCCGATTTCGAACAAATTAGCGGTGACGATTTCAACGCGCCGTTCATCGGCGGGGTGGCTTACACGGTGAATCCCGACCTGCAAGTGTTCTTCTCGGCCAGTGTGGATCCGCGGCGGGACATCCCGGTGGTGGGTGGGCCGGGCGTGCGTTGGCGCTTCGCCGACCAGTGGACGTTGTCGTTGCTGCTGCCGCGGCCGCAAATTCAATACCGCCCGTCGGCTGATTGGACCTTCCACATCGGGGCCGAGATGATGGGTGGGGCTTACCACCTGAATCCGACGTATGGCCGGGACAATGGCCTGCCCGCCATGGACGATCAGATGGCCACCTACCGGGAGATTCGCACTGGTGTCGGGGCGCGTTGGGGTGGACTGAAGGGTTTCTACGCTTCGCTCGAGAGCGGTTGGATGATTGATCGACGCTTCGTGCTCAATGACGTCCGTCTGCAGTTCAATGGCGACGGAGCCGTCTACGGTCAGTTGTCCATCGGGTACCGGTATTGAGCCGGAACGATCGGTCCGGTAGAGCGTGGCTTACAACGCGTTGAGGATCCGGTTCAGGTTCACGTTCTTGGAAATGATCTCCTGGATGAGTTGGATCTTCTGGCTGTCGTCGGGCCGGGTCTTGACGATCAAATCGTGGACGACCGATGCCGCGTGGTAGCTGTCCTTGTTGGTAATGATCACCGGGCAGGGGAGTTCCCGAAGTTGTTTGAGCATCGAGGGGGTCGGCTTGATGTCGTCCGACAAGACGATGCCGGCGATGGGGGCCTTGGTGGCCTTCATGTGTTCGGTGGCCGCATTCAAGATGTCCTCCCGGTCGGCAGGCACGATCATCACCACGTTGGGTTTGAGCAGGGTCTTGGCCCGTTCGGCACCCATGGCTCCGATGACCACCTGATTGACGATTTGGGTCAGCGGGGATTTTCCGACGAGGATCTCCGCTTCCAGTTCGTCGGCGATGGCCCCAAGCGTTGGGCGTGAGAGGATGGGTTGGTAGGGAACCACGCCCAGGAGTTCGAGCCCCTTGCGCTTGAGTCCGCGCTGCGCGAACTCGGTGATGTAGTCGAGCTTCTCGGGCAGCACCTTGTTGATGATGACTCCGATGACCTGAACCCCCTCTTGTTTGAAGAGGGCGTGGTTCATCACCGTTTCGTCGATGGGCTGGCCGATGCCGCCGCGGGTCACGATGACCACCTTGGCGTTGAGCAGCTTGGCGACGTTGGCGTTGGAAAGATCGAAGACGCTGCCGACGCCGGCGTGCCCCGTGCCTTCGCAGAGGACAAAGTCCTTCTCCCAAGCCACGCGATCGAAGGCCTTGTGGATGCGCTTGACCAAGGCCTCGAGGTTGGACGATTGCAAGTACTTGCGGGTGAAGTCGGGTTCCACCGCGATGGGCGACATGTCCACCAGCGGGCAATTGAGACGGAAGACGCGGTCCATGATCACGGCGTCCTCGTCGATTTTCTGCTCGTCGATTTCCACGAAGCGCTGACCCACCGGCTTGATGTAGCCCACTCGCCCGTAGCGTCGCTGCAATGCCGCCAGGAGACCGAGCGAGGTGGTGGTCTTGCCGTCGTTCTGGCGGGTGGCTGCTATGAAGACCCGGGGAGTCAGCAGGTTCTGGAGCATGGGTCGGAGGGGCTCTGGTGGTGCGGAAGTTGGGGTAGGGTTCAGAGGTCGCCCGGCAGGTTCTCGCCGGATCCCGGGTAGAGCTGCTGGTAGTCGATGCTTTGCAAGCCCACGATGGCGGCCACGCCCAGGATGTCGTGAGAACTGCTGCCGCGCGACAAGTCGGCAGCGGGTCGGTCCAGACCCAGCAGGATCTGGCCGTAGGCGTTGGCCCGGGCCACGTGCTGGATGAGCTTGCTGGCGATGTTTCCCGAGTTCAGGTCGGGGAAGATGAGGACGTTGGCTTTTCCGGCCACCTTGCTGTCGGGCAGCTTGCGCAAGGCGATCTCCGGGATGAGTGCGGCATCGACTTGCAGCTCGCCGTCGAAGTCGGCTTCGAAGCCCATATCGTGGGCTTTCTGCTGAGCCAAACCTGTGGCGGCCTTGACCTTCATCAGGCTCGGTTGAGTGGCGCTGCCCTTGGTGGAGTAGCTCAGCAACGCCACGCGGGGGCGGACTCCTGAGATTTGCCGGGCGAGGCGCGCTGTCGAGATGGCGATGTCGGCCAATTGATCGACGGTGGGTTCGGGGATGACGCCGCAATCACCCATGAAGAGCACGCCCCGGTCGCCGAAGCGGGTGTCTTCGACCTCCATGACCATGCAGGAAGAGGCCGTCGTGGTTTTTGGCGCGACCTTGATGATTTGAAAGAGCGGTCGGAGAACCCCGCCGGAGATTTCGTTGGCTCCGGAAACCAGACCGTCGGCCTGCTTCATGGCCACCATCATGGCACCGAAGTAGTTCGGCTTGATCATGGCTTCGCGGGCTTCCTGTTCTTCGATGCCTTTGCCCCGACGCAAGAGCATGAAGCGCCGCACAAAGCTATCGAGATCAGGGCTTTCCGAGGGGTTGATCAGGCGAATGCCTTCCAGCGAAACATTGAGCGCGGCGGCGGCCTCTTTGATGGCCAGTCGGTCGCCCAACAAGATCGGTGCCCCAAGGCGCAGGGAAAAGAACTGGCGGGCGGCCTGAATGACCCGGGGCTCGGTTCCTTCCGGAAAGACGATCCGCTTGGGGTGACGTTGGAGCTTCTCGATGACGCCGCCAATGAAACGCATGGCTGGACCATGGCCGAGCTGCCCACGTCCGACAAGGATGGCGTCGGACCGAGGTTCCCTTGTGCCAGATCCTTTGCGGCACTTGGGTTGGCGGGCACAAAAAACCCGCGGCTTCAGGTCTTTCGACCGATGCCGCGGGTTCTTCGGTGGAGTGGCGAATTCTCCCGAAGGAGGATTCGCTGGAAGGCCAATCATGCCTTGGCCACGAGCTGGCGCAAGACGTAGGGCAAGATGCCCCCGTGCTGGTAGTATTCGATTTCGATGGGGGTATCGATGCGGCAGGCCACCGCGATGTTCTCCACCGTGCCGCACTTGCGGGTGATGCGGAGGGTCAGGTCTTGCTGTGGCTTCACGGCGGGGCTGAGACCGATGACGTCGAAGGTCTCGGTGCCGTCCAGTTTCAGGCTCTGGGCGCTGGCGCCGTCCTTGAACTGCAGCGGCAGCACGCCCATGCCCACCAGGTTGGAGCGGTGGATGCGCTCGAAACTCTGGGCCACAACGATTTTCACGCCGAGCAAGTTGGTGCCCTTGGCGGCCCAATCGCGGCTGGAACCGGTGCCGTACTCTTGGCCCGCGATCACGATGAGCGGGGTGCCAGCGGCTTGATAGGCGACGGCCGCGTCGTAGATCGAGGTCTTCTGGCCATCGGGGCCGAAGGTGTTGCCACCCTCTTCGCCGCCGAGCATCAGGTTCTTGATGCGGACATTGGCGAAGGTGCCGCGGGTCATGATGCGGTCATTGCCGCGGCGGCTGCCGTAGCTGTTGAAGTCGACGAACTCGACGCCGTTGTCGACCAGGAACCGGCCCGCCGGGGAGCTCTTCTTGATGGCGCCGGCCGGGGAGATGTGGTCGGTGGTCACCGAATCCCCGAAGATGCCCAGCGCACGGGCCCCGCGGATCTCGGCGATGGTGCCGGCCTCCATGCCGAACTGCGTGAAGAACGGAGGCTCCTGGATGTAGGTGGAATTGCGGTCCCACTCGTACACGTTGCCCACGCTCGAGGAAATCTCGTTCCACTTCGGGTTCTGGGCCGCGAAGTCGGTGTAGAGCGCGCGGAAGACCTCGGGCTTGAGGGCCGCCTGCAAGGTGTCGCGCACCTCGGTCAGGCTGGGCCAGATGTCCTTCAGGAACACCGGTCCGTTCGTACCCTCGCCGATGGGCTCGGTGGTCAGATCCTTGTCGACCCGGCCGGCCAGCGCGAAGGCCACCACGAGCGGTGGCGACATCAGGAAGTTGGCCTTGATGTTCTGATGGACGCGGGCTTCGAAGTTGCGGTTGCCCGACAGGACCGAGGCGGCCACCAAATCGTTCTTCACCACGGCCTCCTCGATCTTGGCGTCGAGCGGACCAGAGTTGCCGATGCAGGTGGTGCAGCCGTAGCCGACGGTCTGGAAGCCCAGCTGGTCGAGGTAGGTCTGGAGACCGGTCTTGTTCAGGTAGTCGGTGACCACCCGGCTGCCCGGAGCCAGCGACGACTTCACCGACGGGTTGAGCTTCAGGCCCTTCTCAATGGCCTTCTTGGCCAGCAAGCCCGCGGCCAGCATGACCGTGGGGTTGGAGGTGTTGGTGCAGCTGGTGATGGCGGCGATGAGCACCGAGCCATGTCCGATGTGCGAGCCATGGACCTCGGCGCTGACCGACGCGAATTCTTCGGCCTTCTTGCCGAAGCCACTCTCGGTCACCGGTTTGCTGAACGATCCCACGAAGCTGGACTTGAGGTTCTGCAGCTCGATTCGGTCTTGCGGGCGCTTCGGTCCGGCCACGCTGGGAACCACGGTGGAGAGGTCGAGCTCGACCACCTGGGAGTACTCGATCTGCCCCTTTTGTGGCATGCCCCACAAGCCTTGGGCCTGGTAGTAGTTCTTGTAGAGGGAGACTTGCTCCTCGGTGCGGCCCGTGGCGCGGAGGTAGTTGACGCATTCGTCATCGATGGGGAAGAAGCCCATGGTCGCGCCGTATTCGGGGGCCATGTTGGCGATGGTGGCGCGATCCACCAGCGGCAGCGCCGCCGCACCCGGGCCGAAGAACTCCACGAATTTGCCGACGACCTTGGCCTTGCGGAGCATTTGCGTGACGGTCAGCGCCACATCGGTGGCGGTGACGCCCTCACGAATGGCGCCGGTCAGGTGAACGCCCACGACATCGGGGGTCAGGAAATACACCGGCTGGCCCAGCATGCCGGCCTCGGCCTCGATGCCGCCCACGCCCCAGCCGACGATGCCCAGACCATTGATCATGGTGGTGTGGGAATCGGTGCCCACGAGCGTGTCGGGATAGTAGACGCCGCCAGCACTCAGGACGCCCTTGGCCAAATACTCCAGGTTGACCTGGTGGACGATGCCAATGCCCGGGGGAACGACCTTGAAGGTGTCGAAGGCTTGCATGCCCCACTTGAGGAACTGGTAGCGCTCGCGGTTGCGGGTGAACTCCAGATCGAGGTTCTTTTGCAGCGAGTCACCGGAGCCGGCGAAATCCACCTGCACCGAGTGGTCGACCACGAGGTCTACCGGCACCAAGGGCTCGATGATCTTGGGGTTCTTGCCCAGCTTGGCCACCGCCGAGCGCATGGCCGCCAAGTCCACCAGCAGCGGCACGCCGGTGAAGTCCTGCAGGACGATGCGCGCCACCACGAAGGGAATCTCGGCGGTCCGGGATTCATTGGCCTTCCAGTTGGCCAGTTCGCGCACATTGGCCTCCTGAACCTTCAGCCCGTCGCAGTTGCGCAGAACGCTCTCCAGCACCAGTCGGACGGAGACCGGGAGTTTGGAGATCGGGCCCACGCCGGCCTTTTCCAGGGCAGGGAGGCTGTAGAACTGGCCGGTATGGCCATTGCCCAGATCGAAGGATTGAAGGGTGTTGAACAGGTTGTGCGGAGTGCTCATTGACAGAGATGCTTGGGGAGAAAGCGGCGTTTTGTCGGCAAACTGCGGTTTGTGAGCCAGAGCGTCAAGAAACCGAAGTCGGGGCCAGTGGGCAAGAGGGCGCTGAATCAGGAGGTTTGGCCGGGGGATTCACCGCGGCACAGCTTGCGATAAGTGGCCAAGCCTAGCAGCGGCCAGGCGTTCCGATACATGTCGTACTTCAGGTAGAACACGCACGGGAATCCGGTCCCGGTGATCTCATCCTCGGTCCATGAACCATCCTCGTTGTGGTTGCGGATGAGCCAGTCGACCCCTCGGTGGATGGCCGGATCGGTGGGATCGCCCATGGCGCACAGGCCCATGATGGCCCAGGCGGTTTGGGAGGCGGTGGCGGGCCCGGTGCCCTTGAAGATGGGGTCGTCGTAGGTGTTGCAACGCTCGCCCCAACCGCCGTCGGGCAGTTGGACGCTGCGCAGCCAATCGGCGCCGCGTTTCAACCAGGGCTCGTTCATGTTCCAGTTCATGGCCCGCATGCCCCGGAGCACTTGCCAGGTGCCGTAGATGTAGTTCACCCCCCAGCGGCCGTACCAGGAACCGTCGGTTTCCTGCTGCCCCTTCAGGTAGGCGATGGCGCGCTGGACTTGTGGGCAATTCTGATCCCAACCCTCGTAGCCCAGAAGCTCGAGGATGCGCGCGGTGATGTCGGCGCACTCGGGATCGAGCATGGCGTTGTGGTCGGCGAAGGGCACCTTCTCGAGGATGGACTTGGTGCAGTCCTTGTCGAAGGCCGCCCAACCGCCGTCCCGGCACTGGAAGGTCATCATCCACCGGATGGCCCGGTCGCGGCATTCATCGCGCCGTTTCCGGTCGCTACTAGGGGTGAGCCGCAGGGCCAGAATGACCATAGCCGTGTCGTCCACGTCCGGGTTCCACTGGTTGGCGAATTCGAACACCCAACCGGAGGCTTCGACGTTGGCCGGGTTTTTGTGGATCCAGTCGCCCCGGAAACGGATTTCCTTGTCCATCAACCACTCGGCCGAACGGCTGAGCTTGGGGTGATGGGCCGGGACGCCGGACTCACGGAGGCAAATCGCCACGATGGCACTGTCCCACACCGGTGAGAAGCACGGCTCGATGCGCACGGAATCTTCCGTGAAGTGCATGAGCTTCTGGAGCTCGTGGTGGGCTCGGATGACTTGCGGGTGATCGTCGGGATAGCCCAGAGCGATGAGCGCGATGAGCGCGTTGAGCATCGCCGGGAAGATCGCCGCCAGGCCATCGCTGCCTTCGAACCGCTCCAGCATCCATGTCTCGGCCCGCTTGAGCGCTCGATCGCGGAATGGATGGAGGCCTTGGCGACTCACCCATTCGGCGAATTTGTGCAGTCGGTCGAGCCACAGGAAGATGTTGCGCAGCGAAAAGTCGAAATAGCGCGGATGCAGGGTTTCCTCGAGTTCCCACTTTCCGTTGGGGAAGAGTTCATCGAGATCCACCGCCAGTTTCCGGGTGGGCCGGAAGTGGTTGATGATGGCCAGCGGAATGAGCATGGCCCGCGACCAGTTGCTCATCTCCCAGAAGTTGACGTGGAACCACTTTCCGATGAGGAGCACCTCGCACGGGATGGTGGGCACGTGCTCCCAAGTCACCAGACCAATGAGGGCCAGGTAGAGCTTGGAGAAGGTGTTCATCCGCGGCACGCCGCCTAGGGAACGGGCCATTTCCCGAGCTCGGAGCATCCGGGGATCGGTGGTGGGGATGCCGGCCAGCTTCAGCGCCAAGTAGGCCTTCACGGTGGCGTTCACCTCGGCCGGGCCATGGGGATAAATGTTCCATCCGCCGTCCGGGAGCTGTTTCTCGAAAATGTGGTGGACCGCCTTGCGCTGCCAACCCGCATCGACTTTGCCCCACCAGTGGTAGAAGGCCACCATGTCGGCAACCAGGGTCACATCGACCATCAGTTCGCCCACCCAGTAGCCCTCAGGCTTCTGCTCGGATAGCAGGTAGCTCTGGGATCGGGTGATCGCAGCATCAAGTTCGGGATGGATGGGAAAGGCCGGCTTTCCCAAGGCGCTGTCCGCAATCCGGAGCGGCGCTTGGCTCACTGACATGACCGCGAGGATGCGGTCGGAACTTCATCGCGCAAAGTGATTATTGACCATCCTCCCCGGCCGCTTGCTGTGTTGCACATCCCAGAAAACGCCTTTGAGGCTTGGGCTTTCTGAAGCCTGTCCCTAGCCTTGGACCGTGTTCGGGAATCTTCGCAGCGTTCACTTCATTGGGATCGGCGGCACCGCGATGGCCAGCGCGGCGGTTGCCATGCACGAGCTCGGGTATCAGGTCACCGGTTCGGATCAAGATGTGATCTACCCGCCGATGTCCACGTTCCTGGCCGAGCGGGGCATTCGGGTGATGGCCGGATACACCGAAGTCAACCTGGCCCACCGCCCCGACTTGGTGGTGGTTGGCAATGCCATTTCCCGAGGCAATCCCGAGGCCGAGGCGGTGCTCGAACGCAAGTTGCGCTACTGCTCGCTGCCCGAATTGTTGAAGGAATTCTTCATCCGGGGTCGCCGCTCCCTGGTGGTGACCGGCACGCACGGCAAGACCACGACCGCCTCGCTGTTGGCCTGGGTGCTGGAGAGCGCAGGGTTGAATCCGTCGTTCCTCATTGGTGGTATTCCTCGGAATTTGGGGCAGGGAGCGCGGTTTACCGACTCGGAGTGGTTTGTCATCGAGGGCGACGAGTACGACACGGCCTTCTTCGACAAGCGCTCGAAGTTCGTCCACTACCTGCCGGAGGTGGCGATTGTGAACAACCTGGAGTTCGACCACGCCGACATCTTCCCGACGTTGGCCGACATCCAGTTGAGTTTCCGTCGGTTCATCCACCTGATCCCACGCAATGGGCTTCTCTTGGCCAATGGCGACGAAGCCAACATCACCCCGCTGCTCGATGTTCGGCACTGCCCGGTCAAGCGCTTCGGCCTCGGTGCGGCCAATGAATTGAAGGCCAGCGGACTGGTGCTGAAGGACGACAGTTCGGAGTTTGAGTTGGGCGGCACCCGGTTCCGGATTCCGATGGTGGGCGAACTCAATGTGCGCAATGCCTTGGCGGTCACCGCTGCGGCCCGTCATTGCGGCATTCGCGATTCGGTCATCCAATCGGCCTTCGACTCCTTCCTCAGCGTCAAACGCCGGATGGAGGTGCGGGGGGAGGCCGGCGGGGTGACGGTGATCGACGATTTTGGTCACCATCCCACCGCCATTCGCGAAACGGTCCGTGCGTTGCGGGTGAAGTTTCCCGGTCGCCGCATCTGGGCGGTGTTCGAGCCCCGTTCCAACACAACCCGTCGCAATGTCTTCCAGCAGGAGTTGGTGGATGCTCTGGAACGGGCTGACGCGGTGGTAGTGGCCGAGGTGGCCCGGTTGGAGCAGTTGCCCTTGGGCGAGCGCCTCGACCCGGAAAAGCTCATGCAAGACTTGCGCCTCACCGGCAAGCCGGCCGCCTATTTGCCGACCGTTGAGTCCATTGTGGATCATGTGGGTTCCGGTGCCCGCCCGGGTGATGTGGTGTGCGTTTTCAGCAACGGTGGTTTCGGAGACATCCACAACCGGTTGCTGGCCCGTCTCGGGGTCCACTGAATAAACGCCCATCCGTCGCGTCCGACAGCATTGTGGGCCCTTCTTGGGACCCACTGCATGAACAAATCCTCTGTTGTTGCGGCCGCGCTGTTTGCGTGGTCAGCCACGGTCACTGCCACCCTCAACGCCGGTAACGTCTCCTGGGGCGTCAGCGTCGGAAGCTGGGGAGGGGGCATCGGAGTCGGGGTTTCCGCTGGCTCCGGAGGCGGATATGGATACGTAAATGGAGGCGGTCCTGGTCGTTGGGGTGGGCACCCTCACCACGGTGGAGGGTTTGTTTCCGTAGCTGCTCCAGTCGTTGTTTACTCTGCGCCGCCTCCCCCGCCTCCGACGGTGGTCTATGCTCCGGCTCCTGTGGTTTATGCGCCCGCGCCGGTCGTCTATGCCCCGGCTCCCGTGGTGACTTATGCGCCTGCGCCTGTGGTGTATGCGCCGGCTCCGGTGATCTATGCACCGGCTCCGGTTTACTGCGCTCCCCGGTTTGCCTTCCGCGCCCATTGGTAAGCACGGGTCGAGGTGGTGGTTCGCTCCTGGAATCCCGGGGCGGACTCCGAACGGTCTGAGCCATTCCAATCTGGATGACTCGGGTCAATGAAAACGCCGCCCGGATGGGCGGCGTTGTGCTGACGGTCGGTTCAACCGTTCCAGAGCAGATTGTCCCGCTTACTTGTCTTTGGCCTCGCCCTTCTTGGGGCGCTTGCCACCAGCGGGACGGTCACCTGGAGGCCGGTCACCGCGGGCGGCTTGCTTTTCGAGGCGCTCCAATTGCTGAGTCTCCTTGTCGGTCAAGGTGCCGGCGGTCTTCTTGGCCTTCAGGTCCTTGAGACGTGCTTCCATCTTGGCCTTGCGCTCCTTGAGTTTCTCGGCTTTTTCGGCCTCGGTGAGTTTGTCCCAGTCTTCGCGGGCGCCCTTGCCCTTCTTGTCCACCTTTTCGGCGGTCGGAGCCGGCGGGGCGGCAGGGGCGGCAGGCTTGGCGTCTTCGGCGGACAATGGGGCGAAGCTCAGGTTGATCAGGGCAGCCAGTAGGGCAATGATGCGTTTGTTCATGTGTGTTGATCGGAGTTGGCTGTCCGAATTTTTTCGAACAGTCAGTACTCTGATCCAGACCCATCCGGGATATCTGAGGTTACAAGGCTCCGGTGACAAAGCAGTGCGTTCACGGGGTTATTGTGTTAGCGTACCTTCCATGAGCGATGTCCTCGCCGGGGCCTTGAGCCTTCTGTTGGCCACCAACAAAACCGCGTTGCTGAACACGGCGTTGGTGGAGCGGGCGGGGATCACGGTTCCGACGAACGCCACCAACGATCCGGTGGAAGCCGAATTTCAAGTAATCCTCCGGCTGGACGACCAGGTCAGTGACGAAGTGGAACGGTGGTTGGATGCGCTGCCCGACGGCGCTGAGGTGAGTGCGGAACTCAAGGCGCGGATCGACGCTCGCCATGAAGAGGTGCGCAAGCGCTACACCGCCTTCATGGAGAAGAACCCGAAGCACGCTCGAGCGGTGATTGCCTACGGCAGTTTCCTGGGCGACATCGGCGATGAATTCGCCATGGCCGATCAGTGGGAGAAGGCGCGGGCCATGGATCCGTCCAATCCGGCCGTCTGGAACAACCTGGCGGGTCATTATGCGCACCGCGGTCCTATCGAGAAGGCCTTCCCGTATTTCGAGAAGGCCATCGAATTGAAGCCCAACGAGGCCCAGTACTGGCATTCCCTCGGGACGGTGACCTATCTCTTCCGTCGCGACGCCGAGAAGTATTACGGCGTCGACGAGCAGGGAGTGTTCAAGAAGGCCTTTGGGTTCTATGCCAAGGCCACCGCATTGCGTCCGTTGGATTTCAAACTGGCCTCCGATGTCGCCCAGACCTGGTATGGGGTGAAATCCGCGCCGGCCACCAACGAGGTTGTGCGGAAGGCGGCCGAGTTGGCGGTGATCGAATCCGGACTCGGGGCCTGGACCAATGCCTTGCGTCTGGCCACGTTGGATGAAGAGCGTGAAGGGGTTCGGCTGCACATGGCCCGTTGGCAAATCAAGGCGGGGCGATGGTCCGATGCCCGCACCCATTTGGATGCCGTGACCAATGCGGTCCATGCGACCGTGAAGGTGCGGCTCGAGCGCAACTGGCGCGAGAAGCAGGGGCTGCTGCCGGAGTCCAAGTAGACCGGGCTGATTTTCAGCGGACCGGCCGTGGGCAATGGATCGGGATGATCCGACCGGCTTCTACGCTCTGCGCCGGTGTGGATGGGAGATCAGGCTTTTCTAGCCGCGCGCCTCGGTTACGGATGGGCCATGGATGGGCCATAAAAAAGCCGCCCGGATTGCTCCGGGCGGCCTCTTTGGAAATCCGCCTGTCGGTTTGAGAACCGGCTGTGGCGGAAGTGCTTAGCGCTTCTTCTTGGCCGGGGCCTTGACCTTGGCCGGGGCCTTAGTCGTGGCCGCCTTGCGCTTGTCTTCGATGGCCGCCTGGGCCGCCGCGAGGCGGGCCACCGGCACACGGTACGGGGAGCAGCTCACGTAGGTCAGACCCACGCGGTGGCAGAACTTCACCGAATCCGGGTCGCCGCCGTGCTCGCCGCAAATACCGAGCTTGATGCCCGGGCGGGTCGCATTGCCCTTCTCGGCCGCGATCTTCACCAGCTGGCCGACGCCAGTCTGGTCGATGGAGGCGAACGGATTCTTCTTCACGATCTCGTTCTCGGTGTAGGCGCCGAGGAAGGAGCCGGAGTCGTCACGCGACATGCCGAGGCAGGTCTGCGTGAGGTCGTTGGTGCCGAAGCTGAAGAACTCGGCGGTCTGGGCGATCTCGTCGGCGGTCAGGGCACCGCGCGGGATCTCGATCATGGTGCCGACGGAGTAGGCGATCTTCACCTTCTTCTCCTTCTGCACCAACTCGGCGACCTGGTGGACGATCTCGACCTGCAAATCGAGCTCCTTCTTGAAGCCCACCAGCGGGATCATGATCTCGGGCTTGGCCTTGAAGCCCTTCTTGGTCGCGTCGGCCGCGGCCTCGAGGACAGCGCGGGCCTGCATGCGGGTGATCTCCGGGTACTTGATGCCAAGGCGGCAACCACGGAAACCGAGCATGGGGTTGAACTCGTGCAGCTCGTGCACGCGGGCCATGATCTTCTCGACCGGGATGTCCAGCTTGCGGGAGAGGTCCATCTGCTGCTCCTTGGAGTGCGGCAGGAACTCGTGCAGCGGGGGATCGAGGAAGCGGATCGTGGCCGGGAAGCCCTTCAGCGCCTTGAAGATGCCGAAGAAGTCCTCGCGTTGGTACGGGAGGAGCTTGGCCAGGGCGGCTTCGCGGGCCGGCAGGTTGTCGGCGAGGATCATCTCGCGCATCGCGTCGATGCGATCGCCTTCGAAGAACATGTGCTCAGTGCGGGTGAGCCCGATGCCCTCGGCTCCGAACGCGATGGCCTGGGAGGTTTGCTCCGGGGTATCGGCGTTGGTGCGCACGGACATGCGGGTGGCCTTCTTGCACCAGTCCATGAGCTGGACGTAGTTCTTGTACTTCTCGGTCTTCTGGGCGGCCTTGTCGCCGTTCAGGAGGCCCGAGACGATCTCGGACGGAGCGGTCTTGATCTGGCCGGCGTAAACCAGGCCGGAGGTGCCGTCGATGGACAGGAAGTCGCCTTCGCTGAAGGTGTGGCCATCGATGGTGGCGGTCTTCTTGTCGTAGTCGATGTGCACGGCAGCCGCGCCGCAGACGCAAACCTTACCCATCTGGCGGGCAACCAATGCGGCGTGAGAGGAAACGCCGCCACGGGCGGTCAAGATGCCCTCGGCCGCGATCATGCCGCGGAGATCTTCCGGGGAGGTTTCGACGCGGACCAGCAGGACCTTTTCACCCTTTTCCGCAGCCTGGACGGAGCGTTCGGCGTTGAAGTAGATCTTGCCGGTGGCGGCGCCGGGGCCGGCCGGGAGACCGGTGGCGATGACCTTGGCCTTCTTCACGTCAGCGAGGTCGAAGATGGGAGCCAAGAGCTGCTCGAGCTGATCGGCCGGATTGCGCATCACGGCCGTTTCCCAGTCGATGAGCTTCTCCTTGACCATGTCGGCCGCGAACTTCAGAGCCGCTGCAGCGGTGCGCTTGCCGTTGCGGGTCTGGAGCATGAACAGCTTGCCTTCCTGGATGGTGAACTCGATGTCCTGCACGTCCTTGAAGTGCTTCTCCAGCGTCTTGCGGACGTCGAGCAGCTCGGCATAGGACTTGGGCATCACATTCTTCAGCTTGAGGACGGGCTCCGGGGTGCGGACGCCGGCGACCACGTCTTCGCCCTGGGCGTTGACCAGGAACTCGCCGTAGAACTCGTTGACACCGTTGGCCGGGTTGCGGGTGAAGGCCACGCCGGAACCGGAGGTCTCACCGGTGTTGCCGAACACCATCGCCTGCACGTTGACAGCGGTTCCCCACTCAGCGGGGATGTTGTACTTGCGGCGATAGACGATCGCGCGGTCGTTCATCCAGGAGCTGAACACGGCACCGGCGGCGCCGCGCAACTGATCCCACGGGTTGTTGGGGAACACCTTGCCGGTGCGCTCCTTGACCAGCGCCTTGAAGCGCTTGACGAGTTCCTGCTGGTCTTCGGCGGTCAGCTTGGAGTCCTCGATGTCGGCGTGGTACTTCTCGTGCTTGAACTCATGGATGACCGTCTCGAACGGCTCATGGTCTTCACCTTCGCGCTTCTGCACCCCGAGCACGACGTCGCCGTACATCTGGATGAAGCGGCGGTAGCAATCCCACGCAAAGCGGGCGTTCTTGGTCGCGGCCTCCAAAGCCACCACGGACTGGTCGTTGAGACCCAGATTCAGGATGGTGTCCATCATGCCGGGCATGGAATCCCGGGCGCCGGAGCGGACTGCCAGCAGCAGCGGCATGCCGGAAGTGGCACCGAACTTGGTGCCCATGATCTTCTCCATGTTGACCACGCCGGCCTCCATCTGGGACTGGAGTTCCTTCGGGTAGGTCTTCTTGTGGGCGTAGAAGTAGGTGCACACCTCGGTGGTGACGGTGAATCCCGGAGGCACCGGGAGACCAATGCGGGTCATTTCGGCCAGGTTGGCACCCTTGCCGCCCAGGAGGGCCTTCATGGAGCCATCGCCATCGGCTTTTTTGTTACCCCAGGTGTAAACGTATTTCAGAGCTTTCGGCATAATCGCTAGTTGTGTCTTTGGATGAGAACGCGGGAATCCGCGTGGGAGCAGAACCGTCAGATTATCTGGGAGCAATGAAGCGTCAACGCGGGAAAAATCAGGAAAACTCTGAAGGAAAGAGAGTTTTTCTTTGGTCGCTCCATGAAGTTGTCCCTATTTGATGAATTTTCCGAACCTTGGTCCAGCCGGCAAGGTCCCCGGTGTCCCGGCTTCGGGTCCCCTGCTTTTGAAAGGTGTTCTTGTCTGCCCGAGGCGCTGTCCGCACCTTGTTAGAACATGTCGTCGACGGATCCATTGCCCACCCTACTGCTGGTGGACGGCCACGCTTATGCCTACCGGGCCTTCTATGCGATCCGCTCCCTGAACTCCCCAGACGGATCGCCGACCAATGCCATCTACGGGTTCGTGAAGATGCTGCAGAAGATGGAAAACATCCTGCGTCCGACCCATCGGTTGGTGTTGTGGGATCGCGGCTTGGCTGCCGAGCGAATGGCTGAGTTGCCCGAGTACAAACAGCAGCGGGCCCCCACTCCGGAGGATCTCGAGCGGCAATTTCCGCAAATTGAAAGTTGGTTGGAGGCGGCTGGTATCGCCGCGTGGAGCCATCCTGAGACGGAGGCTGATGATTGGATCGGGACCTATGCCCGACGTGCAGAGGCGCAGGGTTGGCGGACGGTCGTGGCCAGTTCCGACAAGGATTTCATGCAGTTGGTCAGTGACCGGGTGGGTTTGTTCAATCCCAACGACAAGGTCGAGAAGGTTTGGACGGCTGCGGAGGTCGTTGCGAAGACCGGGGTTCGGCCGGAGCAAGTGGTCGATTGGCTGAGTTTGATTGGGGATGCGGTGGACAACATTCCCGGCGTTCCAGGAGTGGGGTCGAAAACCGCCACCCAGTTGCTCCAAAAATACGACAGCATTGAATCGCTGATGGGCCGACTGGCCGAGGTGAAGTCGGAGTCCCAGCGCACGAACTTGCAGGCCTCGGCGGACTCGCTCCTGAGGAATCGGCGGCTCATCTCCCTCCGCACGGATCTGGTTGGAGGGCCCGATCTCCAGGCGCTGCGCATCGAGTCGCCCGATGCCGTCCGCCGCGAACGTCTCGGAACGATGTATCGGAAGTGGGGCTTCCGCAGCCTGCTCTCGGAATTGGGCCTGCCTTGGGAAGCGTCGGGCCAGGGGACCCTCCTGTGATGATCCAGCCTCCCATCTTGAAAACCGATTTGCCCGAGACCACGGCGCAGAAACCGGTTGAACCAGCGGCTCAGCCAGCGGCACCACCGATTCATCCGCTGTCCGCAGGTTTGCTGGTCGCGGTAGACAACTTGTGGAATCTGGCCGATTGGGCGGTGGTCACTTGGTGGATGACGGTGCCGTTGTCTTTCTTGTCGGTGTTCCTCCCTACGCTCTGGTTGCAGCGTCAACTCAGGAAAGATCGCTGGGGCATGGCGTTGGCCAAGGCGTTGGTGTTGGGTTTGGTGGCGGCCATCCCCACTTCGCTGACCGGGACGCCGGTCGGCATGGCCTTGTTGGCTTGGGCCGGCGTGGATCGATGGCGGCGTTGAATCCCGGACTCACCAGAAAAAACAAATGCAACGTCTTAACCGAACCCGTTCGGTGATTTGCCTGCCTGTGCTGGTGAGCCTGCTGTTTGAGGTCGGATGTGGGCCGCGTTCTGGACCTGAGTCTCCGACCACAGCGGAGGCAGCCCAGCCGGTGGCTCCGTCGACAGCCCAATCAGTGGTCCCGTCTGGGTCCGGTTCGGTGGGTATAACGACGAATGCGGCTCCGGTCGGCATGGTGTGGATTGCCGGTGGGGAGTTTTCGATGGGAGGTCCTGGAGTTGCCACCACGGTGGCCTTGCGCTCGGGCCTCGGGGCCGGAGAGCCCATGTGCACGGGCCTGCGTGATGGGTTCACGGACTCGGATCCGGTCCACCGGGTGTTCGTG